>DATBDZ010000383.1:0-17544 GCA_036276235.1 Humisphaera sp. | reverse complement strand
CGCCCCACCGTCGCCCGTTGGGCGGGCACGGCCCGCCGTTTTCGTGCTTCGCGGGTGTGCCGCACGAACATGGCCACTCAGCATGACGATTTTTTGACCCAATGCTTGAGGATCCCCGCAGCCATTTTAGGCCCGCAGCGTGCAGACGCTTTTGAGCGACGATAGGTACGGCGCTCGCGCGACACCGTACTCGGTGATGATCGCGGTAACCAACTCCGCGGGCGTGACGTCAAACGCAGGATTGTAGATTCCGACTTCGGGCGGCGCAGTCGTCCGTCCCCACCCTTCGCTAATCTCTTTCCGATCCCGCTCTTCAATCGGAATCTTCGATCCATCCGCAAGCGACAGATCAATGCTGCTCGTCGGCGCTGCGACGTAGAAGGGAATCCCAAAATGCTTCGCCAAGATCGCCACGCCCATCGTGCCGATCTTATTCGCAACATCTCCATTGGCGGCGACGCGATCGGTGCCGACGATGACCGCGGCAACCTTCCCCTGGCTCATCACCGTCGCAGCCATGTTGTCGCAAATGACGGTCACCGGAATTCCGTTTTGCTGCAGCTCATACGCCGTGATCCGGCTGCCTTGTAATAGCGGGCGGGTTTCATCCGCGTAGACGTGGAATTTCAGCCCGCGCTCCGCGCCGATGTAGATTGGTGCAAGCGCCGTCCCGTATTGCACGGTCGCAAGCCCGCCGGCGTTGCAATGTGTGAGGAGATTGATCTGGCCATCGTTCTGTGCGAGCGGCTCGAGCAGCTTCAATCCATGCTCGCCGATAGCGCGGCAGATGCGCGTGTCTTCGTCCAGCATTGCCAGCGCTTCATCCAAAATGCGCTGCTTAGTCGCTCCGGCTGCGCCCGAGCATTCGGAGGCGATTCTTCGAATCCGCTCAAGCGCCCAGAAAAGATTGACCGCCGTCGGCCGGCTCGTCGCCAGATAACGGCAGACGTCATCTAAATGCCCGACCAAACCGTCGCGGTCTCCCGGGAAATCTCTGATACCCAGATAGACCCCAAACGCAGCAGCCACGCCGATTGCGGGTGCGCCGCGCACCACCAGCCGCTTGATCGCATCCCACATCTGTTGTTTGTCAACGATATCGACGTATAGGGTTTCCGTCGGCAATTTCGTCTGGTCCAGCAATCTCACGGCTGAGCCGGTCCAACTGATCGTCTTGAGCATGATAAAAGGGTAAATTCCCGCGAACGGATTGGCTACAGCATCGGTATTGATAGGCGTATCGGACACATCATGAAATTGACCCTGCGATCATACGCTCGAACTGTCTGCGCTATAGCTGCCCTGCTCGCCTGGCCGGCCATTTCACGAGCTGATGCGCCGACGACGCGGCCGGCTCATTGGTCCTTCGTCGCGCCCTCGCGCCCTGCGCTTCCGGTCGTCGGCAATCCTGCTTGGTGTCGTGGTGCGATAGATCAATTCATCCTCGCAAGACTGGAATCAGAAAATCTCTCGCCGGCCACGGAGACCGATAAAGTCACGTTGCTTCGGCGGCTCTATCTCGATCTGATCGGCCTTCCGCCGACGCCGCACGAAGTGGATGCTTTTCTTAGTGACTCGTCGCCCGATGCTTACGCGAAGCAGGTCGAGAAGCTGCTGGCTTCGCCGCATTATGGTGAGCGCTGGGGCCGCCATTGGCTCGACGCGGCTCGCTACGCCGACTCCGACGGCTTTGAGAAAGACAAGCCGCGCTACATGTTTTTCTATCGCGACTATGTCATCAATGCGCTGAACAAGGACATCCCCTATAACCAGTTCATCCTCGAGCAGATCGCCGGCGATCTGCTGCCGCACCCGACGCAGGATCAGATTGTTGCGACCGGCTTTCTTCGCAACTCGATGGTCAACGAGGAAGGCGGCGTCGATCCCGAGCAGTTCCGCATGGATGAAATGTTCGATCGCATGGACGCGATCGGCAAAGGAATTCTCGGTTTGACGATCCAATGCGCCCAGTGTCATTCGCACAAATACGATCCGCTCACGCAGACCGAATATTACCGTCTGTTCGCATTCCTGAATAACGATCACGAAGCGCAGCGCGTGGTTTACAGGCCGGATGAGCAGATGAAAGTCGCCGGCCTGCGCCGGCAGATGCGCCAGATCGAAACGGCGCTCCGCACCCAGGACCCGGATTGGGAAAGCCACATGGCCCACTGGGAAGAGCGCGTGAAGGACGATCAGCCGCAATGGACGGTGCTCGATGTGGAAAACACCGGCGAGAACGATCAGCGATATTTGCCGCAGCCCGATGGATCGCTGCTCGCGCAAGGCTACGCACCGACGAAATTCACCGTCACATTTCGCACAAAATCCAAAGTTGATCTCTCGCACATCACCGCGTTCCGCCTTGAATTGCTGACCGATCCGAATCTCCCCTGCGGCGGCCCCGGCCGCTCATTCAAAGGCACCTGCGCGCTGACCGATTTCAGCGTCGAAGTGGCATCGGCCGATCACCCGGAAAAACGCGCGAAGGTGAAATTTGCCGGAGTCACCGCCGATTACGATCAGCCCGAGCGCGTGCTCGAACCCAACTTCTACGACAAGACCAACAACCGCGTCACCGGGCCAGTGAAGCTGGCGCTCGACGGCAACGCGAATACCGCGTGGGGCATCGACGCCGGCCCCGGCCGGCGCAATCAGGATCGCAAGGCAGTTTTTCAATGCTCTGAACCTGTCGGCTTTGACGAAGGAACGATGATCACCATCCACCTGCAGCAGAATCATGGCGGGTGGAACAGCGATGATCTGATGAACAATAACCTCGGCCGCTTTCGTTTAAGCGTTACGACAGCCGATGGGCCGCTCGTCGCCGACCCGCTGCCCAAGCGCGTGCGCGAGATCTTGAGTATCCCGCACGAGAAGCGATCGCAGAACCAAGTCGCCGAGGTCTTCAGCTATTGGCGGACGACTGTGGCCGACTGGAAAGATGCGAATCAGCAGGTCGAAGACCTGTGGCAGCAATGGCCCGCCGGTGCGACAACGCTCACGCTCGTGGCCCGCGAGCAGCCGCGCGATACGCACCTGCTGATGCGCGGCGACTGGCTCAAGCCCGCCGAGGAAGTCACTGCCGGCGTGCCCGCGTTTCTGCATCAACTTCCGCCCGACCACAAAAGCGACCGCCTGACTTTCGCACATTGGCTGGCGGATGAAAAATCGCCGACCACAGCGCGCGTGTTTGTCAACCGAATTTGGCAATCCTACTTCGGCATCGGAATCGTCGCGACGCCGGAAGATTTCGGAATGCAGGGCGAAGCACCGAGCCATCCGCAGCTTCTGGATTGGCTCGCCTGCGAGTTCATGAAGCCAATGGTTATTGCGCCCGGCGAATCAGAATTGGCACAGCCCTGGAGCATCAAGCACATTCAGCGGCTGATCGTCAACTCCGCGGCCTATTGTGAAGACAGCCGCGTCACACCCGAACTTTACGCGCGCGATCCATACAATCGCCTGCTTGCGCGCGGCCCGCGTTTTCGAGTCGATGGCGAAATCGTCCACGACATTGCGCTCTCCGCCAGCGGCCTGCTCAATCCAGAAATCGGCGGCCGCAGCGTGATGCCGCCCGCGCCGGCGTTTCTGTTTCAGCCGCCGACGAGTTATGCCCCCTTCCCCTGGATCGATGAGACCGGCCCGGAGAAATATCGCCGCGCGATCTACACCTTCCGTCGCCGCTCGACGGCGTATCCGGCGCTTCAAACGTTCGATGTACCCAATGGCGAATCATCCTGCGTCCGCCGGGCACGATCGAACTCGCCGCTGCAGGCGCTGGTGACGCTCAATGAGCCGATCTTCTTCGACGCGGCTAAAGCACTTGCGCGAAAGACGCTCGAATCGGGTGCGACGACTGATGCCGATCGAATTGACTACGCGTTTCGTTGCGTTCTCTCGCGCCACGCGACGGAAGCCGAACAGAAAGAGCTTCAATCGCTATTGAACAAGGAACGCCAACGCTTCGCGGACGGCTGGAAGAATCCCAATGAGCTGGTGAGCGGCACGCCAGAGCCGACGAAGGATCTGCCGCCGGGTATTACGCCAACGCAGTTAGCGGCTTATACGGTCGTCGCGCGAGTGTTGCTGAATCTCGACGAGGCGATGACGAAGGAGTAGCACGATCGGCGGGCAGTGCCCGCCCTACGCAACGCCGCAAAGAGACACCGCTGTAGGGCGGGCACTGCCCGCCAATGTTGCTGCAACTTGCGAGATACTTCATGACCCACGAAGACCACCGTTTCAATAAGTACCGCAGCCAAATCACACGCCGTTGGTTCTTCAAACAATGCGGCGTCGGTCTTGGCGCGATGGCGCTCGCGGATTTGCTCGGCACGAGCCGTGTTTCCGCCGCCGCGCCCCTCAATCCGCTCGCGCCCAAAATGCCGCCGTTTGCCGCCAGGGCTAAGCGCGTCATCTATCTCTTTATGGCCGGCGCGCCCAGTCATCTTGAGTTGTTCGACAACAAGCCGCAGCTTGCCAGATGGGACGGGAAGCTTCCGCCGGCCGAGCTCCTCAAGGGATATCGTGCCGCGTTCATCAATCCGAATTCCAAGCTGCTTGGTCCCAAGTTTAAATTCGCGCGATATGGCGAAAGCGGCGCGGAGCTGACTAATCTTTTGCCGCACCTGTCCACGGTCGTTGATGACATCACGATCGTGAAGTCGATGTACACGGATGCGTTCAATCATGCTCCCGCGCAGATCTTGATGAACACCGGCTCGACGCAGTTTGGCCGTCCGAGTTTGGGCGCGTGGACGACCTATGGTCTGGGCAGCGAGAACAGCAACCTGCCAGCTTTCGTTGTCTTCAGCACCGGCACCAAAGGGACCAGCGGCGGCGCTTCCAACTGGGGCAGTGGATTTCTCCCGTCGGTGCACCAGGGCGTGCTTTTCCGCAGCGTCGGCGATCCGGTCGTGTATCTGTCCAATCCCAAAGGCGTCGATGACACGATGCAGCGCGATTCACTTAATGCAGTTCGTAATCTGAATCAGATGCATCTGGACGCGGTCGGCGATCCGGAAATCGCCACGCGAATCAGCTCGTATGAGATGGCGTATCGCATGCAATCCAGCGCGCCGGAATTGACGGACATCAGCTCAGAACCCAAGCACATTCTCGATATGTATGGCGCGGAGCCGGGGAAGCTGTCGTTCGCCAACAGTTGCCTGATGGCCCGCCGCCTCGCGGAGCGCGGCGTGCGGTTCGTCCAAATCTTCCACGAAGCCTGGGACCAGCACGGCAATCTCACCAAAGACATCACCAAGAATTGCCGCGATACCGATCAGGCCTCGGCAGCGCTGGTGAAAGATCTCAAACAGCGCGGAATGCTCGACGACACGCTGGTGATCTGGGGCGGCGAATTCGGGCGCACGCCGATGGTGCAAGGCGGCGGCAACGATGGCCGCGATCATCATCCCAACTGCTTCACAGTCTGGATGGCCGGCGGCGGCATGAAACCCGGCCTCACCATCGGCCAGTCCGACGACTTCGGCTTCAACGTCGTAGACGACAAAGTTCACGTCCACGATCTGCACGCGACGATTCTCGAACGCCTCGGCTTCGATCACACAAAACTGACGTACCGATTCCAGGGCCGCGATTTCCGGCTGACGGATGTAAGCGGGAATGTCGTCCGCAAAATCCTGGCGTGACCATCTGCCACACGATCAGGAATATTTTGCCGCAGTGGCCGCGGACGAGAATGCTCGCCCGGTGCGGGCCAAGTTTGTAGGTGGAAAACTTGAATCTTGAGCGATGTCATGCTGAGGTACTCCGAAGCATCTGGCTGATCCGTGCAGATGCTTCGGAGTACCTCAGCATGACGATTGCGAAAAGGGCGGATTGAAAACAAACTTCCACCTACGAATCGTGCGCATACGCAAGCTCGCCCGTCAACGACCAACCGCTACTCCGGCAGCCGATTATGCTCGATGGCGTATCGCAGCAATTCGCCGCTGGTGTTGAGGCCGAGCTTGTGCTTGATGTGTTCCCGGTGGGTTTCGACGGTTTTCCCGCTGATGAACAGCTCATCGCCGATCTCCTGCGTGCTTAAGCCGCGGCCGACGCAGCGCAGGACCTGCATCTCGCGATCGGTGAGGCGTTCGAGATTGCCGCGACCGGCACCAAGGCTCGAGGGCGCGGTGCCACCACGGGCGGCGCGCATACGCGGGCTGAGATAAATCTCGCCGTGATGAACGGCGCGGATGCCGGCGATGACCGCGTTTGCCGCCTCAACCTTCATCACATATCCCATCGCTCCGGCGCGAAGCGTCCGCTCGGCGAATACTTTTTCATCGTACATCGAAAGCACGAGCACCCGCGTCTGCGGAGAAAGCGCGCGGATTTCCTTGATCAATTCCAGGCCATCGCCGTCGCGGATGGAGAGGTCAACCACAGCCACATCCGGCTTCAGGCGTTTAAGCTCGACGAGCGCGCTGCGCAGGCCATCGGCTTCGCCGCGCACGAGGAGGTCCGGCTCCTGGTTGATCATGCCCGACATTCCCTCTCGAAAAACCGAATGATCATCGACCAGCAGGATCGAAATCTTCGTCACAGGCTCACAACTTTTGGCGGCGGCGTTCATTGATGTTCTCCAGCTTCGTGCAGCGGCAGTTGGCAGGTCACCAGCGTTCCCCGTTCGTTGCCACGCTCGACATTCAGCGTTCCGCCGATCATCCGCGCCCGCGTTTGCATCGTGCGCAGCCCCAGCCCAGTCGGCGGCACGGACAGATCGATCCCGACGCCATCATCTTCGATCGACATAATCACGCGCCCTTCGATGTTAAACAGATCGATGTAGATGTTGGCGGCCTTCCCGTGGCGAACCGCGTTGTTGATCGCTTCCTGGGCGATGCGGTACAGATGAATCGGCGCAATCGCGTCGTTGAGCGGCACACTGGATTCGCCGCGAAACTGGCAGCGGACCGCGAACATCGATTCAACCGTCGCCGCCAGTTCACGAAGGCTTGTCCCCAGTCCGGCATTCTCAAATTCGACCGGCTGCAAGCCGTGCGAGAGCGAACGCGCGCGATGAATCGCCTGGCCGATGAGCTCGACGATGCGGCCGGCGCGCTCCGCCTGCGCGGGATTGCAGTCGATCAGCTCCCGCTCCAGCACGCGGCCGAGGCAGGTGATGCCGGCCAGATGCTGGCAGACGTCATCATGTAAATCCTGGCCGATGCGCTGCCGCTCGCGCTCGCCGGCCTCGATGATCTGCCGCGCGACTTTGCGGCGTTCGGTAATGTCGCGAAAAAACCAGACCTTGCCGTATGAGGTTCCGTCCGCGCTGCGCACCGGCGCGCTGTAGCATTCCAGAATTCGCCCATCCTGCAGCGCGAGATTGGAGGTCGCATCCGCATCCACCGGCACGGCGCCGTCCTCTGATCGGCTGAGCAACGGCGCTCGTCGGTCGGCCAGCTTCTCCCGCATTGCCCCAAGAACGTCCGCCAGATTTTGCCCAAACGCCTGCGGCGGCAAACCCCACAGCTCCGCCATGCGCCGGTTCGCATAGATGACGCGCGCATTTTCGGACACGACGAGAATGCCATCGACGGATGCGTTGCTCTGCGCTTCCAGAAGCGTCTTTTGAAAGGCCAGCTCGGCGGTGCGGTCCTGCACGCGGGTCTCCAGATGATCATGCGCCACCTGGAGAGCCGCGCGGGCCTTGGCCAGCAGCCGCTCCCCTTCGCGCGCGAGCAGGGCGTCGCGCTGGGCGCGGATTCGCTCTGAATGAAGCGCGCCGCTCAGCCAACTGATCTGCGCGCCGATCACCAGAAAGACGCCAAACTTCGCGACATCTTCGGGCAAGATCGAGAACATTCCGGCGGGCGGAAGGATAAACCAGTCGGCGGCGATCGCGCCAACCGCGGTGGCAAACAATCCCGGCCCCGTGCCGCCGAACCACGCACTGAACATTACCGCCGGCGCGAAAAACAGAAACGGTCCGGAATCATGGCCCCATTTTTTCAAAGTCAAGTGTACGACGAGCGACAGGCAGGTGGACGCCAATGCCACCGGATAGGAAATCCGCCAATCGGGCAATGCGCGCGGTCCCCTGGGAGGCCGGCCGATTTGCTCGGCTTCGTCTTGTGTCGGCCGAGCGACCGGCAGCGCCGACCTCAGAGCATCCTTTATGTCGGCTTCCATGTGAATAGACATTGTACGCCACAAGTTTCGCGGTGATGGGAGAATACTGCGATCGCCCCTCCACCAGAATCAGGGAATCTCCCGATGCCCGCGCCGTGAATCGAAGGATATAAATTCGCATCACAACCTGAAGACGTCCGGACGACGTTGGATCATGGACCCTTGGGCGCACGACGCTGACACCCCCGGGGCCGTCATGGAGAACGCGTCCGGAGGCGAGGTGCGCGAGGCGATATTGCCTCGCCCCTCGCCTGTTTTTTTATACTGGGGCGTGATGCGCGATGCGCGGGTAATGCGTGATGCGTGATTCGTAATGCGTAAGAAGGAGAATGCATTACGCATCACGCATTACACATCCGCCACTACAGCCACGATGCACTTCAAATGTCAATCATACTTTCGTAATCAGGAATCCCCCCGATTGTCCGGCCTGTGAGGTTGAGGCTTAATTGAGCATGTCCGACCGCGGCGCGCCGCGCGGCTTCGCCCGGCGCCGCGGCTTTCAAACATGTCCAGGACCCGGCAGACGCCATCCCCACTCCGCGTCAACCGCTGGTCCACTTTTGGAGGTTTTACATGTCCGATGGACTTCAACCCAGGGGCGCACGCGCCCGGCGGGCTTTCACTTTGGTGGAGCTGCTGGTCGTGATCGGCATCATTGCACTGCTGATCTCGATTCTGCTGCCGGCGCTAAGCAAGGTGCGCGAGCAGGCGCGCACGGTGCGCTGCCAGAGCAATATCCGGCAAATCTTCGCCGCCATGCGCATGTACGTCGACGCGAACAAGGGGACCTATATGATCCCTCCGCGCGTGGAGAACCTCACTCTGGCCGGCAACGACCGAATGGGGATCTTCATGATCAGCGACCCCGGCGCCTACGACTACGAGCACGGCAATTTCTGGCCGTACGTCGGGCCCTCGCGCTACAACCGCGAACGGATTTTCAACTGCCCAACGGATGAGGATGTATATCGCCCGGTTCGGCGCGGAACGTTTCAGGACAACGCCGCTTTCAACCGCAATTTTACTTACTCCTTCAACGCGCAGCTTCGCGGGTCCGTCGATCCCCCGAGTGGCGGCGCCGTCCCCGCCGGAGCGGTCGCTTACTCGGTCCCGCAGGGAATGAAGGAATCGCAAGTCTCGCATCCATCACAGAAGATTCTCATCCTCGAAGAGGAATGGCCCAACGACGGGTGCGGCTTCTACGCGCCGCCGAACAACGAAGATGACATCATGACCCGGCGGCACACCAAGAAGGGAAATCAGGGCTTCGCCGATGGGCACGTCGAGTTATGCGATCCGGCTCAATATGGGTTTGACACGAATGGAAGCTTCATGCTGAACATGACCAATCGCCGGATTTATTGCGACTTGTATTTCAATTGAACGCACTCGCACTTCGTGGACGGTGTCTTGATGGTCACAGGCAGTTGCGCCCGCGAAGCAGGAGGTGTGCATTCGCCCTCTCCCCTGAGTACGGCTTGACGGAGAATCGTCGAAGTCAGGGGAGAGGGTTTTGAGCAGCGCGAGTCACACGCGCGGTTACCAGTTCGTCTGCGACCCGTCCGGCCGGATATAGGTGGCCCGATCGGTAATCGGCGTAGTGAACTCGGCGATTTTTTTCAGCCTCTCGAAATCCACCGTTACGCCCAAGCCGACGCGCTCATTGGGCCAGAGCTTGCCGTTTTTGAACGTCAGGCATTCGGGGAGATATGCGATCTCGCGGCCGCCGAAGGTGTATTCAAACAACACGGGGCCTGAGTAGGGTCCGAGCGTGTGAACCAGTGCGGCTGTTGAAATCGGCCCGGTGAAATGCGGCACAATGCCGACATTGTGCGTCTCGCATAGGGCCATAATCTTGGTCATCTCGGTGATGCCGCCAACGTTGGGGAGCGTCGCGCGGATGTAGTCGAGGTCGTGATTTTCGACCAGCTTGTTGAAGTCGTAGCGATTGCCCCATTCCTCGCCGGCGGCGAGCGGCGCGGTCGTCATCTTTCGCAGCTTGGGGATGTCCTCGTTGAAGGCATCGGTCTTCACCGGGTCTTCGATCAGATAAGGCTCCAGCTCTTCAAGCAGCTTGCAGGCGCGCAGGGCGTCGGGGTAGTCGAAACGCTGGTGGAAATCGATGAGCCAGTCGGCATCGGGACCAATGGCATCGCGAATCTCCTTGCAGTCATGATAGAGCTTGTGGACGCGCTCGCGGGTGTTGTAAACATTGGTGCCGCGCACGCTTGCCGCGTCGAGCCGAAACGCGCGGTACCCGCCGCCGATGACCGCCTGCGCCCGTTCTTTGAGCCCGGAGCCGATGGGGGGCGCGGTCACGTAGCATTCGCAATGATTGCGATTCATGCCGCCGAGCAGATCGTATACGGGGACGTTGAGCGCCTTGCCCTTGATATCCCACAGCGCCAGATCGAGCGCGCCCAGCGCATGCAATTTCTCGCGGCCCGGCGGATAGAAAAACGCGCGATACATATCCTGCCAGCACCGCTCGATATCAAACGGATTACGGCCAATCAACCGCCCGGCGCATTGCTCTAGCGTGTCATGTGCGCCGCCTTCACCGATACCCGTAATGCCGGCATCTGTTTCGATGGTGACGACGATGTTGCTCTGATTAAAGAGGATGTTGAGGTTCGGCGGGGCATAAGCGGTTACTTTGGTGATCTTCGCTTTGGGTAAAGCGGCGAACGTCGGTTGCGGTCTTAGCAATGTTGCGCAAGACGCCGCTACCAGAGATTTCAAAAATGTTCGACGCTTCATCGAGCCTCCACAAGGTAAGCCGGAACCGTCATGCTGAGGTACTCCGAAGCATCTGGCCCATTTCGGTAATCCAGCCAGATGCTTCGGAGTACCTCAGCATGACGGTCTTGTCCTGATTGACAAATGACAACCGGCAAGATATTCATCGCCGCGCCCAACGACGATGGTCTTGCATTGACTGACAACTGACAACTAGCAACTGACAACTTATTATTTCTTCGATGCCCGCAACGACGACGGCATACCCGGCACGCTCACGCGCTGGCCGGTGTCCTTCACGACGCCGTCCTTCACTTCAAACACCCATAGCTGCTTATCCGGATGGCACTGTACTACCAGATATTTCCCATCGCCGGTAAATGCCACGCCTTCGGGAATTCGTCCCACCGGGAGCCGCTGCCTTTTCACGAATGTGCGCTCATGGCGTTCGAGGATGACCAGCGCGCCGGCCTCGCCGTGATTGGGGCTGCCAACGGGTTGATTGGAGCCTTCGATAACCACTGCCGCAAGCAGGCGCCCGTCGGGGCTGATCTCGATCGATTCCGGCGAGACGCCGATCGGGATGTAATCGACCGTCTTCATCTGCGGCGCTTTGAGATCGATCACGGTGACCGCATCGACATCCAGCGCATTTCCGAAGCCCGTGCCGGCGGTCAGCGCCAGTTCTCCATCGGGAGTGATCACAACCCGATACGCCTGCCCAAACGCCGAAATTTTGCGGCCGGTTGCCGTGACCTTGCCATTATCAATATTAAGCACGGCCAGAAAACTCGCCTTGTGCGCGCTGACCAATGCGAGCTTGCCGTCGGGGCTGATCGCGACATCAGATGCATCTTCCAGCGGCTCACACACTTTCACGGAATCGGCCGTCGTTACTTTCATCCCATCAATCTTTAACACGGTGACTGTACCGCTGGCGCGGTTGGCAATCAGCGCGAGCTTACCATCGGGGGTGAATGAAGCACCCGACGGCTCCAAATCGGTCTTCACCCGCCCCACCACTTTCGGCGGCCGCGCGGTCAGATCGATGATGTGCGCGTAAGACTCGGGGACATATTTGGTCTTGTCGGCCGGATCGATCTTGATGGAGTTGGCGACCATCGCCAGTTTCCCATCGGGGCTGATGGCGATGTTCGAGGGCGGGCCGATCACGGTATTGGGCAGATCGTCGATGGTGATCGTCGTCGGCGGAAATTTGGAGAAATCGATCAGCGTAAGATTATCCGCCGGCGCGCCGGCAATGATGCGCTGCCCGCCGCCGGTCAGATCGATTTTGTTTTCGTTGCCGGAGAGCATAATCTGGGCCGCCGTGTCTGGCGCTGTCCCGCAAATCATCAGCGCAATCACACCGACCAACCCGCGCCAAGCCCTTGCACTGTGCATGTTTATTCCTTGTTGTCGTCAGACTTGTTTAAAATCACTGGAAACGCGCCGGCTGTGTCCACTATCGCCGGCTCAAGCCGCGGAGCAAGAATCTGAATTACGATGAAGGCAACAAGATACCCGGTGCTCGCGATGAGGAAAAGGATGCCGTAGTTTCCGTTGGTCCACTTCCCCACGATCAGGCCCGTAAGCACGGAAAAGAGCGAGGCTCCGCCGTAGCCAAACGTTCCGCCCAGGCCGGAAACCGACGCCGTGACTTGCTTGGGGAACATGTCGGGGACCAGTGTATAGAGATTCGACGAAAAGCCCTGATGGGCGGCAGTTGCCAGACCAAGCATCAGCACAGTTCCCCACAGCTCATGCACGTGCGTCACATACATCACGGGAAGAATCGCCAGCGCGCAGATAAGCATCGCGGTCTTTCGGGCGACGTTGACGCCGTACCCGCGCTTCATCATCGCGGACGAAAGCAACCCGCCCGCCATGCTTCCGGCGCTGGCCATCAAATAGATGACAATCAGCGGTATTCCCATCTTCGTGATGTTCAGATCGTGCTGCTTTTTCAAATAGCTGGGGAACCAGCTCATGTAAAACCACCAAAGCGGATCGGTGATGAACTTGCCGATCATGAAAGCCCAGGTTTGTGGGAAGCTCAGCAGCGAGAGCCACGGCACGTCGCGGGTAGGATCAGGCGGATCGCTACGAATCAACGCCAACTCCGCGGGCGACACACGCGGATGCTCCTCGGGCTTGCGATAGATGGGGATCCACAGGATCAGCCAGATCAAGCCGCCGGTCCCCGTGACGAGAAATGCCGACTGCCAGCCAAAATGGTTCACAAGAAACGGCACAACCGCCGGCACAAGGATCGCGCCGACGACGGTCCCGCTGTTGACCACGCCCATGCCGATGGCACGCTCGCGTTTGGGGAACCACTCGGCGAGTGTCTTCACGGCCGCGGGGAAGTTTGGAGACTCCGCCACGCCCAGGAAGACGCGCACGACGGAAAAGCCGAGCGCCGTGCGCGCGACTACGTGGAGGATCGACGTCGTGCTCCAGGCGGCAAGTGCCAGCGCGTAGCCAACGCGAATGCCGATCCAATCCAGCCACCGGCCGGACATCGCCTGTCCGAGGGCATAGGAGATCGCGAACGCGCCTTGAATGACTCCGAACTGGGCGTCGGTGAAAAGATGATATTTGTCGCGCAGATCCGGCGCGAGAAATCCAAGGACCTGGCGATCCATGTAGTTGACGGTGGTCCCAAGGAAAACCAATCCGAGAATCACCCAGCGAAAGCGGGTCGCTGGTTGCATCGATTCTGGTTGCAGCGGCTCAACTCCAGGCACATCAACCAAAGCCGCCGAGGAATTGTCGTTAGCCATGGACTCCGCCGTAAGGATTCGACGCATTTCTCCCTCTCCCCTGTACTCAGGGGAGAGGGCCGGGGTGAGGGGACAGCGAGTTACGATATTGCGCAGTTCGCAAATCGACGCGTTCGTCCCCGCACCTGCCCACTCCCCTGAGAACGACTCGACTGAGCTCGTCGAAGTCAGGGGACAGGATTCCGAGCGGGCACGCCCGCCGCTTCTTCGCATTGCAGGGTGGGTGTACTCGCCCACCCTGCAATGCGAACGTCACACAACCTCCCGAATCACCTGTCCCTCCACAAACGTCAGCCTTTCGTTGCGGCCGAGGTGCGGGTAGGTGAGCTGATTCTGTTCCAATCCAAGCTGATGCAAAATTGTTGTGTGGATGTCGCGGAAATGATACGGGCTTTCGATGGCGCGCAGGCCGATGGCATCCGTCGCGCCGACGATCTGGCCGCCTTTGATTCCGCCGCCGGCCATCCACATGGTGAACCCGAGATTGTGATGATCGCGCCCGCGGCCGGATTCGGCTTCGGGGGAGCGGCCAAATTCGCCGCCCCACAGCACCAGCGTGCTGTCGAGCATTCCTCGCCGCTCAAGGTCCTTGAGCAATCCGGCAACGGGCTTGTCCGTCTCGGCGGCTTTGCGCTTGTGGTTTTCCTCGATGTCGTCGTGGGCGTCCCACTGCATTTTTCCGGGCCCGCCGCCGGAGACAACGCAGGTGAACCGCACGCCCGCTTCCACAAGCTTGCGGGCCAGCAAGCATCGGCGACCGTAGTCGTGACTCGGCTTCACGCCAACGCCATATAAATCCAGCGTCTCCTGCGATTCGCCTGACAGATCGAACAGCTTGGGAGACTCGGTCTGCATCTTGAACGCCAGGTCATACGCATTCATCCGAGCGCCGAATTCCTCATCGAGCGGGTCGGCGGTCGATTGATTCAGATCGCGAATCAAATCCAGCGTCTTGCGGCGTTCTTGTGGAGTGACTCCGCCAGGCAGATCCAGATTAAGCACCGGCCGATCGCCCGGCCGGAACAGCGTCGGCTGATAAACCGCCGGCAAAAAGCCATTGGCGTACATCGGCTGGCCCGCCTCCAGCGCGCCCAGCGGATCAGGCATCACCACATACGCCGGCAGCGAATCGCTTTCGGTGCCAAGGCCATATGTCACCCACGACCCCATGCTGGGGAAGCCCGGAACGATGCGGCCGGTGAAAAGCTGATACTGCGCCGCCGAATGAACGACCATATCGGCATAACACGACCGGATGACCGCCATCTTATCGACGCAAGTCGCCATGTGCGGGAAGAGATCGGAGACGTCGATCCCGCTCTGGCCATATTTTTTGAACGTGCGCTTGGTGCCCAGCAGCTTGGCGGTGGTTTTGATGAATTGATATTTCGCTTCGCCAAACTCCTTGGGGCGCGGCTGGCCGTTGAGCTCATTCAGCAGCGGCTTGGGATCAAACGTCTCAATGTGGCTCGGCCCACCCGCCATGAAAAGGAAGATGACAGATTTGGCCTTGGCGGCAATGTGCGGCACGTGCGGCGCCAACGGATTTGGTAATCCAGCACGCGCCTGTTGCTGCTGAAGGATCGACGCCACGGCGAGCGATCCAAATCCGCAAAACGCATCGCGAATAAATTCGCGGCGATTGCGCGTCGGTCGGCTGTGAACCCTGAAGCCTCCGTCCCCTCCTCCGGTACTCCGGGGGAGGGTTAGGGTGGGGGTTCGCGCGATTGGCGCTCGATGGAAGGAGCCCCCACCCCTGCCCTCCCCCGGAGTACCGGAGGAGGGAGAAAATGCCGCGCGTTCGCTGGCCGATCCGTTATTGAACATAAAGAAACCCGTTCAGGTTATACATCGCCAGGGCAAATTCTTTTGTCGATTGATCCTTGAGAAATGCCAGCGAAATCTCCCGCTCGCGATCGGTCGGCGCGCGGCCCATCGCCAGCCAATAGGCGCGCTCGGCGATCTTCGCATGATCGCTGCCGCACTCTTTTTCAAGGCGCGCGGCAAACGCCGCCGCCTGCTCGTTGGCCAGGCGGCCGTTGAGCATCTCCAGCGCCTGCGGCGCGTGCGTGCTCGATTCACGCCGCGAGCAACTGGTCTGCAAGGCCGGCTGATCGAATGTTTCCATGAACGGCAGCCGCAGGTTGCGCTTGGCGATCAGATAAATCGATCGGCGGAATTGCTCCTCCTGCTTCGTCGCCACCTGCCACTGTGATGGCTTATAAAGCAGCGCGATCAATTCCTTGTCGACCGGCACCATGACGCTCGGGCCGCCGACCTTGCTGATGTTGAGCTTTCCCGAAGCACTCAGCATCGCATCGCGAATCTCCTCAGCTGAGAGTCTTCGACGCGGAAACCGCCATAGGTAGCGATCATCCGGATCGATCTTCATCGCGCTGGTGGTGATCGGCGAGACATTCGATTGCCGATACGCGCAGCTCAGCAAGATCATGCGATGCAGCGGCTTGAGATGCCAACCCTCCTCGGCGAGCTGCGCCGCGAGATAATCCAAAAGCTGCGGATGCGTCGGCCGCTCGCCATTCACGCCAAAGTTGTTGGCGGTTTTGACGATGCCGGTGCCGAAATGCCCCTGCCACAGTCGATTGACGATCACTCGCGCCGTAAGCGGATTGGCCGGATCGGTCAGCCATCGGGCGAGCTGCCGGCGCGGGTTGGGCGCATCAGCCGGCAGATCTGAAAGATCATCCGCCACCATCACGCTGGGCGGCCTTGGTCCGACGGCATCGCCCTTCTTTTCCCATTCCCCGCGCTTGAGGATGTGAATTTCGGTGCGATGCTCGGTGTCGTCCTTGATGCCTGGGATCGTCGCCGGTGCCGGCGGCAGCGAATCCTCCAACTCCTCGATCTGCTCGTTGAGCTTCGCCCGCTGCTCCCCCTGCGCCCCCATCACCTGCCGCCGAAGTTGGCGAAGCTGCGCCTGAATCGGCGCCGACTTCTTCTGAAACTCCTGCTTCTCTTCGTCGGATGCCAGCGAGATGTCGTGCTCTTCGGTCGCCGCCAGATACGCCTGCAGCGAGTAATAATCCTTCTGCAAAATCGGATCGAATTTGTGATCGTGGCAGCGTGCGCAGCCGATGGTCAGCCCCAGAAACGCCGACCCGATCATGTCGGTCCGCTCGGTCAGCACCTCATTGCGGCTGGCGACGATGTCCGGATTCCCCGCATTACGCCGCACCGCGCCCAGGCGATAAAAAATCGCCGCCGACTCGCATTCCACATTCCCCGGCGCGATCTCATCCCCGGCTACTTGCTCGGCGACAAACCGATCGTAAGGCTTATCGCGATTGATCGAGTCGATCACATAATCCCGATACCGCCAAGCCTCCGGCAGATGCCGGTCATACTCAAAGCCTTCAGTCTCGGCGTACCGCACCACATCCAGCCAATGCTGCGCCCACCGCTCGCCGAAGCGAGGGCTGGCCAACAGCCGATCCACCAGCTTCTCATAAGCATCCGGCGAAGCATCATTGATAAAGGACTGAATCTCTTCGGGAGTGGGAGGAAGCCCGGTGACATCAAAGTAGACGCGCCGGACTAACTCCAGCTTAGAAGCCGGAGGAGCAGGTTTCAGTCCGCGCTCCGTAAGGGCCGCAAAGACAAACCGATCGATCGGCGACTTAGACCAATCCGCATCACTGACAACGGGAGGCTCATTCTTCTTAACACGTTCAAACGCCCAAAACGCCCGCCCCGTTTTGATATCCAAAGCCGCCTGCGGCTTCGCCGCGCCGGAATCAGGAACAGACTCCGCCGCGAGGGCAAGAATCGAGCCGCCGAGGATCAATATCAGCAGCCCGATGAGCGGTGGAGAGAGAAGATGTTTAGCGACGTTTCTGGACATGCC
>DATBDZ010000382.1:0-6985 GCA_036276235.1 Humisphaera sp. | reverse complement strand
AGCAGCGGGAGCGGCCTATCGCGCGATTGTCCGACGAAACCATCATCGACAACAACGAGTAGAGTTATATCCGATCTCGCTCAAGGACCGCTTGCCGACCCTTTCGATTCCATTGAGAACTACTGACCGCGATGTGAAGCTCGGCCTACAATCGTTGCTCGATCAGGCATATGAGGACGGCCGCTACGATCGCACGCGCTATAATCGGGAACTCGAAGGCGGCTTCGATGCCGATGACCAGAAATGGATCGAGGAGCTTCTTCGAAGCGCTGGAAAGCGATAAGGAATCACCGGAGCATTCATGAAATTCCAACTGTTTCTTGCGGGAGTAGCGATCATGGCACTTACCAATGTTTTTGGCTCGTCGCGGGCCGCGGAGGTTCCGACGCCGCAGGTGGAGTTGGCTTCCGATAAGGCCGCCAAGCCTGGCGAGATGCGGACTGCGGTTGTTGCCGGCGGATGCTTCTGGTGCGTCGAGGGCGTCTTTCGGCAGCTCAAAGGCGTGACCAATGCCGTCTCCGGTTATGCCGGCGGCACCAAGGAGTCGGCCAACTATGAAACCGTTTGCTCCGGCGCAACGGGCCACGCCGAGGCGGTGAAGATCACGTACGATCCAAGCAAGATCACGTATGGCCAGCTTCTGCGCGTGCTCTTTACGGTGATCGATCCGACGACAAAGGATCGGCAGGGGCCGGATTCGGGGCATCAATATCGCTCGGCGATTTTCTACGAGAACGACGAGCAGAAGCAGGTGGCCGAGGCGTATATCAAGCAGTTGAACGCCGCGAAGGTTTTCAGCCGGCCGATCGTCACGACGGTGGAGCCGCTCAAGCCGGAGGCGTTTTATCCGGCCGAGGACTACCACCAGAATTACGTGGCGTGTCACCTGACCAATGGGTACATCGTGCAGGAGGCGCTGCCGAAGGTGGATAAGGTGCGGGAGAAGTTCAAGGATCAAACCAAGCCAGGGGTGGAAACGGGCGTGCCGGATTCGAAGAAGTAATGCAACGGGTATTGATCCCCTCCTCCGGTACTCCGGGGGGAGGGTTAGGGTGGGGGCCGATCTCGCGAGTGACGCCCGCTCAACACAGCCCCCACCCCAGCCCTCCCCCGGAGTACCGGAGGAGGGAGAAAATGCAGCCGCTAAAGTATCACGCACCCCGGCTCTCGGTCGCGCTTCTTACATATGATCGCAAATCCATCGCGCGCCGAACTCCGCGCCGTTCGTCGGAAACACTAACGCGGGCATCGGAATCGCCAACAAGGTTTTGAGCATTTCTCGCCAATCTCCCTTCGGATATTGCTCGCTCGGAATTTCGATCATCGGCAGATGCCGCGGCAGCTCACGCTCCACGATCGAATCCTCTGCAAATCCGCTGCGTCGCGGCCAGGCCAGCCTGACCCTGCTGGCGATGCATTCGGCAACAATCCCGTAGCCGAGCTTCGAGACGACTGCATCGGAGATCCTCACCAGATCGGAAAAATCCAAAGCCGGCGTCAATCGCACGCGATGTACGTTGGGCGGGAAAGCCACATCGTCGCCAAGCGTGCAGATAAACAGAAAATCCGGCGACTGTTGTGCCGCCGCGATGAGCGCAGCGCCCGCATCGCTGCCGCGCGTGGAGAAAAGAATGCGCGGGCGTCGATCGTTTTCGGGAAGGCCGATTTGTTTGATAATCTCCTCTGGCGTTCGAATGCTTTGGGGGGCAATCAAGGGCGTCGGTATTTTCGAGCGAATCGCCGCACAAACTGCGCCGAAGGGAAGTTGCAGGATCGCAGAATAGCGCGCGTAGCTCTTAACAATGCGCTCGTGAATTGGCGCATAACGGGGTTCGCCGGCAAAGAGCTCGCCGTAGATCCAGTCCCAGGTGAAGTTGCTGACGCCGACGCACGGCACGCCGATCCGATCGGCCACATCTCCGGCAAGAAACGGGATGTCGGCAATCACCATCGTCGCCCCAATCGCTGCAGCGGCGGTCGATTCACTGGAAATAATGGAATCGCAATTCGTCATGAATTGCTCGAGGTGATCGAGCGTTCGCGCGCGGTCGATCGCGAGTGGCCCGGCTTCAATCATTCCCGAATCGATCGGGCAAGGTTGAACCCGATCCGCGGGAATCGGCTGAAACACGCGAGCCGGCGCTGCCGAGCGGATGTGGATAGGAATGTCCGGACGAAGGGCGGAGATCGCGCGGATCAACTGGGTCATCCGCCGCGCGTGGCCGAATCCGTGGCCGCTGATGTAGAAGAGGAGGCTTTGAGGCATCACGATCGAGTCAACCGCGGGTTTTGGCGCGGCGTTTGACGGCCTTCGGGCGGCGCCGAGATTTTGATCTTTCGGGAGTTGCTCGCGCGGGCTCAACGACGACTTGTCCGTCGCGCCAGACCGCGATAGGAACGCCGGCGCGCGCATGTGCCTCGATGGCTTCATGAACCGCCTCGTTCAGGGCGCGATCGATTGCGGTCCCGTCGAGCATGATCTGCTCGATGTCCCTATCCTCGGTAGCCGGGGATTTGGCTTTTGATTTGTGCGATCGCCTTCCAGGTTTTCCAGTCGAGGACGCGCTCATATTTCTCTGCCTTGCCGGACGCAATCAACGTCGGCTTCTCACGGTTGGAGTTATCATACCAGCGCCACGAGTCGGCGATCGGGCGATAAAGTGAAAAGAAATTCTGAATCCCAGCAATATATCGGCGTCGGACGGTCTCGTCCGGCACAAAGTGTCCACCCATCTGCACCCGGCTTGCCACGCGTGCAATGGCCTGATCAGCCGAGGGCAGCCACAAATAGATCAGGTGAAACGAGTAGCCATTAGAGCGAAGGTCCCTGATGCGCGGAGCGAATGTTCTGCTTGCCAGAGTCGTTTCGAACGCAAAGTTCTGCATGTGGCTGTCGCTGGCGAAGCATTTACCCCCACCCCTTCCCATTCTTCCGCGTCCCGCAGATCGCCACCTTCATCCCCAGCTCATCCGCCATCGCCGCTTTCGCGAGCATGGCGCGGTCGGCGGCGTCGGCGTCATGCGCATAGGCGACCTGAATGTGATTCGCCTTATGGCGGCCCATCATCTGGTCGCGCGAGACGCCATAGGTGACGGCGTGCATGATGGGCCATTGCGGCGTGGTCGCGTCCCACCGGCGCTGCGTTTCGGCCGGCGGCAGTTCGACAACCCCCGCGCGGCCGAGGTCCATCTTCAGATGATCGTTGTCAATATAGATGCGGCTCCAGACGATCTCGCCGGGCTTGCTGATGCCTTTGAGCGTGCCGCCGCCCAGGCGGAAATACATCGGCGGCTGCCGCTCGCTGCTGGCGCCAGTCCATCCGCCAATGAAATGCTCCGGCGGCGCCGAGCCGGAAATGAGGAACACCCAGACATAATCCGGCACCGTTCCCGATCGATCCGCATCTCCCCAGCGAAGATCGTGCAGCGTCGTCTCCACCGGCTGGCTCATCGCGCGGTGCACGCGGAATGTCATCAGCGCATCCAATCCCGCGCACTCATCCACTTCATTGAAATGCGGCAGCGGCTGCGCTTCAGATAGCACGCGCGCACCATCCCGCGAGCGCACCGGCGGACGATCGGCGTTATTCAGCATCCCTTCCGCCAGATCCGACGCCGGCAGTAAATCCTTCAATCCCTGCTGATATTGAATGCCGATCGTCTGGCAGCCGAAATCATCCGCCAATCGCAAGGCGGCAATGTACATCTTGCATTGCTGCGTAATCTGCCGATCCGTCAGATCAGATTCTTCATTGGGTCCGGTGATGAATTTCATCCCGCGCTCTTCCATCCACCGCCTGGCGGCCGATGCCTCGTCGTCGCTCACCTGCGTAGTCTCGTAATAGAGGGACGATTGGCTGAGCCGTTCCTTGAATACGCCAACATTATTGAGCAGATGATCGGGAATGATCGCGTTGAACATTCCCATGCACCCTTCATCGAAGACTCCCATGATCGCCTTCTCGCGGCGAAGCTGGCGCGCCAAAGCTTCGCCCAGCTTGCGCTCGCGCGAGCCGCACTTGGCGGCTTTCCATTTAATGACATGCCCAGCGCGATGCTTGGCGTGCCCATCCTTCAGCCAATCGCGCACATAGTCGCGGCTAAAAGTGTCCGTGAAATCCTCGCTCCAAATGGTCGAATACTTCACGCCGGCCTTGGTGAGCGAGCCGTTGAGATTGAGCATACCGACCAATCCCGGCCAGGTTCCCGACCAATTCGCCGCCGTCAGGATCGGTCCGCGATGGGAGAGCAGGCCGGGGAGGATGTGGTGCGAATATTGCCAAACGCTCTCGGCGACGATCAGGGGCGCTGAAGGATCAACTCCCGCAAAAACCTGTAACCCTTCCTTTTGCGAGGAGATGAATCCATGCCCTTCGAGCTCCTTATAAGGATGCGTGCGCACCACCTCGTATCCAAATTCAGCGAGCATCGCACCTAGTGCCTCTTCCATCTTCGCCTGCTCGGACCAGCATTTCTGGTTGGCGCTTTGGCGAAGGTCGCCGTTGGCGACAAGCTGCACCTGATGCTTTTTAAGCTTGGGGGACTTGGCGGATTGCGGAATCAGATAATCAGACATGTGCTCTCCAGGAGATCAATCAATACCCACGGGTCGGCCGAAGGGAGGATATGATAGTCGGATCGTGGGCCGGCGTCATGTCGCGGCACCGGCGGTGGGTTGTACAGGCGATGCCGTGGCACGGGCGTCTCGCCCGTGGGCTAGTGTACTCACGAGCATCGGCGCAGCCGATATCAGCCCGAGCGCAGCGACCCTTTATCGAATGCGAGAAGAGCGCTTCGCTCTTGCTGATGTCGGCCGAGTACGGCCGACGCTTGTTGAGTACAACACGCCATGGGCTGGAAGCCCATGCCACTTGGCTGACACTTGCGGAGTACCGCAAGTCCATGGGTTGGAAACGTTGGAAACCCATGCCATATCTTGCGGAGTATCGCAAGTCGATGGGCAAGCCGCCTATGCCACGAAGAGCACCTATGGAGGAAACCTCTCCAGATTCGTCTGATTCTGCACCAGGCGCGCCAGCCCCCAAGCTGCAATACGCCCTCGCCGGCGGTGGGCCGCCGCGGGAGATTGCGCTCTTTGCCGATCTGGCAGAAGCGCGCATCGCGGCAATGGTGATGGACGGAATGGGCCTGCGGACAAAGGTTGAAGAATCAAAACCAATTCACGAGCATCGAAAACCCGCCGGTCGATTGCTTGTGCGCGAAGGAGATGCCGCTCGCGCGATTGAGCTGCTCGCTTCGACGCCACTTCGCAAATGGCTGACTGTTCCAGAAACGGAGATTCCGCCAGCGAAGGTCTTGCCGTTGCAATCCTGCCCGAGGTGCGAATCGCCCGATGTGCGGCCCGCCAGCGTCGCATGGCCGGTCTTGCTGGCCACGCTGCTGCTCTGCTGGATGCCGCTGGTTCTTCCGTATGGGTGGATTGTTTATATCAGCATCATCACGCTGCTGATCATCGCCTTAAGCCAGCGGCATACGTGGCGATGCCGGGCATGTCGGCATAGCTGGCGAGAAAGGTGAGCGGCGGCTGCTGCCTTCGCACACTGTCATGCTGAGTAACCACGTACCTTTGGAACACCCGCGAAGAATGAAACACGCCACAGTTCGAGCTGCCGATCTACAACAATCCGGATTGGGCCAAGGGTTACGATGTCGTGGTGCACAATGAATGCTTCGCGGATGTGATAGACGAGGAGTTTATCAAGCGCGTCTGCAAGCCGCACGAGGACGGCGTTCCGGGGATTTTTATTCATTGCTGCATGCACACGTTCCGCGCGGTGAAGACGACCGATGAATATCGTCATATGCTCGGCGTCACCACGGTTCGCCACGAAACCGCCCGCATGCTCGAAGTGAAACCGGTGAAGCCGGATCATCCGATCATGAAGGGCTTCCCTGAGCTTTTCAAAACGCCGGTGATCGACGAAGCGTACGTCATCGAAAAAGTCTGGTCCGACTGCACGCCACTGGCGACGACGTTCGGCGTGGAGACGCAAAAGAATCATCCGTGCATCTGGGTCAACCAGTACGGCAAGGCCCGCATCTTCGGCACAACGCTAGGGCATCCCAACGAAATGATCGAATCGCCGGTCTTCCTCGACACGCTCGCGCGCGGGCTGCTGTGGACGTGCAATAAGTTAGGCGACGATGGGAAGCCGATGGCGGGATATGGGCCTCAGAAGTGATGCGCTGCGGGTGGCGGGCAGTGCCCGCCCTACGCGCTGCACTCAATTGTAGGGCGGGCACTGCCCGCCGCTGTTGCTCGGCGATTCGACCGGATCAATTCTCGGCGCACTCGAATGTGACGCTGCGATCGAATACTTGTGTGAAGAGCCGCATCTTGCGCCGTGCTGCCCAGAGCTCCAGTTCCGTGTCGCCGCGGCCGTGAAGAATGAGCCGCACTTTGTTCTTTTCGATTCGCACGCGCAACGTGCGCACAACGCTGCAATGCGTGCGGTCCAGGCCATCGACGATCCGCAGGATGGCTGCGCCGACGCGGACGATCTGCTTGGATTTGGGGGAAAGCGCCGCGAACGATTCATGCCGCGATGAGGGGGCGGATTTGCGGTGATAGCGCGCGATGTGGGCAATGATGCTGATCTCTTCGTTGCTGAATCCTTTCAAGCCGCCGTGCAGGATCAGATACATGCTGTGCTTGTGATGGCCCTTGGCGGCGACATGCCAGCCGATGTCGTGCAGCAGGCAGGCGTATTCGATCAGCTCGCGCTCGCGGCGGCCCAGGCCGTGCAGCGACTTTAGGCCGTCAAAGAGCTGCGCCGCCAGCGCTGCGACATGCTCGCTGTGATCCTGCCGCCAATCGCATCGCCGCGCGAGATCCAGAATGCTGCGCCGCCGCGGATCGGGAACTTCGCGATGCACGCGAAGATCAGGCAGATGCCGCGAGATGTAATCGACCAGGATGCCCTCGCGCATCGCCGACCGGCAAAGCGCCATCCGCGAGAGCTTC
>DATBDZ010000381.1:0-3636 GCA_036276235.1 Humisphaera sp. | reverse complement strand
CAGATAGGCCAGATGCTTCGGGGTACCTCAGCATGACACGTGTCGAAGTTTTGTAGGGTGGGTGTGCTCGCCCACCACGAGATGCGAGTGGTGGGCGAGTACACCCACCCTACGGGGAATCGCAACTGACAACTGACAACTGGCAACTGGCAACTTATGTTGAGCCGCACCCTCTTCGCATACATCTTCAAAGACCTCTTCCGCATCTTCATGATGACGTCGGGCGCGCTGGCGGGCATCATGAGTTTCGGCGGGTTGCTGCGCCCGCTCACGCGTGAGGGGCTGGATGCTGGCCAGGTGGGGCGAATGCTCACGTATTTCACGCCGGCGATGACGACCTATTCGTTTCCCGTCGCGGCACTATTTGCGACGGCGGTGGTTTACGGGCGTCTGTCGGCGGATAACGAACTCACCGCCGCGCGCTCGAGCGGCATCTCGCTGATCTCGCTGACGGTCGCCGGGCCGGCCCTCGTGCTCGGGCTGATTGTCGCGATTGTCAGTCTCATGTTTCTCTGCTTCATCGTGCCGGCTTCCACCTACAAAGTGGAGCAGGTGATTTATTCGAACATCGCCAAGTTCATCGCCAATCGTGTCGAGCGAAATCACGAAGTCCCGTTCTCGGATAGCGGAGCGATCATCTATGGGCAATCGGCGTATCTTCCCCCGCAGGACAAGCTCCCGCGCGGGCGGCAGCGGGTTGTGATCTACAGCCCGACGATCGTGAAGGTCGATCGCCCGCGTCCGCAGGAGCGCGACTACCGTGTGCCGCGCGATTTCTATACCGGCAGCCGCGCCATCATCGACATTCAGAAAATGCGCGGCGACGAAGACGAAGTGCAGATGACGATGACCCTGGAAGGTGGTTTCAAATTCCCGCGCGTCTACGAAGGCGCGGTGGAAGCAGGCATCGAACAGACCAGCTACGGGCCGGTGATAATGCCGTCGCCGATCAAGCCGGACGTGAAATTCATGGACGTTTGGCGGCTCAAGCATTTGTACAACCACATCGCGGACAGCGAGAAAGTCCGCAAAGTACTCAACGAATTCCGCCTCAATGGGCAGCGCGAAAAGTTCTTTGAGGAAGTGAGCAATCAACTCAATTCCCCGCAGCACGAGGCGCGTTTCAATTTCGAGACCGGCGAACACTACGTGCTGAAATGGGATGGCCCCGGACCGGTGGGGGCGCAGGTGAAGGAGTTGATTGCGCCGCTGCCGGAATATGCGCGGACACAGGCCGGGACGACTCGAGCGACAGGCATCATGGCCACGCCGCGCCCGGTTCTCTTTCAGAAGTTCGATGCGAGCGGCGCGACGCTCACGATGCATGCCGCCTCGATGCGGATGTTCGCGCGGCCCAGGACCGAAGCCGATCAGCTCGACGTGACGCTCGAGCTAACCGATTGCTTCGACGGCACGCTCTTGCGCAGTCAGCCGTTCGTGTTGTCGTTCAACGTCCCGATGAGCGACGCCGTGAAGAGCATGGCGGACCAGAGCCTGGAGTATTTCGAATCCAAGGCGGCGGTTGGCTTGGGCGATCAGCGGAATCTGATGCTGGTGAAAACGGAGATGTACAACGCGATCATCGCCGAGAGCAATGGCCGCGCCAGCTTCGCGATCAGTTGCCTGATCCTGGTGATGGCGGGCAGCGCGCTGGGGATGATGTTTAAGAGCGGCAATTTTCTGACAGCCTTCGCGGTGAGCTTCGTTCCAGCGCTTTTGAGCATCACGCTAATCATCGCCGGCCAGCGCGTCGCGTCGCATCTGCCTTTGCATTTCAATCCTGCAAACAATGCGCCGTTGCAAACGGGTCTGTTCCTCATCTGGATTGGCAATTTCGTGAACCTGGCCCTGGCGGGAACGCTGCTGTGGAGACTCGGGCGAAAGTAGGAGGAAAGAAAGAAGATTCACCACGGAGGCACGGAGACACGGAGGCGCGCTTGACTCCGACGCCGCGATGCAAGTGAAACAAATTGTGATGAAGAGTTCGAAGCAAAGAAATGCGTGACTCACGAAAACCAACGAATCTGGGATTGTTCGCAGGTTGACGTGAATCGTCGAGCGCGCCTCCGTGTCTCCGTGCCTCCGTCGTGAATCCTCTTCTTTTTAATCCGTCGCGGCGGTTCCCATGAGTTGGAAGCTTCCGGTGGGTTGCGGCATGCCGCCGGCGGGTTCGTCGGTGACGGCTACCATCGCGATCGGCCCGATGCCCGGGGGCATCGGCATGTCCATCATCGCTTTTCCATTCTCATCGGCGGTGAACATGCCCATCGGAATCTTGCGGTTGTCCTGACTGACCAGCCATAGCTCGTAGGTTTTGCCGGGCGCCAGCCCCTGGATCTGCTCGGCACGGAACAGGACGCGATGATTGTTGCGATCGACATATACTTGCGCCGCTGCCTGCGGCTGCTTGTCGGTGCCTTTCAGGTTTAGCATTTCCGCCGATTGCGCGACGAGCGAATGAATCTCCTTCTGACTGCGGTCCACGTCACCGCGAAGATTATGGATGTCTTCGTTCTTCTGCTCGATCTGCCTGTTCAGCAAAGCAACCGTATCGCCTTGCGATTTGATGCGGCTCGCTAGAACGAGGAGGGTCAACAGGATTCCCGCGGCCAAGCCGATGATCGCCGGGCCGATTTTCCAGCCGAGCGATGTGCCGCTCACAACTTTCTTCGGAGTCGATTCCGACATCACGCGCATCATGAGCCGCTCCTTCACGCCGGCTGGCGGGCGCGCCGGCGGCAGCGCCAGCGGCAGCATTTCGAGCATGGCGTTGGCCGCTGCGAGCTCGCCTTCACAGGTGGGGCAACCGCTCGCCAGATGCGCGCGGAGTTCCGTTGCCTCCGCCGGCTCGAGCGCGCCCAGGGCGAATTGCGGGATCAAATCTTTTGCCTGCTCACAGGTCATGCGTTTCCGTCATCTCATACGGCCCCGGCGCGGGCCGGGATTGCGTCCAGCGTCATCACGGCTCACTGCCCAGCGCCTTGCGAAGTTGAATCAATGCCTGGCGAATGCGCGATTTGATCGTCCCGACCGGCTCCTTGAGCGCCTCGGCCACTTCGGCATGCGTCATCGAGTCAAAGAATGCCATCTCTAACGCCTGCCGCTGCGGCGGCGATAGCGTCCGCATCGCCAGCACGATCCGCATCCGCCGCTCGGCAAGCTCGATCGCCTCGCCGGGCGGCGCGGCACTTGGGCTCGCGTCGGGCAGTGCTTCGAGCACAACCGTCGCCGATCCAGCGGAAATTCGCCGGCGCGATTTGAGCGACCGCAGCCGATCCACCACACGGCTGCGCGCCACGCCCATCACATAACTCGTGGGGCTGCTCCGTGCCGGGTCATACCGATCGGCGCGATCCCACATCTCATAAAAAATATCGATCAGCAGATCCTCTGCCTCCCCCGGATCGCGCAGCGCCCGCAGGCAAAGCGCGTAGATTGTCTGGCTATAGCGATCGTAAAGCGTCGAGAACGCCGCCGAATCCTTGCCGCGCACGGCTTCCATGAGCGCGTATTCATCGGTGGCGGATGGCACCGGCGTTGGAGCGATCGACGTGGACGGGTTGGGAGCCAATCAATGATCCGAATTGAAACGATACAGGTAAGCGCTGCGTTGGCAAATTGCGTAGATGTCGGTTG
>DATBDZ010000380.1:0-11184 GCA_036276235.1 Humisphaera sp. | reverse complement strand
CGCTTGCGTGGGCATGTCGTACAATCGCGAACGGCTCTATCCCGCCGACGGACATGCCCACGCAAGCGTGGGACATGGCACCCGTAACACCCACGTGAATGACGAGTGAATTGGATGAGTTATCTTTGCGCGGCTCCTTAGAACCCTCGCCCCTGTACTCAGGGGAGAGGGCAGGGTGAGGGGACAGCAAATCGCAATAACGCGCCATTCGCAAGTCGATGCGTTCGTCCCCTCACCCCAACCCTCTCCCTGAGTGCAGGGGAGCGGGAGAAATCGCCCGCCACGGCTTATGATGCGTGCATGGCACTCACCTCAAGCCACGTAAAAATCGCGATGATAACCAGCATCATCATCGCCACGCTCGGCGCCGCGGCTTACATTCTGCACCGAATTTCCGCGATGATCACGGACACAAGTTCGCACTAATCTATCCCGCCGTTTTTGTGGGAATCGTTCCACATTCCGGGCAACGCAGCGGCGTGGCTCGCAGATCGTACCCACATTTGCCGCAGCGGTTGGCATTGCTGGTTCTCCGCCGTCTTGCTGCTTGCGCTGTATACGTAAATGGCAGAAGGCCAAATAAGATTGCGACTACCCAATAAGGTATCTGGAACGAATCGAGGGCATCAAGGCTCCCTTGATGAAAGAACCGATGATGGTCATGACCAAACCATCGTGAAGGGTGTGCGACGGAGGCGGGGTAAGCGGACACGGACCATTTCCATTGGCCGCGTTGCCTGGGAAGTGCGGCCAACTCAGAGGACGGAAAGCCGAACGTCCCGCGCCTGCGCAACACAATCAGTTCGCCCGGCGAATCGCCCAGTACATACTGCACTTGCTCATCCAACCCAAGCGGGCTGTCGGCAAATCGATGCATCGTTCGGGCGACGACATATGCGGTCCACCAATAGCTGCTGATCCAAAATGCCGTCGTCGCGACAAGGGCCAGCAGCGACAGCAGGACCGCAAACGAAAACCATCGGCTCCAGAAACCTTGCATGCCGGCTCCGTCAATCCCGTACCGCCGCTGAGACCATTTCGAGCACTCGCCGCAATCCGTCGTCCCCGCCCATGCTGCCTTCGTTAAATGGTGAACGTGCGATCGGCTGCCAGTTGTCGCGGGAGCCGTCGTAGGTGAAGGGTTGCGGGATGCCGGTGAGGGCGGGGTCGTATTGGTTGTCGCGGCCGCCGAGTTTGTAGAGGACGATGTCGAGCGAGGGGACGATGAAGATGCCGAAGCCGCCCGCGCCGGATTTGTAATAGGCGTCCGCTGGCGCGCCGACCACGTGGCGATCGGAATCATTCTCAAACTGCAAACTGAACGGCGAATGCGGATTGAACGGCGAAGGCTTGTTGCACAGCGCGATGTAGTCCGCCGGTACGAGTTGCTTGTCATTCCACTTGCCCTGATGCAGCAGGCAATAGCCGAAGCGAAGGGCATCGGTCGCGTGGACGGCAATGCTCCCCGCGCCATTCGCGTGCGGCATATCGAAATTACCTCGATGCAGGCAGTAGCCCCACGCGCCCCAGCCCATCGGCTCGGCAAGGCGCTGGCGGATGTAATCCTGCAATTCCATTCCCGTGACGTGCCGCAATACGATCGATGCGACGTGCGGCGACGGAGACGAATACGAATACCCGCCGCCCGGATCGATCCAGAGCGGGCAGCGGATCGATGACATATCCAGATCGCGAATGTTTTGCCCCGGTGCCGCCCGCATCGGCGAAGCCTTCCCCATCACAACGCCCACCGGCGATTGGCCTTCGCCGTTATAGCCGGCGGTCATGCAGAGCAACTGGCCCAGCGTGATCTGGGCCTTGCGCGGATCATCCAGCGGAAACGCCTCGGGAAGATAGGTTTGCGTGAAGACCTTCGTATCCAGGCCATCGGGAATCTTGTCATGAAATTCATGCAGCATGATCCCGCAGGCGATGCTCGTGTAAGCCTTGCCGGTGGAGGCCATGTCCGGGTTGGCGTTGCGATGCGCGCGGCCGAAATATTTCTCGAAAACCAGATAGCCGTGGCGGACGACAAGCAAGCCGCCGTTCTGGCTGCATCGCTCGGTGAAGTCGTAGGCGAGCTGGAGTTGGTGAAGGTCCATGCCAGCGAGTTTGCGGATTTGCTCGGCGTCTTTGAGAGTACGCCAGCCGCCTTCGCTGTCAGGGGGAGGGAAGTAATCGGCGGCGCGCGCCGTGGCCGCAAGGGTGAGGATCAGCGAGAGGAGTATCAATCGAGCGAAGCTGTGGGCGGGTTGGTCCATGCAGAAGAGTACCGAATCGGCGGCGGCGGGTTGTTTGTCGCGGGAAATCCTGACACGTGTTTGCGCCGTCGGCGCGAAGCTCTAATACTCCACGGGCACGCTGTCGCGAGTCCATGCCACGCGAGGTGGCGGTCCGTCATTGGTGGCGCCGGCGCCACAGGTGCCATGTGGGTGCCATGTCCCACGCTTGCGTGGGCATGTGTTTGGGGCTTCACGACTGTGAAATACACAACCAGAGAAGGGCATGCCCACGCAAGCGTGGGACATGGCACCCACCTGACATCGAACTGGGTTGGCTCGCGACTGCATGCCCATGATTAGAACCCTCTCCCCTGTACTCAGGGGAGAGGGCAGGGTGAGGGGACAGCGCGTTGCGATATTGCGCGGTTCGCAAGGCGATGCGTTTGTCCCATCACCCCAACCCTCTCCCCTGAGTACAGGGAGAAGGAGAATCTCCCAAGCTTCCGCGCTCGGCTATCATGAGGCAGCAATGTCCGAAGGTGATCCATCAGACGCTCCCTACATCTGCCCCCATTGCGGCGTGAACATTCCGCGCAGCGAGGGGCCAATGCTGCAATGTGCCGCGTGCCAGGAGCTTTTGGTCACTCAGGAAAACTCGCTGGAACAGGAGTCGCATCCCGCAGCGCCCCGTGTCGGGCCAACCGCGGAAGACGAACTGAGCCATCTGCGCATTTTGCAAATCAGCACACTACGCCGCACTGCGGCCCGCGCACGTTCCTACTGCATCATTGGCGCGGGGGTCTTTCTGATCACGGCGATTGAACTGGGCCTGCGCGTGGCAGGCGAGCTGCGCACCAACCCCGATCCGCTCAAGACGCTGCACAACGAGATCGCGCTTCAGTCGCTCGTCGCCATCGCGGCGATCTGGGGTCTATGGTATTTCACCCGGCGAATCATCGCCCTCACGCGCGAGCTGAGCCAGACAATGCTCGATGAGCCGAATACGCCGCCGGATTTTTCCACGCTAAGTGACGGCTCTCAGCCTATACGCGACCTTGAGAACATGCATAACATGATTGACGATTGACCACTAACAACTAACAACTGACAACTAACAACTTATTCTTCGACCCAAAGTAAGGACATTCATGCTGCACATTCCCATTCTCCGCCACGGCAAGCCGTATGAGTCCGTGGACAAGATCGAGATCGTTCATCACGCCACCGGCGAGCCGGTGGCAAGGGTCAGCATGGCCAATGCCGGGCTGATCAGCCGCGATATCAGCCGCATGGATGATTCGGTGCTCGAGCAATTCACCGTGCGCGAGCTGGTCGGCATGTGCCGCAAGGCTGCCGATGTTTTCCTGAATGGCACGATCACCATTGGCGACGCCAAACAAACCTTCGACGATTACATCCTCAGTCTCTCGGCGACCACGGGCATGCCCTATTCCTATTGCCGCGGCAACGCCAAGAAAATCCACCGCGTGCTTCATGACATGGATCAGATTCTCGCCGGCCTCACGCGCGGGTTTGATCTTTCGATTATCGATCAAGGGTATGGCAACGATGAAGGCCGCACGCTGAGCTGGTTTCGCGAAGGGCGGATTTTCGGGGCGGTGCTACCAAGTAATTCGCCCGGCGTGCATTCGCTCTGGGCGCCGGCTGTGGCGCTGAAGGCGCCGATCGTCCTCAAGCCCGGCCGCGAAGAACCGTGGACGCCGCTGCGGATGATCGAATCGTACATCGCGGCGGGCATGCCGCGCGAGGCGTTCGGCTTCTACCCGACCGATCACGGCGGCGCCGCAACGCTCCTGGAACGCGTCGATCGCGCCATGCTTTTCGGCGATGTCGCGACGACCAAGATGTGGAAGGACGACCCGCGCGTCGAGCTGCACGGCCCCGGCTGGAGCAAAGTCATTCTCGGCCCCGACGCGGCTGACGAATGGGAAAAATACATCGACGTCATGGCCGGCTCGATCGCCGCCAACGGCGGAAGATCATGCATTAACGCATCGGCGATCTGGACGCCCAAGAACGCCGACAAAATCGCCGAGGGCCTCGCAAGGAAACTCGCGACGATCAAGGCACTCCCCGCCGACAATCCCGACGCTCAGGTGGCGGCGTTCGCGAACCCGCAGATGGCCGTCCGCATGAACAGCGCGATCGACAGCCTCATGCCCGGCGCGACCGACGTCACCGAAAAACTGCGCGGCTCCCCGCGCCTCGTCCAACAGGGCCGACTGGCCTGGCTGCTGCCGACCATCATCCGCTGCGATCGCGACCATCCTCTGGCAACAAAGGAATATCTGTTCCCCTTCGCCGCGGTCGTCGAGTGCCCCGCCGACCAAATGGCGCACAGCATCGGCGATACGCTCGTCGCGACCGTCATCACCAACGACGCGAAGCTCCGACGCGAGATGATGGCCTGCCCCGATATCGACCGGCTGAATGTGGGGCCGGTGCCGACGTATCAGTTGAGCTGGGATCAGCCGCACGAGGGGAATCTTTTCGAGCATCTGTACCGCCAGCGGGCGTTTCAGCTTGCGGAACCGGTTGCCGGTAGTCAGAGGTAATCGCATTGAATTTTTCACTAACTCCTCCGTTATCACTGACCTGCTGAAATCAGACATGCCGCAAAAAATTACCCACAGACTTACCCAGTCGGAAGTATCACGACTGTTTCCAATCGGGGATTGCGTTGTCGGTTGGTATTTTCGCGTGCAGGAGGTGTCTCCCGGCAGTTATCTCGCCGAGGGAACGGATCTTTGGGGTCGAACTGTATCCGCTTCCGGCGGAGAGAGTGTTTTGGACGAATGCGCTAAAGCCGCTCAATTGATCAATGAGACTCTTGCGGCCGAAGGCCATCTTTCTCCGCGCACGTCTAGCGATTCCCACACATGATTGAAGTGCCCTCGTCATTTGTACCGGTTTCGATCCCCGGTTCCGGCGTGCGCGTCGCGCTTGGCGCGGGTGTCCTCCAACACATCGGCGATATTGTCAAAGCCGAACGCGGCACCCGCGCGCTGCTGGTGACGGATCCCGGCGTGCGCGACGCGGGGCATGTCGAGCATGCCGCGCGCTGGCTCTACAAAGCTGGAATTCCTGTCCGCGTTTTCGATGGCGTCGGCGAGAATCCGACGACCATCCACGTCGGCCGGGGATTTTTTGTCGCGCGCGAATTCAAGCCCGACATCATCATCGGCCTGGGCGGCGGCAGCTCGATGGACTGCGCCAAAGGGATCAACTTCCTCTTCACCAACGGCGGTAAGGTGCAGGATTATTGGGGCGTCAACAAAGCGACGAAGCCGATGCTCCCGATGATCGCGATCCCGACAACCGCCGGCACGGGAAGCGATGCACAATCGTTTGCGCTGATCACGGATCCGGAGACGCATCAGAAGATGGCCTGCGGCGACAGCAAAGCGTTGCCGCGCGTCGCGATGCTCGATCCGCAATTAACCGAAACGCAGCCGCAAGCCGTGGCGGCAGCGACTGGCATCGACGCCGTCGCCCATGCCGTCGAATCCAGCGCGACGACTCGCCGCAATGATGTGTCGCTCGATTTTTCGCGCGCCGCGTGGGATTTGCTGAATCAATCCTTTGATCAGGCAATGAAAAATCCGCACGATGCGCAGGCTCGCGAGAACATGCTGCTTGGAGCCCACCTCGCCGGCGCAGCCATCGAAAACTCCATGCTCGGTGCCGCCCACGCGCTGGCCAATGGCCTCACTGCAGTGTGTGGCACGGTACACGGCGTCGCCGTCGGTTTGATGTTGCCGCATGTCGTTCGATTCAACGCAGCCGATAAAAACCCTTATACCGCGCTGGATGAGAACGCCGAGGCGCTGGCGACGCGAATCGAATCGATGCTCGACGCCGGCGCAATTCCACGTCGGCTCTCAGAAATCGGTGTGATCCCCGAACTTCTTCCCCAGCTCGCGGCAATCGCCGCCAAGCAATGGACGGCGACGTTTAATCCGCGGCCGGTGACCGAGACCGATCTGGCGAGCATATACGCCGCCGCACTTTAGACCGCAAAACACTGCAGGGACCGTCATGCTGAGGTACCCCGAAGCATCTGGCCCACTCGCGCGAGCAGCCAGATGCTTCGGAGTACCTCAGCACGACGGGGCTCGTGGATTGTAGGGTGGGTGTACTCGCCCACCATCTGTCGCTCGTGGTGGGCGAGTACACCCACCCTACAAGAACTGGCATCCACCGGCACCAGAAGTTGTCGCCCAACCATCCGCGCCGTCTTTGCGCACACGACGACGCGCCTTCTCCCTCTCCCCTGTACTCAGGGGAGAGGGCTGGGGGTGAGAGGACGAACCGTCGACTTGCGGACCGCGCGAATTCGCAGCACGCCGTCCCCTCACCCTGCCCTCTCCCCTGAGTACAGGGGAGAGGGGTCCAAGCGCAACCGCTCCACGTTGCTTTCACACTTGGCGGCAGCGCCGCGTGTAGCCGACCTCTCCACATGGACAAGTCGCGATGCGATAATTGCAAAAATCTTGTGATCTTTCGCTCCATTCTCCATCCTCAATCCTCCATCCTCAAATTTCGGCACAGGCGCAGCCGCTTCAACCCCACCGGGCCTATCATGTATGAATACTTGTTCGGACGAGCTTTTGCCGTGAAGTGAGTGATGTCGATGGAGTTAGAGACGTTACCGGAGAAGAAGGCGACCGAGGTTGGCAGTTATTTTGTCGCCAACTATCCCCCCTTTTCCGTCTGGTCGCCGGAGCATACGCCCTCGGTTTTGGCGGCGTTGGATAGCCCGCCGCGGCCGGACACGCCGCTGGGGCTTTATCTGCACATTCCGTTTTGCCGCAAGCGCTGCAAGTTTTGTTACTTCCGGGTTTACACCGACAAGAACGCCGACGAGATCGAAACGTATCTCTCGGCGCTTTCCCGCGAGATTGAGCTTTATGCCGATCGCGCCGGATTTGGCGGGCGGCAATTTGAGTTTGTCTACTTCGGCGGCGGGACTCCATCGTATCTCTCCAACGCCCAGCTCGAACGCCTGATCGAGCGGATCAACCAGCGCTGGACGTGGTCGGCGGCGCGCGAAGTCACCTTTGAATGCGAGCCGGGCACGCTCAAGGAATCGAAGCTGCAGACGATCCGCAAGATCGGCGTGACGCGGCTGAGCCTCGGCGTCGAGCATTTTGATGATGAGATTCTGGTCAGCAATGGCCGCGCGCATCGCTCGCCGGAAATCGTGCGGGCGTATGAATGGGCGCGGGCGGTCGGGTTTCCGCAGATCAATATCGATCTGATCGCCGGCATGCTCGGGGAAACCGAAGACAAATGGAAATACGCCGTGCAGAAGGCGATCGAGCTTGATGCCGACTCCGTGACGATCTACCAGATGGAAGTGCCGTTCAACACCGGCATCGCCAAAGACGCCCGAGAGCATGGCGGCGTTTCCGCCGTCGCAAGCTGGGCGCAAAAACGCGCATGGGTTGATTACGCGTTCAGCGAATTTCAAAAAGCCGGCTACGTCGTCTCGAGCGCCTACACGGTCGTGAAACCGGAGCGCCACGCCGGCTTCGTTTATCGCGATTCGCTCTGGCATGGGGCCGATCTGGTCGGCACCGGCGTCGCCAGCTTCGGGCATTTTCAGGGCGTGCATTATCAGAACCTCGATCGCTGGGAGGATTACATCGCCGCTCTAGATGCCGGCCGATTGCCGATCAATCGCGCGCTGCCGGTGAGCGAGCATCAGTTGCTGATTCGCGAGATGATCCTTCAACTGAAGACCGGCAAAATCGACGCAAATTACTTCCGCCAAAAATTTGGCGCAGAAATCCAAAGCGAATTTCACGAGGCGTTTGTCTCCCTGGCCGAGGAAGGGTGGCTCACGATCGAGGGGGACACCGTGCGGCTTTCGCGCGAAGGACTATTGCGGGTGGATTCGTTGCTCCCCCGCTTCTTCGAGCCACAGTTTCAAAACATTCGTTATACATGAGCCTTCAAACGCCGCACACGAGCAGTGGTGAATTCAACAAGCTGGCGGAAGTCGCCGGCGCGCAGGCGGCGTTGCGCGATCTGTGCAAGCCGTTCTTGCATCATGAGTTTTCGCCCGAGTGCGTCGTCGTTCATCCGGACGGAATCCCCGCGCCGGAAGATCATCTGCTCGTCCATCACGATCACATGACGGTCGTGCTGCAGGACCATCATCGCGGGCCAGTCAACGTGCATGTGATCGAAGAGCATCTGCAAGGCGATCACTACACCCGCATGATCAAGCTGACGCCCGCCGGCACGGACAAGGTCGTGGAGTATGGAATCGTGCGGCTGGATCTGAGCTTCATTTCCCCGCGCGTGCGCGACGAGATCCTGGCCCGAAAGCTGCCGCTGGGGGCGATCCTCATTAAGCACGAGGTGCATCGGCGCATTAAGCCGCGCTATTTTTTGCACTTTCCCGCGGGTGGCCAGGTTCTGAACCTCTTCGGCGACGGATATCGCGCGCCGGCCTACGGCCGCATCGGAACGATTTTCTGCGACGGAGAGCCGGCGATCGAACTGCTGGAGATTGTTACGAATACGGGGAATACCGAAGGAGTCAGGAGCCAGGAGTCAGGAGCCAGGAGATGAGGCGTTTCGGTACTTTTATTCTCCTGGAATACGAATGTAGAAGGCGTGAGAAGCCAGGAGACAGGAGCAGGAGTTAAGGGTTTCGTCTTGCTTCTCCTGGCTAGTGGCTCCTGACTCCTGGCTCCTCCTCAAACACCATGCAAACGAGTGACACTTCCAACTACGACTGCCTCGTCATCGGCGGCGGCCCGGCCGGCTCGACCGTCGCGACTTTGGTCGCGGAGGCGGGGCATCGCGTGCTGCTTATCGAGCGCGGGAATTTTCCGCGCTTTCATATCGGCGAATCGCTGATGCCGGAAACCTACTGGACCTTCAAACGCCTGGGCATGCTCCCCAAGCTCAAGGCGAGCAACTTCGTCAAAAAGTACAGCGTGCAGTTCGTCAATGGATCGGGCAAGGAATCACAGCCGTTCTATTTCGATGAGATGAACCCGCACGAATGTTCGCAGACGTGGCAGGTCGTGCGCAGCGAATTCGATCGGATGATGCTCGATAACGCCGCCGAGCATGGGGCCCAGGTCTGGCAGAATGCGAATGTGAACGAAGTCATCTTCGCACCGGCCAATAATGGCTCGCTCCCGCGCGCGACGGGCGTCGTCGTCACGCGCGAAGGACAGGCGCCGGTTCGTCTGAATGCCAAAGTCGTCGTCGATGCGACCGGTACAAGCGCGCTGATCTCCAAACGCCTGAAAATCCGCGAGCCGGATCCGATGCTCCGCAAAGCGTCGATCTTCGCGCACTACAAAGGTGCGCGCCGCGATGCCGGCAAGAACGAAGGCGCCACGCTTGTGCTCGCGACGGAAAATCAGGACGGCTGGTTCTGGTACATCCCGCTGCCCGATGACATCGCGAGCATCGGCGTCGTCGCCGACCCGGAAACGCTGATCAGCGGCCGCGGCACGCCCGAGCAAACGCTTGATGAGGAAATCCGCCGCTGCCCGGGCCTCGAGGGCCGCATGACCAACGCCGTGCGCGTGTCGCCGGTGCATGTGCTCAGCGACTTCACCTATCGCTCCAACCGCCCCGCCGGCGACGGCTGGGTCCTCGTCGGCGATGCGTTTGGCTTCCTCGATCCGATCTATTCATCCGGCGTTTTTCTCGCGCTCAAAAGCGGCGAGATGGCCGCCGACTGCATTAATGAAGGCTTGCAAAAGGGAGATACGTCGGCGGCCCAACTCGGCAAATGGGGCGACATGGTCTGCGAAGGAATGCACGCCATCCGCAAGCTTGTCTACGCCTACTACACGCGCGGCTTCAGCTTCGGCCAGTTCATGCGATCGCACCCGCAGTTCAAGAAAAACCTCGTCGATCTCCTGATCGGCGACGTCTTCCGCCCCGAAGTCAACGCGATCTTCGAGCCGATGGGCAAGCAGGTAAAGCTGCCAGAGCCGGTGCCGCTGGCTTCACGGTGAAATTCGAATTCCGAATCCCCGAAATCCGAATCAATTCCGAAATCCGAATGACGAAATGGATGTCACGCGAAGCCGCGAAGCGACAAAGGAAGACTTGAAGACCGCTTCGCATCTTCGTCTCTTCGCGTGACATCTCTGATTCGGAATTTGGTCATTCGGATTTGATTCGGATTTCGGGGATTCGGATTTCGGATTTCGGCGTCAGCGCCTTATGCTTTTATTGTGCCCACAGAATTCTCCATCACACGCCGCGTTCAGTTCGCCGAGACGGACATGGCGGGGATCATGCATTTCGCCAACTACTTCCGCCTGATGGAGGAAGTCGAGCACGGGTTTTTGCGCTCGCTGGGGCTGAGCGTTTCGATGCAATTTGAGGGCATGCACGTCGGCTGGCCGCGCGTGAGCGCGGGGTGCGATTATTTTGGCCCGGTGCGATTCGAGGATGAAATAGCCCTTCGCCTGCGCGTCATCCGCGTCGGCGATAAATCCTTCAGCTACGAGGTCGATTTCGAAGTCGCCGGTAAACGGGTCGCGCTGGGAAAGACAACAAGCGTCTGCTGCATATTAGAAGCCGGCGGCATGCGATCGATCCCAATCCCAGCCGCCATCCGTGAAAAACTCACCGCGTAGCGATCACCCTTCTCGATGGGTCGCGATCGCCCGTCTATCGGCCTCCCGAGACTGCGTGGTTTGAGTTGGCCCGACGGCCCGGGTTGTACGAGGATCTTTGCTGATCATCGCTCTTCAAGTCCGGCCTGAGCCGGCGATCCGTCGGCAAACGCTCGATGCAACGGTTCGCACCGAATTTTGGGTTCTTCCGCACATTTGGTGATTCGGCTCGTGTCATCACGGCGGACTTGGCGAGTTGAATTTTTTACGGCGCTCGGGCATTCGCGCGGAGGCGTAGTAGGTCAATGTTGCCTCTGCCGTACATCGACCGCTTGATC
>DATBDZ010000379.1:0-8694 GCA_036276235.1 Humisphaera sp. | reverse complement strand
CGCTTGCGTGGGCATGTCGTACAATCGCGAACGGCTCTATCCCGCCGACGGACATGCCCACGCAAGCGTGGGACATGGCACCCGTAACACCCACGTGAATGACGAGTGAATTGGATGAGTTATCTTTGCGCGGCTCCTTAGGCTCGTTCCCGGCGTGGCGGAAGCTGGTTCACGGCTGACGGGCCGCATGACTTCTCCTGGCTCCTGACTCCTTGCTTCCGGCTTCCGGCTTCTGACTTCTCCGTTCTCGCTTCCCGACAACCGCTCATCCGGTTATCCTTCGCTCCTCGCGGCTGCTTGCGTTTTTTGATTCTTCGGCATTCAATCAATCGCCATGTCATATACCGTTCTTGCCCGCCGATATCGCTCCTCGACCTTTGATGAAGTCATCGGGCAGGATCATGTTGCGCAGACGCTGAAAAAAGCGATCGAGTCTGGCCGCATCGCGCATGCGTATCTCTTTTGCGGCACACGCGGGGTCGGCAAGACCTCGATGGCCCGCATCCTTGCCAAGGCGCTGAATTGCCAGAAGGCGGATGGGCCGACGGCGACGCCTTGCGGGAAATGCGCCTCCTGCGTGGCAATCGCGCGCGGGGATGACATGGATGTGATCGAGATCGACGCGGCTTCGAATACCGGCGTCGATAACATTCGCGAGCTGATTGAGAACAGCCAATACCGCCCGGCGGTGAGCCGCTTCAAGGTGTACATCATCGACGAAGTTCACATGCTCAGTAAGTCGGCGTTCAACGCGCTGCTCAAGACGCTGGAGGAGCCGCCCAGCCATGTGAAATTTATCCTGGCGACGACGGAGGCGGAGAAAGTTCTGCCGACAATTTTGTCGCGCTGCCAGCGGTATGATTTTCGAAATATTCCAAGCCGCGAGATCGCGGGGCATCTGGCGGACATCTGCAAGAAGGAAAAGATCAAGGCGGACGAGGACGCGCTGCTGATGGTCGCCAAGGCGGGGGCGGGCTCGATGCGCGATTCGCTCTCGCTGCTGGATCGGCTGCTGAGCGTCGGCGAAAAACATCTGACACTGGAAAACATCGAGCAGCTTCTGGGATTGCCCAAGGCGCAGCTACTGTTTGATCTGGCGGACGCCATCGGCAGCGGCGATGTGAAAGCCGTGCTGGTGCAGGTCGATTCGATGGTTCAGGGCGGATTGTCGGTTGATGGGTTGATTGTCGCGCTGGTTGATCATCTGCGGAATCTGCTGATCGTGCGGACCTGCGGCAAGGATTCGACATTGGTCGAAGTGCCGGGCCTATCAACCGACGATCTGGCGGCTCAGGCGCAGAAGTTTGATCCGGTGGCGCTCACGCAGGACCTGACGATCCTCGAAGAGTTGCGGCGGCATATCCGCCAATCGCAGGCTGGCCGCGCGCTGCTGGATGCGACGCTGGTGCGGATTACGCTGGCGGATCAATTCGCGTCTATCGGCGAATTGCTTTCGCGATTGGATGGGAACGGATCCCCGCCGCGCGCGGCGACGGGTGGAAGATCGAGCACGCCTTCCGCCGGGTCGGCGCAAAAAAAAAATGACACCGTGAGTGCTCCTTCTGCTTCGCGAACGCGGGCGGCATCAACCACTGTGGAAGCGCCGGTCGAATATGCGCCTGCCGCATCGCGCGCTGTTGAAGCGACGAGCGAAGTCGCTGTTGCTGAATCGCTGGCCGCGAGTGCTGAGTCGCAAGTCGCGACGGCAACCGTCGCTGAAGATGAGGACGACGACCTTCCCGCGCCGGGAAAGGTCTGGTCGAGCGGGCCAGCGGTTTCGCTTTCGACGCTGATGGCCCGCAAATCGCCGCCGGCACCGGTGATCAAAGCGATTCCTGCACCCGCTCCGCAAACTGCCAATATCGAGGTGGTTGATGCATCGGATCTTCCCGGCGTCTGGCGTGCGTTTCTCGCTCTGGCCATGACCCACGGCCCGATGCTGCACTCGCTGCTGTCGCAGGGGCAGCTTGCTTCGCTCGAGGATGGAATGGCGGTCATTCGCTTCGCCTCGCAGCATGAGACGTTTGTGCGAACGTGGGAGCGCAATGGGAAGAAGGAACTTTTTCGCGAAACGCTTTGCACGGTGCTGAATCAGCGCGTGGGGGTGAAGTTTGAAGTGATCGGGGATGAGGCAGCCGCGCCGGCGCCAGCACAGAATCTCAAATCTCAGATTTCAAATGAATCCCCGAGAATTGCGCCGCAAGTGGAACCGCGTCCGCGACCAGTTCCCCCTCCCGCACCGGAAACCGCTGCGATTCGCATTACGCCGGAGTTGGTCGATTCATTACGAGAAAGCGAACCGTTGGTGAAAGAGCTGATGGATCGACTGGGGGCTCAAGTGATTAAAGTTGAATGAGTCTACTTCACCGGCGATTGTGGACCCGAGAGATATTCCAACCATGCCCCGTCGTTGTATCCCAGGTCGCGGCCGAAGAGATATTTGAGGCTCTGGCGCGCCTGCCAGCTGACGCCGAACTCGCGATCGTTTAGCACCTTCACCAGTGCGCGTGCGACAGTCAGCGTGCGATAATGCTTGAGCGCATCAGCGGCGGCGATTCGCACGTCGCGGTTTTCCTCGGGATTCATCAGAAGCCGCACAAGACCGGGGGCGGCGGCATTATCCGGGACATTGACCAACGCCTTGGCGGCTTCCAGTCGCACCCAGCCGTCCAGAAGTGAGGCTTCGCCGGTCGGCGGCTGGCGCGGCGGTTCGAGGCCGTTGACGAAAACGGGCGTCGCCTTCACATCGCGCGAGCGGTTTGAGGCGCGGATTGCCACCGCCTTTACCGTGATATCTTCGCGCTCGGTCTGCGCGATCTGCCGATAGCGCGTCGTATAGGGATCGCGCTTGGTGAAATCGTATTCCAGAAGCTTATTGATCCCCTCCCGCCGATTGTCGGGCGAGGTGTCATCTTCCATCATCTGGGCGGCATTAACGGGACGATCTCCGCCAAGCCATTTGGCGGCGCCAACGGGAATCTCGACCAGCGCGACGAAAAACCCGCCGATCGCTTTTCCGACTGATGAAAACCCGCTGACGACCGGCCCCGGCGGCAACTCGTCACCGAGATAATTCGGATTGAAATAGGGGCCGTCGGTTTCCACCGAATGGGCCGCCCGATCGTGGTGAGATTCTTGCGTGGTGCTCGCTGCAATCGATTCGCTGGGCGCAATCGTGGGCTCGGGCATGGATGCCGATTGACATCCAACCAGTGACGCCGCTGATAAACCCACGATTAAATAAGTCTTAACACGACGAACCGAAGGCATTCCATCTCCAGCAATCTTCAGATACGCGGCCCTTCGGGCACGCGGCTAAAAGTGCGCGTCGGATCAATTTCCTTAAGCCGGCAATCTCATGCGCCACACGCCTTTGCGTTCGGGGCCATACAGTTCTTCGGGCGGCACGAGCGCCGGGGCGGCGATTTCGACGCCGAGGAATCGCGGCGCCAGCCGTTGAAACCTATCCGGATCGTCCGTGACAAAGCAACGCAGGATTCCGCGGGTTGCCGCGTCCGCGGCCTTCGCGGGTGCGGCAGATTCTGTAGATTCCGCTCGCTCTTCGGTCTCGCTTGACTCCGCAGGCACCGAGGGGGCGGCGGACTCCGTTGAGGCCATGGACGCCGTTAAGCCCGTGGCACGTGGCGCGCCGCGCAACATTCCCGCCTCCCCAAGACGGGCGGCCACATCATCCGCGCACTGCCGCCCCGAGTCAATTACTGCCACCGCTCCCCCCACCATCTTTTGAATGACGCCCTTGAAGATCGGATAATGCGTGCAGCCGAGCACCATTACATCCAAACCATGCTGTATCATCGACTTAAGGTATTGCTCGAGGGCCAGCCGCACCAGCGGATCGCCGGGATGGCGGCCCTCTTCGATCATCGGAACCAGCAGCGGCGTCGGCCGCAACACGATCCGCGCATGATTACGCCGACGATGAATCGCCCGCTCATATGCTTTTGATTTGATGGTCGCTTCGGTCGCGATGATGCCAATCGTCGGCACCTGCTTGGAGCCGGCGGCAATGACCGCCGCCTTGGCCCCCGGCTCGACGACGCCGCTGATGGTAAGCCCCGGAAAGGCGGCCCGCACCTGCGGTAAAGCCAGTGCGGTGGCGGTGTTACAGGCGATCACCACATGCTTGGGGTCACTGGGCAACAGGTAGGTGATGATCTGGCGGATAAACCCGCTGACGGTGTGCGCGGTCTTGGTGCCGTAAGGCAGCCGCGCCGTGTCGCCGAAGTACAGTATGTCTTCCTGGGGCAAAGAGTTGCGCAATGCGCGCACGACCGTGAGCCCACCCAACCCGCTATCCAAAACAACAATAGGAGACTCCGGCGACATCAGGAATCCATTCCTTCGTGCAGGCCAATCCGTTCACATACCCGCTGCATGCCTATAATCCCATCATCGGACGGCACGCGCTATCTTGCCCACATTACGTTGCTCGCTATCCGGAAGTTTCTTGACTTAAATTGGGCGGAGTCGTTCAATGAGTAGTCAGAAGGCAGAAGTCAGTAGTCAGTAGGCAGAAAAATCAGGAAATGAGTATGCAGAAGTCAGTAGGCAGAAATTATTCGCTCTGACTACTGCCTTCTGACTTCTGACTACTTACTGTCACTGACCTCTGCCTACTTATTCCTTCCCCCGGAGCTCCCATGAATGAATCACTGAAGGACAAAAAGATCCTGCTGGTCGATGATGATTCCGATATTCTCACGAGCATGCAGGCGGCGTTTGAGCCGACCGGGGCAACCATCGATACGGCATCCGACGGCAATCGCGCTGTCGAGTTGGCCGAAAGGAACGCTCCGGATCTGGTTGTGCTCGACATGATGCTCCCCAAGCGCAGCGGGTTTCTGGTTCTGGAGAAGATCAAGTCCAAGAAGCCGCGCAATGCCAAGCCATTTGTGATCATGATCACCGGCAACCAGGGCGCGCGGCACAAGATGTACGCCGAGAGCCTGGGTGTCAGCGAATACTTCAACAAGCCCGTCAAGATGGACAAGCTCATCGCCATGGCAGAAAAATTGCTGGTCCCGCAACCGGCATGAGCTTTTTAGAATAGTAGTCAGAAGGCAGTAGTCAGTAGTCAGAGCAGAGGGCGCGGGCTTTCCTTTGACTTCTGCCTACTGCATTCTGCCTTCTGACTACTGATTATGACCCCCGACCTCTTCTCCGACGCCAATCGGCGTAATCCATTTCCGATCTACGACGAAGTTCGCGCGGCTTCGCCCGTCCTTCACAATCCTGAGTTTGGCCTGTGGATGATCTTTGACTATGCGGGTGTGGAGCGCGCGGTAACGGATTATGAATCCTTCAGCTCGCGGCGCGGGCCTGATTGGATCGTGTTTAGTGATCCACCGCGGCATTCGAAGTTGCGCGCGTTGATTTCGCGGGCGTTTACGCCGCGCTCGATTGCGAATCTGGAATCGAGAATCGCGGAGCTGTCGCGCGGATTGCTCGATGAACTGATCCCGCGCGGCGAAATGGATCTGGCGGTCGATTATGCCTTCGTGCTGCCGCTCATGGTGATCGCGGAGATGCTCGGCATTCCCTTGGCCGATCGCCCGCGGTTTCGGCAGTGGAATCAGGTGATGATGGAGATGAGCCACACCATCCCCACCCGAAACTCGCCGCAAGCGATGAAGGCGTGGGCCGATTTCATCACCGTCACCGCGGAGATGAGCGATTATCTGACGACGATGCTGGAGCAGCGCCGAGCAGAGCCGCGCGACGATCTGATCACGCGGCTCGATCAGGCGCAGGTCGATGGCCAGCGTCTCACGCATCAGGAAATTCTCGGCTTCTTCCAGGGCCTGCTCCTGGCCGGCAGCGAAACGACGACAAACCTGATCAACAACGCCATCCTCTGTTTCATCGAGCATCCCGATCAGCTCGCGCGCCTTCGCGAGCAGCCGGAATTACTTCCCTCGGCAATCGAGGAAGTGCTGCGTTTCCGCTCGCCGCTGCAATGGATGTATCGCGTGACCCGCGCGGAAGTGACGATCGGCGGCCAAACGATCCCCGCCGGGCAATTGGTGCTCCCGATATTCGGCTCAGCCAATCGCGATCCGGCGCAGTTTCCCAATCCCAACCAGTTCGACATCACCCGCCAGCCAAACCCGCATCTGGCCTTCGGCCGCGGCATTCATTTCTGTATGGGCGCACCGCTTGCCCGCCTGGAAGGAAGAATCGCGCTGACCGACTTGCTCACGCGCCTCAAAGACATTCGACTTGCCAGTGAAGAGCCGTGGGAACCGGGAAAAGGACTGCACGGGCACGGGCCGGCGCGGTTGCCGATTCGGTTCGAGCGCGCTTGATCAGAGGCCAAAGGGAGAATCCTGGCTTAAGGGAAGAACCCCCGACATTTGCAGCGCGGCACTAAGTCCGGTAATGTTATGTCCGGCTGGGTGGTTGCCAGTCTGATGACCGGGCTGTGGATGCTGGCGCCGTGGCATGGATGAGCGAAAAATAGGGCAGTGGAAGCCCTTCTTCCGCATCAGGCCGGCTTGCCGGTCCCAAGTCGAACATCCCGGAAGCTGACAAGGAGTGTCCAGCGTGATCTTTGATTCGCTGTTGGGAATGTTCAGCATTGACATGGGCATCGACCTCGGCACGTGCAATACGCTCGTGTGCGTCAAGGGCGAAGGCATCGTGCTGAACGAACCCAGCGTGGTCGCAGTCAAAAAGGGAACCAATCGAGTTTTACAAGATGGCAACGCCGTCGGGCTGGTTGCCAAGGAAATGCTGGGCAAAACGCCCGGCAGCATCACCGCCATCCGTCCGCTCAAGGACGGGGTCATCAGCGATTTTGAAGTCACCGAGGCGATGCTCAGCTATTTCATTCGCCGCGTGCATGGCCGCAAGCATTTCATCGGGCCGCGCGTGGTGATCGCGATTCCTTCGGGAATTACCGCTGTTGAGAAACGCGCCGTGCTCGATTCGGCCGAGCGCGCGGGCGCGCGGCGAGTTTACCTGGTGGAAGAGCCGATGGCCGCCGCGATTGGCGCGGGTCTTCCGGTCACCGAGCCGACGGCGAGCATGATCGTCGATATCGGCGGCGGCACGACCGAAGTCGCCATCATCTCGTTGGCCGACATTAGCGTCTGCAAATCAGTCCGCACGGCGGGTGATGATTTTGACGAAGCCATCGTCAATCACATGAAGAAGACCTACAACATGGCGATCGGCGAGCAGATGGCCGAGCGCATCAAGATCGAGATCGGATCGGCCGCCCCATGGGGCGACGGCGAGCCGAGCATGGACGTCAAGGGCCGCGATATGATCAGCGGCCTTCCCCGCAAAACCAGCATCACCGCCGAGGAAATCCGCGAGGCGTTGCAGGAGCCGGTCACCAACATAATCGAAGCCGTCACGCAAACCCTCGAGCAGGCCGAGCCGGAACTCGCCGCCGATCTGGTCGATAATGGCATCACCATGGCTGGCGGCAGTTCACTGCTTCGCGGCCTCACGACCGTCATCTCCAACGCCACCGGCCTGGACGTTCGCCTGGCCGAAGACCCCCTCACCTGCGTCGCCCGAGGCACCAGCGTCTACCTCGAAAATCTGGAAATCTGGAAGGAGACGATGGAGAGCGATGAGGATGATTTGTAATTGGAATAAGTTGTCAGTTGTCAGTTGCCAGTTGTCAGTAAGAAATGCCTCGCATTCTGCGTTTTACTGACAACTAACAACTGACAACTTATTCTGCCCCAATGCCCCACCTCAAATTCCAACACGTCTTTGCCGGGCTGCTGTTGATGAGCGTGTTGACGGCGTTTGTGTTGCCGGTGCGGATTTCAAATCGTGCGCATCCGGAAGTGCAGGCGCTGTTTGCTCCGGTTTCCCTGCCCGTGCGGGCGATCGCGCGGCGGATTCATGATGCAGTCGCGCCCGATGGCAGCCCCGATCGGCGGGTCGATGAAGATATCCGCCGCGAAAATCAGTTGCTTCGCAGCGAATTGTCGCGGGTCGATGAGCAGTTGCACGCGTTGGAAGGGCAGGTCGCCGCGAAGAAGGGGCTGGGAACGCTCGGCGAATACACGACACAATTCAGCGTGATCGGCGGCGATCCGGGGTTCCGCGAATCCCTGCAGATTCGCGGCTCGAGTTTCGAAGGGCTCAAGGAGCACATGCCCGTGCTCTACCCGGACGGCAGCGGAATCGTCGGCGAGGTTCAGCGGGCCGGAGTCGCCGGCGCGCAGATTCGGCTCATCACCGATGCCGGCTTCGGCTCGCGCGATGCCGCCGGATATACGCTTCGCGCCGGCTTCAAGCGATACGTCAGTGAGAATGGCCAGGCCAAGGCGGTACCGATTGCCGCGCCACAGGTGCTCGTGCAGGGAATCGGCAAGAACCAAATGGTCATTCACCTGCTGCCGATGGAGGCGGTGACCGCCGCCGGCCTGCGGGCCGGCGATGTCGTCGTCCTCGACGAGCCGAATTGGCCCATCCTTAAAGGCGTCTACGTGGGCACGATCATCTCAATCGAAAAGAGCAAACTCACTCCCCAGTTCGCAGAGATCATCGTCGAGCCGCAGAAGGTTTTGATTAGGTTGAGGGACGTGTTGGTGATGACGAAGGGAGAATAATAAGTTGTCAGTTGCCAGTTGTCAGTTGTCAGTAAATGCAGGGAATTGGCGGCAGCGTGGTATGACAAGTCTTCACTGACAACTAACAACTAGCAAC
>DATBDZ010000378.1:0-18701 GCA_036276235.1 Humisphaera sp. | reverse complement strand
TTTTAAAAAGGTGGATGTCACGTGGATGTCACCTTAACAGCTTTCGGTGCTTGCTGCGGCTCCTTTTCAGGCTCACGGCAACCACGCAATCGGGATCCACGAAGATTTTCGTTGACAGTACGAATGTCCTCGTAGTATACTCTGCCTCCAACCCGATATTTGCCTGGAGGCTTGATGCCGGATGATCAGACGCCGCGCCCTACGGATGGAGAGCTGGAGATCCTCAATGTGCTGTGGCGGCTGGGGCCTTCGACCGTGCGGGCGGTTCACGAAGAGCTTTCCGCGCGGCGGGGCGGGGTTTATACGACCACGCTCAAGCTGCTGCAGATCATGACCGCCAAGGGGCTGGTCGTGCGGGATGATTCCAATCGCACGCATATCTTCCGCGCGCGGGAAACCGCCGACCATACGCAACGCCGGCTGGTGAGCGATCTGCTCGATCGCGCGTTCGGCGGATCGCCGGGGAAGCTGGTGCTGCAAGCCCTTTCTTCAAAGCGCGCGACGCCGGACGAATTGAAACAAATCCGCAAGCTGCTCAACGACTACCGGAGCCAATCATGACCGCCATTCACGTTTCCGGATTCAGCCAGGCGTTGATCGATGCCCTGGGATTGGCGCTGGTGCATTTCATCTGGCAGGGGGCAGGCATCGCTGTCCTGCTGATGATCGCGCTGACGCTTATGCAGCGGGCCTCCTCGCGCTCGCGCTACGCGGCTTGCTGCATCGCGATGCTCGCCCTGTGCGCGACGCCGACGGCGATGTTCCTCGTCAACTGGACAAACCGAGCGGTCGACGCGCCGGCTATGTCGATGGCTCAGCAAGACGCCCGCAGCGCAACGCCCGTCGCCGCGCATGGGCATCGCGGCGCGACTCCAAATCGCGATATGTCCATGCACGATTTCTCGGTTGATCTCAGCGATCCTGCCGGACAAATCGATCCTATTCCAAATCCCCGCGAGATAGCGTCACCCCCGGCAATCGCGAATAACCAATCGCCACATCTGCTTTTCAAATGGGTCGTTGTCGGATGGTCGGCAGGCGTCGCGGTTCTTTCCGTCCTGATGACCCTGAGCTGGGTCGCCGCATGGCGGCTTCGCCGACGTGTATTGCCCGGAGATGCAAAGCTCATTGAAACCGTCGCAAGGCTCGCCAGGCAGATCGGCCTTCGCCGACGCATTCGCCTCACGATCTCCGACAGGATCGATGTTCCCTGCGTCATCGGTTGGCTGCGGCCCATCGTGCTGATTCCCGTCAGCGCGCTGACCGATCTTCCCGTTCATCATCTGGAAGCGATTCTGCTGCACGAGCTGGCGCACATTCGGCGGCATGATTATCTGGTGAACCTGCTGCAAACGCTGGCGGAGATTTTCCTGTTTTATCATCCGGCGGTGTGGTGGGTTTCGCGGCAGATTCGCCGCGAGCGAGAGAATTGTTGCGATGACATTGCCGCAGGCGCCGCCGGCGGGGCGATGTCATATTCCCACGCGCTGCTCGCGATGGAGGAATTGCGCGCGGTTGCTTCGCCGCGGCTTGCGTTGGGGGCCGATGGGCAGGCGCTGCTACCGCGCGTCCGCAGATTATTGGGAGTTCAGCGAGACGCGGTCCGCCCGCGCTGGCCCGCCGGCGCGCTGGCGGCAATTGTCGTGCTCCTTGCGATTGGCCTTTCCCCGTTGGCGCGCACCCGCGCCCGCGCGCAAGAGCCGCCCAAGCTGGATGTCGCGGGAATCGTCCGCGATATCCGCGCGATGGATGCATGGATCGAAACGGCGCAATCCGTGCGATTCAAGATTCACAACGAGTGGGTGAACACACCAGAGCAAATCGAAGCAAAGAAGGCGGATCTAAAGAAGCGATACCCAAACACAGATATCACGCCTGAGCGTTTCCCGGAATTGCTTCCAAATCGACCATGGGATCAGGACATCGCCTTTGATCGCACGCGCACCTACAAGCGGCGGGATGCAAAGGAAGATAATATTACGCTCGACATTCGCATCTGGAACGGGCATGAAGGGATTGCCTTTTCAAGTCAGCGCAACGGCCGCAGGCAGTATGGATTTCTCAAGGCGCCGGGCGAGACGATGGACCATGGACTCGATCTGCCTTTGCCCAACGGCTACTGCCACGCTCCATGGTGGGTGGATTCTTACAATCGGCAGGGCGAGCGCCCTTACGGGTCAGCCGAATCTTATCGGCTGAAAGGCCAGCAAATCTTCCACGGCCATGACTGCTATATGCTGGAATCGAACGCCGCGCCATACACAATGTTCGTGGGCATCGCCGACCATCGCCTGTATGGGATGGAAGAGCGGGTCAGGCCGCGCTCCACGACTGCCGAACTGCGGGCCATCTATCCTCAGGTGGCCAAACAATTCGGCCAGGCAGTCCGGGATTTCCAAGAATATAGCAAATGGATCGCCACGCTCCCGACTATTCGCAGACAGGCAGTTGAGGAAGAAACGCGCCGCCGCACGCTCGCGTTGACTGTTCCCTATTTCACGTTCTGGTACGACGATTATCAAAAGCTTTCCAACGGCAGCCTGTTCCCAATGCATCAGGGTTATTGCCTCTATCCGACCGAGGCGCCCGACGATGCGCGCGCTCATAAAGCGAAGGACGCGCGAGAGATTTACGTGAAAGAGGTGATCATCGATCAGCCGCTCCCTGACAGTCTGTTCGTCATGGACATGAAGGAAGGCGTCCCTGTCACCGATCGGCGATACGACCCGTTCCTCATCTATAACTACAAGAAGCATTTTGAGCCGGAGGAATGGAATCAGATCCTCAACGAAGCCAACGAGCGGGCGCTGCTGAATCAGCGGATCAAGTTGAATATGGATGCGGTCATCGGTCAACCCGCGCCGGAGTTTCATCCGGCGACGTGGGTCAATTCCAAAGCGCTGACGTGGGCCGATCTGAAGGGGAAGGTGGTGCTGGTCGATTTCTGGGCCGTCTGGTGCGCGCCCTGCCGCAATGATTATCCGAAGCTGGTCGATCTGGATAAGGAAAAAGACAAATCCGGGATCACAATCATCGGCATCCACGCGGCCGGAACGCCGCCCGCAGACGTCAAAAAGATGATGAAGGACTTCGGCATGGAATACCCCATCTGCATAGACGGCGGCGGGCAATCGCAGTTCGGCGAGCTATTTAAGGCCTACCGCATCGGCGCCCTGCCACAGGCGTTCGTGATAGACCGCGATGGAAAGATCGCCGCGCATGGGACATTCGCGCAAGCCGCCGCCGCGGCGCGCGGGCTTGCGGCGAAACAGTGAGCGACCGATAAAGCTGTTAAGGTGACAAAGGCTGTTAAGGTGACATCCACCTTTTTTAAAAGGTGGATGTCACCTTAACAGCTTTTTTCTTGATCGCAGCTCTGAAATCGCTCACTGAACCGTCGCTGTTGCCGGGCGGGTCATTGCGGGTGGAGGCCAGTTGAAGGGGCCGGTGTTGTAGCGCAGCATGCGGTAGTAATAGGTCGCTTCGCCATTGGGCGGGACCTCCAGGCCATACCACGTTTGCGACAATCCGGGAACCGCGGGGAACTGCACGGAGATGTCGTGACGCCCCGGCGGAAGGCGCAGGGGAACGAGAAACACCGTGCGCGGCAGCATCTCCCATTGCCGCACGTCCGCCTGGCTTGTCGCCTTGAGCGCGATGCCGCCGGCGATCAAGCCGAGCGTCACCCAGGGATTGGGGTTGTGTTCCATGGCGCCATAGGCGGCGCCGCCGATGATCATGCCGGTGCCTACTGCCGATTTAACTGCGCGAATCGTGTCGATGCTCTGCCAGCGGCGATCTTGCGCCAGCGCCAGCAAATCAACCGGCGGCCGCGCGACGCCGGCCACGTTCATCATCTGGCCATCGACAAGCACCATCGGCGTCGGAATCGGCCCCTGCTCGCGCGGCGTGGGACGAAAGCCGACCAGTGCTCCATCGCCGCTTGTCGTCTTGCGCGGCCCGAAACCGAAATCCACGACAAGGAGCAGATTCGATTCGTCGTTGCGGCGATAATCGGCATCTGCTTCCAGGTCGGGGCGTAGGTCGACGGCGCGGGCAAAAGCTTTGTGCGCTTCATCCTCTCGATTCAGCCGCTGATAGCAGCGCCCGAGCATCAGATACGCCAGCGCGAAATTCGTTTCGACTTCGCGATAGCTGTCGGTCGATTTCTTGCCGTCCTTCGTTTCTTCGCCGTAGTCGCGCAGCTTGAATAGCGCATTCTCGAAGGCGGCGCGCGCGTTGCCATAGTCGCCGCGCATGTAGTAGATCAGGCCAAGGTAAAAATTGACCATCGCCCGCTCGTACGGCTCGCCCTTCCAGACTTTGATCCGCTCATCGACAACCGCGGCGCCCAGCGAGCGCCCGCCGTTATTCACGCCGAAGCTGTTGATCACTTCGTACGCGCGCAAAAACGCCGACTCGGCGGTGTCCAGGTCATAGTTGGCCAAGGCGACCGAACCAAGCCGCACGTTGTTGAGGACAAAATCCTCGTTGGTCTTGGCCGCCAGCGGCCGCAGGAGATTCTCGGCGGACGGATAATTCCCCATGAAGTAATCGGTGACAGCGCGCTCCGCCTGCCGCTCGGCGGGGGTGGGGCCGCAACCCAGGAAGAGGAGGCAGGAGACAGGAGCCAGGAGCCAGGAGAGGACTCGTATAAGCTGCTTTGCGAGTACCGCGCGACGCGCCCTGCAAGCAGGGCGGCTAAACGATAAGGAAGCAGACGATGAATCGGATTGGGTCGTCGCAGTCATTTGCACTTCCGGAAACTGTATACGCAACGCGAATGACCAATGACAAATGACCAATGACGCCTTTCAATCAATCCAAAAACTCCTTCACCGCCGTCTTCTTCACTTCATATTTATCGCTCCAAAGCAAAGTTCGGTCATTGAGGTTGGTTAGTTCAAAGACACACAAATATGCGCTGGTGCGCATCTTTGAGGTTTCGTGCGTCAGGGTCAGGAAGCGCGCCGTGAGCGCATAATCGGGGTTGATCGCCTCGGGAGAGGGGCCCAGATCGACCTCCAGCTCGCGTTGCCTCAGCGCGTAGAACGCGTCGCGGTTCATGATCCAAATAAACTTGTCGTGTGCTTGTTTGCTCAACAGATCGCGCACGCGTCCCGTGAATGCATCCGCCTGCCCGCGCGGGAGAACCTCGGCCGTCATCTCGTTCTGCACGGGTTGCACAACGATCTTCAGCGGGCCGGTGCGCGCGATTGCCGCCTGTACTTTGGGGCTGGCGCTGATGCTGGCGGCCATCTGATCGGTCATCTGCGTGAGATCCATGCTATCCAGCGCGGTGTTACGTCCGCTCTGCACAGCATTGGTGCAGCCACCCGCAACAAGCAGAATCAACAGGGGAAGGGCCAATCGCAAACGCTTTTCCATTTGTAGATAAGATTGCCCGCTGACGCTGCCCGATCCGAGCCGAAGCTTCCGCGCATTCCATTACCGCGCGGCGCGAACCTCGTATCGATCTGACCACACAATCACGCGGGTGTGGAGGTCGGTCATGGCGAACTGTAGATAAAAATAATTCGTGCCGCGACCGGGCATGTCCATCGCCTTCAGATAGAGCGAATAATCGGGCTGCGCGGCCTGTGGGGCCGGGCCCGGTGCTACACCTTCCAACTCGCGGCCGCGCAGGTTGTTGAACTGTTCTCTGTTTTCAATCAGTACTATGCGACCGTGACCCTGCTTTGAGAGATTGTCTTTCAGCCGCTCGAGGAAGATCTGGTAGTTCGTGCGAAACTCATGATCGGTCGTCATATCTTCGACGCGGTCGATCACAATCTGCCACTGCATCTTGCTAGCATTAAGCTCTGGGCGGGAGAGGAGTGAGGCCGACATCCTGTCTGAGGCAGCCACCACATCCATGCTTTGCAACCCCGTATCGCGCGGGTCGGCCTGATCGACCGGCGGGCGTTGTTTGCCGTATTCGTGCGGCCTATCGTGTGTACATCCGGCCAGCGCTGCAACGAACACGATCCCCAGGCTCATCCACTTGCCGTACATAGTCGATTCTCCTTGTTGCCGGATCGATCCTGTTATCCTAGCCATGTGCCGGGTGCCGGGAAACTAAAACCGGCGATTCCCAGCGTCGGCTGGAGCGGCGGAAGATTCCGCTCCGATGGGCGGCCATAGGGCCTCCCTAATACACCAGACACAGAATCCGGCCGCAGGCGAGTCGGCTGTGCCCGCTTCCACCATCCTTTTATCGGCGCGCGTGTCTAATGCAAGTAGAATGGTTGCGCGCCAACCGATCGGAGGACCCTAGTGCGTTGCAGATCAGTCGGAATCAATTTAGCGTTGCTGGCCCTGCTGCTGGCGGCGGGCTGCCATAACAGCGATGTTTCACCCCCGCCGCCGCGCGTGGATGCGTCGATGGAGCGGGCGTATTACAGCGATCCGGCGTTCAGCAAGCCGCTCCCGCCGCGCGAAGATCGGGAGCCGCCGCCTCCGCCGTTTTACGATCCGCCGCTGGTGAGCCAGCACATGCCGGAGGAGCAGGCGTTCCTCAACGCGTATAACGCGGTCAATCGCCCGCCGATCGTCGTGTTTGTCAATCGCACGCTCGAAGGCGAGATTGTCCCGGCCAATTCGGCTCAGAACCGCCAGACATACGATCCGCGCCTTCGTGTCGGACAGTACGATGAGGGCGCGGTGAAATCGATCGACTATCACGCGATCGAGTTTATCCTGGCCGACTGGCTCTCCTGCGATAATCATGTCACGATCATCTCGCCGACCATGGCGCGCGATCGGCTGACCGATGAGCAGATTCGCGATCTGCAATCGGGCCGGCCGCATGTGGCACGGGACATTGCAATGCAACTGGGCGCGCCGATTTTGGTGCAGGTGCAGGCGCATGTGGTTCGATCTCCGTCGCAGGAGCTTGGGCTTCGCGTGTTTGCCGAGGCGATCGACGTGCAGCATGATTCGGGCTCGCTGGCGCGGGCGGTGGTGGAAGTTCCGCTGCCGCTGGATCGGGAGCAGACCAACGGGTTTACGCGTTTCATGGCACGAAGGCTGATGGACGGCATGACCGCATCGTGGCAATCGCTGATGGCACCTTCGTCGCAACGCGGGCAGCCGGACGCGGGACGTTCGCCGCTGCTGCCGGGGCAGAACGGTTTTGTGCCGCCGCCCAATCCGTCATCGCCGAATCCGAGTAATGTGCCGCCAACGCAGGCGCCGGCCGTGAACAGCGGCGTCGCGCCCAACCCGGCCAATCCGCTGCCCGAGCCAGTGCCGCTCAGCCCCGCCAGCGCGCCGGCGACGCAGCCGGTGGGTGGGCAGTAGTGGGATTCGACGACGAAAATTTGACAATTCAGATCTGAGATTTCAGATTTGAGATTTGGAAATTGAGATCCGAAATATGAGAGCGTCGAAATTTCAGATCTGACATTTCAAATTTGAGATCTCGGATTTGAGATTTTAGATTTGAAATCTCAGATTTTACGCTTCATAACCCTCGCCATGACACCCACCACCCTCCCAAGGAACCTCATGCTCAAGCCTCTCCCCACCCGTTTGCTCCTCGCCGGCCTCCTGCTCCTCGGGGGCTGTAATCAAATGCGTCCGCCGATCGAGCCGCAAGGCGATCCGTACGGCGGCAAACAAATTTACGTAGACACCGGTGGGCTTCGGAGCGACACCGGCGTCGGCACGCCGATCCGCAGCCGCGATCAGGCCGGCCTGCTGCACATCGTCGTGCCGATCCGCTCGATCATCGACAAACAGCTTTACGTGCAATACCGCGTCCGCTTCTTCGGCCGCGATCATCAGTTGCTCAGCGAGATCGGCTGGACGGACAAAACGCTCACCGCCAACACGCCCGACCAGATCGAAGCCAACAGCGCCAGCCCCGCGGCGGAAGATTTTGAGGTGCATTTCCGATACCCACCGGGGTATTGACGCCGCGCTAGAGTGAAACGTGAAGACGTGAAACGTGATTGATAGCCAACCGGCTCGTCACGTTTCACGTCTTCACGTTTCAGCATTCGCTCCCCGCGTGTGCTTCGTGGTAATCTCGCCAGAAATGGCAGATGCGATCGAAATCAACTTCGACGGCCTCGTCGGCCCGACGCATAACTATGCCGGCCTTTCGGTTGGCAATCTTGCTTCCCAGCAGCATCGCAACACTGTCTCCCATCCGCGCCAGGCGGCCCTGCAAGGCCTGGCGAAGATGAAGTTCATGGCGGACTTGGGCCTGAAGCAGGCGGTCCTGCCGCCGCAGGCGCGGCCGGATCTGGCAACGCTTCGACGGCTCGGATTCTCTGGAAACGATGCTCAGGTTCTTGAGAAAGCGCATCGTGATGCGCCGCAGATTCTGGCCGCCTGCTTCAGCGCGTCGGCGATGTGGGCCGCCAACGCTGCGACGGTTTCGCCGAGCACCGATTGCGCCGATGGCCGCGTTCACATGACGGCGGCAAATCTGGTCAGCCAGTTTCATCGATCGTTTGAAGCAGCGCATACGAGCGCCGTCATGCGCGCGGTTTTCGCGGATGATCGATTTTTCTCGCACCACCCACTGCTCCCCGCCAGCGCACACCTTGGCGACGAAGGCGCGGCCAATCAAATGCGAATGGCAAGATCACACGGCAATGGTGGAATCGAAATCTTCGTCTACGGAAGAACAGCATTTGACGCCCGCGCCGAAACTCCCGCTCGTTTCCCTGCCCGGCAGACGCTCGAAGCGTCGCAGTCCGTCGCTCGCCTTCATCAGCTTGATCCGCCGCGCGCAATCTTCATTCAGCAAAATCCCGCCGCGATCGATGCCGGGGCGTTTCACAATGATGTTGTAGCCGTCGCCAACGAGAACGTGCTGCTCTATCACGCCGACGCATTTGCAGATCGCGAGAGGTCAATTGCGGCAATTCGAGCCGCGTTCACCCGAGCCTGCGGCTCAGAACCGATTCTGATCGAAGTGCCGACAGAAGAGATTTCGTTGGGGGATGCGGTGCGGTCGTATCTGTTCAACAGCCAGCTTGTAACGATGCCGAATCAATCGATGGCGCTGATCTGCCCGATCGAATGCCAGGAGATCGCCTCGACGCGCGCATGGCTCGACGAGTTGCTCGCGAAAGGCGCTCACCCCATTCGAACTGTGCATTTTGTCGATGTCCGCCAAAGCATGAACAACGGCGGCGGCCCCGCCTGCCTGCGCTTGCGCGTCGTCCTGCGTCCCGAGGAAATGGCCGCGATCAAATCGAATATATTTCTCACCGATGCGCTATATGTGGAACTATGCGATTGGGTGAAACGCCATTATCGCGAGAGCCTGTCACCGGATGACCTGCGGGATGTGAAGCTGATTGAGGAATCGAACGCCGCGCTCGCGGAGCTTCAGAAGCTGCTCGGTCTGTAGGGGCTGCAGGCGGCGCTCTTGTAACACGGGTTTTCAACCCGTGTTAGCGATTTCTGGCCGCCGAATGACTTGCGATTCGAAAAATTGTTCCACACATTACGCGGCCAACACGGGTTGAAAACCCGTGCCACGACGAGAGGAATGCTTCTCGTAGGGCGGGATTTATCCCGCCGTCTTCTTTCCGGCATCGCGCCGATCAATCTTCCTGCAACAAATGCTCCGACGGAATCACCCGGAAGACCTCTTCCGTGCTCGTCAATCCCTTGGCGACTTTGAGCAGCGCCGCCTGGCGGAATTGGATCATCCCTTGCTCGACCGCTTTGGCGCGGATGTCGCGGGCGGGCTTGCCTTCGCTGATCAGATCACGAACGGCCGGCGTCACCGGCATCACCTCAAATACTCCGGCGCGGCCGGCATAACCGGTCTGCCCGCATGCATCGCATCCCTGCGACGCGAACAGCGATTTGCCTTCGCCTTCGGCCAGCAACGAACGGACTTCTTCGAACGTTTGCTGCGCACCATCCAGATCGAAACTCGTGCGGCAGCCGGGGCAGAGCGTGCGCACCAATCGCTGCGCGACAACGCCGCGCAAACAGGAGGCGAGGAAATGCGGATGAGCGCCGAGGCTCAGCATCGCCTGCACTGCCGCCGGCGCGGACGGAGCATGAAGCGTCGCGAAAACCAGCACGCCGCTGTTGGCGGCATGGACGGCGATCTTCGCCGTCTCCGGGTCGCGAATTTCGCCGATCATGATTACGTCGGGGCTTTGCCGCAGCACGCTGCGCAGAAGCTCCGAGAAGCCGACGTCAATCGCCGTGTTCACCTGCGATTGATGCAGGCCTTCGATCGCGTATTCGACCGGGTCTTCAATCGTGTGGATTTTTCGTGAGCCATCATTGAGTCGAACCAATGTCGAATAGAGCGTGGCGGTTTTCCCGGAGCCGGTGGGCCCGGTGATCAGCAGCAAGCCACTGGGGCTTTGATACATCTGCCGATAGCTGGCGGCCTGCGAGACGGACATGCCCAGATCTTCGACGACAAAATGCGAATGATCGTGCGGCAGCACGCGGATCGTCGCATCCTCACCATGCAGCGTCGGAATAACATTGATGCGAAGATCGACGCCATTGCGGCGGCGGATCTTCTTGTCAGGCGTATCTGAAAACTGCTCTCCCGGCAGATCGAAAATCCAGCGGCCATCCATCGGGCGACGCTTCTCGGTCGTGTCCATCGCGGCGCGAGCCTTGATGTGCGCCAGACATCGGCGGCCATGCTCGGAAGGAAGAACGCTCAGCGGCCGCACGATTCCCAAATGCCGAAGCTGAACGGTGTAGTAACGCTCGCCGGCGCTGAAGAACAAATCGCTGGCGCCCGCGGCAACGGCATGCTGTATAAGCTGCGCGACCGCGGATTCGGGCGTCGTCTTCCCCAGCTCGATCAGGTATTCACTTGTGATGGCGCTTCCGTCCACGGTTCCTCCGAAATTCGTTCAAACAAGACTCGAGAAGGGTGAACCTTCGGTCCGACCGCTACGCAATTCGGTCCGACTGCTACGCAATTCAGTTCTATGCGCTGAGCGCCATGGGCGCCGAAGCGCCTTCGCTCACGAAGCGTTTGGCTTCCTGCTCGTCGGCGAGCAGCGGAACAAGCTGGCCGATCTTCAGGAGATTCAGCATCTGCCGGACGCGCGGCGTGACGGAATGAACCGCCAGCCGACCGCCGCGCACGCGGAACTCGCGGGCCGAGTTGATTAGCCAACCGATCGCCGATGAATCGATAAAATCGGTCCTGGAGAAATCGATCAGCACGCGATTGGCCGACCAACTGGCGCCCAGGATCGTTTCCAGCGGGTTTTTCCCGAGGAAATGCGCCTCGGCGGCGGTCACGCTGCCACTGGAGGCAACATGAATGCATCCATCCTTGTCGATCGTAACAAGATTAAGAATTCCGTTTTCAGCCACGACGTTCTCCGTCTTCCGCCAGGAAGTGACAAGAAACCCGCGCGCCGCCAGAACCCGATTACAACGACGCCGCGCGGCAAGGTCGTACGTGTCATCGGATGGGAAGAGGGGAGGATTAACCGGCAGTGACGACATTAATGCCCGTGACGGCAATGGTCCGATACTTTGCGGCTTCTGATAGGATTAGGTGAGTCGCGCACGGAGGATTTGGACAATACGAAAATCCCGGAGGACGCAAATGAAGGCCTGGCTTCTAAATCAGATCGGCGACGGCATTGATGGCCTGCGGCTATCAGAAGTTCCCGATCCTAAACCCGCCGAGAACGAAGTCGTGTTGAAGGTTCGATACGCGGCGATCAATCCCGCCGACCGGTACCTGGCGGAGGGCCAATATCCGGCGAAACCGCCGGTGCCGCATGTTCTGGGGCGAGATGGATTTGGCGAAGTGATCGCAATCGGCCCGGGCGTGAAGGGGATCGCGATCGGCGATCGGCGCACGATTCTCCGCGGCGAAACGGGCGTGAGCCGCGCGGGAACATTGGCGCAGTTTGTAACCGTCGCGGCGACGGAATTGGTTGAGCCGCCCGCGGGATGGAACGAGCAGCAGTCAGCCGCCGCGGCGCTTGTCTATCTGACGGCATATCAGGCGCTGACGCAGTGGGGCGATTTGCCGCCCGGCGTCGTGCTGATCACCGGCGCATCGGGCGGCGTGGGCGTCGCGGGAACACAACTGGCCGCGGCGATGGGCCATACCGTCGTCGGCCTCTCGCGCAGCGCGGAAAAAGGACAGCGCCTCAAAGAACTTGGCGCGAGGGCGGTCTTCGATCCGCAGGATCAGAACTGGCGACAAGCTCTCAAAGAATTCCTCGGCGGCGGGCGTGTCGATCTGATCATCGATAACATCGGCGGCGAGCTGTTTTCCCAAGTGATCGATACGCTCGGAATGTGGGGCAAAGTGAGCGTGGTAGGGCGGCTCGCGGGGCCGGTGCCGCAATTCAACACGGCGTCTTTGTTTTTCCGACGGGCGCGGATCGGGGGAGTCGCGGTCGGGTCTTACAGCAATGCCGAATCGCGCGCGGCGTGGGAAGCTGCTTGCGCGTTGTTGGAGCAGACTGGCGCTAAACCGCTGATCGATTCGGTGTTTCCGTTCGATCAGGTTCCGCGGGCGTTTGCGCAGCTTGCGAAGGGGCCGATGGGGAAGGTTGTGGTAGAGGTGAACGCGTGACCGCTTGCGGCTTCGCGAGTCAAAACCCGAAGTAATATTGCGAACCCGCAAGCGTCTAATCTGGACGGATGTAGGCGAGTCTCGATCCCCGGTAAATCCTCAACCATCGAAACTTGCGTCGATTACCTACCCGCCTCCTCCGCGCGCTCCATATTCGCAATCCTCTGCCCGGTCAGTTGCACGAACACGTCTTCGAGCGTCGGCTTTCCCACCGACACCGATTCCACCAATCCCGGCGCCGCTTCGATCAACTGCGGCACCAACTCATGCCCGCGCGGGCGCTCGATGCGAAGCGTGTTGTCGATGAGCTGTGCTTCGATCCCCAGTCGTTCGCGCAGGCGGTTGCCTACCTCGGCCGGCGAAGCGCTCGTCACGGAAATGACATCGCCGCCGATCCGCTCTTTGAGCGCCGCGGGCGTGTCTTCGGCGAGCAACCGCCCGCGCGCCATGACTGCCAGGCGGGTGCAGCGCTCGGCTTCTTCCATGAGATGCGTTGTCACCAGAATCGTCACGCCTTGCTGATTGATCTGGCGCAGATGCCGCCACATTTCGATGCGGGCGGCCGGATCCAGCCCCGTGCTCGGCTCATCCATCAGCAGCAAGCGCGGCTGATGGAGCAATCCCTTTGCCACCTCGACGCGCCGCCGCATCCCGCCGCTGAATCGCTCGACGCGCTCGGCGGCACGATCCGCCAGCCCCAGCGCGCCCAGCGCGTTGGCAACGCGCTTGCGCAAATCTTCGCCGCGCAATCCGTAAAGATGCCCCTGATGCGTGAGATTTTCCTCGGCGGTGAGCTGCTTATCCAGACTCGGCGATTGAAACACCACGCCGATCTGCTGCCGCACGCGATTGCGATCGATCGCGACATCCGCGCCGAGAATCTTCACATGCCCGGGCCCGACGGGAATGAGCGTGGAGAGGATGCGGAAGAGAGTAGTCTTTCCGCTGCCGTTGGGGCCGAGGAATCCGAAGATTTCACCGGGGCGAACCGAAAGAGAAAAATCATCGAGCGCGGCGCGGGCGTCGTATCGATGCGTGACATGGGAGATTTCGACGATGGGGTCCATTTAGTGCGCGCAGGTGACTGCGAAGAAGGAAAGTCGGACCGGCACGGTCCGGCTCCGTCGTTTGGGTTGGTTGCGATCCTAACCGACCCACGAGTGGATCATCCGCTCAAACCAACCGACCGAATCATTGAAATCAGTCGTCCGGCCCAACCCAATATCCGGGATCAACGCGACCGCAAGAACGACCGCTAAAAACAGTGGAACAATCAGGATCGCGTGGATCAGCTTCCCCTCAAACTTCAAGTGCATGAAATAGCGCGCGACGCAGATCGCCTTGATGCTCGCGATCACCAGCGCCAACAGGACATTAACCAGCTCGCTGCGATAGTGCAGAGATGAGACCATCACGGTGATCGCCGTCAGAGCCACCAGCACCATGAAGATCAGATAGTAGGGGACGTAATGATCCGCCGACGCCTGCGCATGCCCGCGCGGCTCAGAAGGTGGAACTGCCCCGGCATTCGTCGTTGCACTGGTCATTGCCAAATCACTCTATCCCGTGGTGGTGTACCGGACAACTTCTGATTGCCGGTGCTCTCGCGCATCAATAAAAAATTGTCACGCGAAGAGACGAAGCCGCGAAGATATTTCGTTTATCTTCCTTCGTCTCTTCGTTGCTTCGCGTGACATTTCTCTTCCAGCATTCAAATCAAATATAAAAGTGGGAACAGGAAAATCCAAACCAGATCCACAAAGTGCCAATACAGCCCGACGTTTTCCGTGTGTCCGGGAAAAAGTTTGCCGCGCAGGCTTTGGATCAGCAGGATCGTCAGCGGGATGATTCCGCCGATCACGTGGATGCCGTGGATGCCCGTGAGCGTGAAATAGCAGGCGTAGAAGATGTTCTTCCACGGGCCGTAGTTGATCTGTGTGCCGATCTGCGACGGCTTGACTACGTATTCCGTTTCCTTCGCCGGCGGCTTCCCGTTGCGCTGCAAAAAGTTCTTGAGGCTCTCTTCGCTCACCAGGTGAATATCAAATCCGCTCTGGCCGGCGGTGAATTCTTCCATCGGTGCCCGAAAGCCATCGAGTCTGATGTCGCCATTTTCTTCAACGCGCGTGTGGCCATCGTAGACATAAACAGTTCCATCGACATTCGCCACAATCGTCCGGTGATGGGCCTTGGAGCTGTACTCGTAATACTTGACGCCCAGAAATCCGAACGCGCAGGCGAGCGTGATCGCCAGACAACCCGCCACGCGCTTGGGCTGCGCCTTTTGTGCCGCGTCCACGCCCAGCGCCATCGTGAGGCTGCTGAAGATCAGCACAAGCGTATTAAAGCCGGCGGCCCATTTGTTGAGCGCATGCGCATGATCGGCAAAGAGATCGTGCGATCCGGCGCGCAGGACGACATACGATCCAAGGATCGCGACGAAGAACATGATTTCGCTGGCGAGGAACAGCCAGATGCCGACCTTCCCCGGCCGCGTCGCATCGCCGTTATGCAGAGGCTCGGGGGCATGGTCTTCAGCGGCGAAAGGATGTTCGATGACGGACATAGGGAATAGTTGCCAGTTGCCAGTTGTCAGTTGCCAGTGAAGAACCGCGTAGGTTGCCAGTTAATTAGTTGTCAGCATAGACGAAGGCGACGCTGGCTTGCCTTTTTCTTTACTGGCAACTGACAACTGGCAACTGGCAACTATTCTCAAACCTTATCAATCATCATCGACCCAAGCAGGAACGGCAGATAGACGATCGATGCCAGAAACAGTTGCCGCGCTTCGGGTCTTCCGCGCTTGATGGCGCAGATGACGCCGAAGATCGTGAAGATCATTCCCATCACCAGCGCCGCCAGGAAATAGATCGTGCCGGCGGAGCCGAACGCGTACGGGAGCAAACTTACCGGAATCAGCACCAATGACCAGAGCACGATCTGCAGGCCGGTCATGCGAAGCTGCGGATCGATCACCGGGAGCATCTTGAACCCGCCGCGGGCGTAGTCGTCGCGATAGAGGGTGGCAATCGCCAGGAAGTGGGGCATCTGCCAGAAGAAGATGATGCCGAACAGCGCCACCGCCTCGGGGGTGATCGCGCCGCGGGCGGCGGCAACGCCGATCGCCGGCGGTATCGCGCCGGGAATCGCGCCGATAATTGTGCAGATCGTCGTGTACCGCTTGAGCGGCGTATACAAAAAGACGTAGCTTCCAAGCGTGATGGCGGCGAGCGCCGCCGCCAGCGGGTTCACAAAAAACGTCAGCTCACAAAGACCGAGGATGCCCAGGATCACGCCATACGCCAGCGCTTCCAGCGGCGCGATGCGCCCGGCCGGGAGCGGGCGATCCGATGTCCGCTCCATCAGTGCATCGTATTCGCGCTCCTGATATTGATTCAACACGCTTGCCGACGCGGCGGTGAGCGCCGTCCCCAGCAGTGTGTGCAATACCAGCGCCCAATCGCCCAGCCCGCGCGCGGCCATGTAGTAGCCGACCGCTGTCGTCGCCACCACAAGCATGTTCATGCGCGGCTTGGTCAGCTCGTAATAATCGCTCCATCTCCGCACCCGCGGCGCGGGGGCGGCAATCGGAGGAACGTGAATGGCGTAATCGCTCGCGGTCGTCATGATGATTGTCGTCAGGTCGTGACCAGCCCGGGCCGGCTGGGAGAAATCGAGTCAGGCAACGGGAAGCCGCGCGGCGCCGATCGCTCGATCGGCATATACAGCCGCCACAGGCGGACCGTCAGGAAAAAGCTCGCCGCCAACGTCAGCGCGCCGACCGCCACATGCGCGCTGGCGATGTCCGCCGGCTTGCGCAATAGAACCGTGAGCACGCCCAGCGTCAATTGCGTCGCGAGCAGAATCAGCAACAAACCCGCGGGCATTCGCAAGCCACGATAGGTTTGGGTTCGCAGAATGCCGATCGTCAGCCACAGAATGAGCGCACTCACAATCACCGCGCCGATGCGATGGCCAAAGTGGATCCAAATCTGCGTAAACGTCAGCGGATCAAGTGATTGAACCCATCGCTGATGATTAATGGCCGCCAGCACATCCGGAGAAGTGGGCGGCAGAATCTTGCCATAACTCAAAGGCAGATCAGGAATCGCCAGGCCAGCGTCCAGGTGCCGCATCGTTGCGCCGACGATGAGTTGTAAGAAGATGACGCAAACCGTCGCAGCGCCCAGAAGCGCCAACCGCCGACCGTTACCCTCGTCCCCTCCTCCGGTACTCCGGGGGAGGGTTAGGGTGGGGGCCATTCGCGCAGGAGCCGCTCGTTCAACAAAATATTCGCCCCGATTATCAAGCGAAGAAGAATCAGCATCGCGTCGCACGCAACTCCACCACCGCGACGTCACCACCACCATCAAAACCGCCAGGCAGAAAAACGCCTGCGCCACGCATGCATGCACGATCGCCAGATCAAGCTTGATCAGCACCACGCGCAATCCGCCAAGCAATCCCTGCAACAAGACCATCCCAAGCACGCCGGTCGCCAACCATCTCACCCATCTTCGCGGCTCGCGTACGCTGGCGAAACTCGCCACCAGCAAAACCAGGCTCAGCCCGCCGGCGCCTACCGCAAATTGATTCCCGAAATCCCGCCCGCGCTGGCTCAAGTGCTCAGAGCCCCATGTCACCACCGCGATCGTTAGTCCCGCCCAGAATCCACTGACAATCGTCGCAACGATCAACCCCTGCCGCACGCCTGGCTTACGCGCCACGCCCCACGCAAAGAGCGCCAGCATCACCGACAAAAATCCGACAATCGTCCCCGCCAGCCGATGCGTATGCTCGTAGAGGATTCCGCCGACCCATTGGCTTGGCGGAAAGAGAAACATGTTATAGCCGTAACTATTAGGCCAATCCGGCACCGACATCCCCGCATGATTCGAGGTCACCAGCCCGCCCATGAAGATCAAGGGAAATGTCGCCAGTGCCGTCAGCAGTGCAATGAAATGCAAACGCCGCGTGGCGGCAGGACGCTGGGCGTCCGCCGAAGGCAACTCAGATTGGTCGATTCGAGCAGTCAAAGTGAAACCAGCGACAATACCCGCCCCCAACCGCGACGCCAACGGGCATTTGCTGGATCATATCTGCGAAAGGGGAGGGGTACAGGATGGCGGGTGGAGCATTTTGTCGCAGGGGACGCCTTGCTCATTCGGCGGAATCTGGCTCACCGATGGCCCGCCGCTTGGCGTGGCGGACATACAAAACGTTGACGTGTCGACGTGCCTCATCGACCAAATAGATGACACGGTGCGACTTATAAATGATCTGGCGAAGGTCTTCCTCGAAATAAGCTTGTTCGCGAGCGTCGCCGAAGCGCGTCGGCATCAACTCCAGATCGTCGATGAGCCGATACAATCCGCGAATCCATCGCGCCGCATTCAGCGGCGAGCGCTCGCGAATGTAATCGAACGCATCCGTAATGTTGTCCTGAGCTTCGGGCGTGATGATGACCGTGTACTTGGTCATTTTTCAAGGCTGATTCCATGTCGCCCAGCGAGAGTCTTTAAAAACGCGCGCGCCGGCTTGCCTTGTCCGCGTCGGGCCTGATCCAAGCCGCGGCCAATACCCTTGAGGTCTTGAAGCAACTCCAGATCATCGATGATCTTCTGATACGCGTCCGCACTTTGGACGACCAACTCTGCCTGGCCATTTACGGTCAGCACCTCCGGCCGCCCGCTTTGGCGGAGCCGCCGGAGATGCTTCTTGGCATTGCGTTGGAACTCAGTCAGCGAATGAATATCTTTCAATTTAAGCATGTGTTACTCCTGCGAATTACCTGCGTAAAACATGCTACCAGCAATCGCCACGGTTTCCACAGCGATATGGCAACCGACCCAAATCCGCTTGTGCTGTAGTCTGCTCCCGGCTTCTGGCTTCTGGCTTCTGGCTTCTCGCTCCTCGGTACTGGCTCCTGCCTCCTAGCTGCTGATTCCAGGCTCCTTCCCCGTCTCCCTTGCCCCTTCCCAAGCGTAAACAGAGAATCATGCTCATGGAACCCAAGCATTATCGTTGGCTGGCGATGCTTTGCATCGTGCAGACGTTTACTCTCGCCCACGCCGCCGCGCCGGCGACGCAGCCGGGGCAGACGCCGCAGTTTTTACGCTTTGTCGAAGGGGAAAACGGCGGCGGC
>DATBDZ010000377.1:0-6957 GCA_036276235.1 Humisphaera sp. | reverse complement strand
TGGGGCCGATGTTGGTGCGTGGATTGGAAAAGGCCAAATGTGTTGCGCTGTGGTGCGCGCTGGCGTACAACGTGATGCACTTCGCCCCCGCGTTGATCGCTTGAAACGGCCAAAGGCTCGCCGGCGGCCAAAAATGAGGCCCTGAGCGGTCGCGTAGGCAAATCTGCAAGGCGCAGAAACAAGTGCCGCGGTCATGTCGATCCAAGTCGATCGACGCGGTCAAAGGAAAAAACAAGCCGCATGGCTCAGCGGTCAACCTGAGACTGCTGAAACTTCACAGGCTCTGAGGTACTCCGAAGCATCTGGCCGGCTTGTTCGAATAGGCCAGATGCTTCGGAGTACCTCAGTCTCAGCATGACAGTTGCTGCATGCATTAGTCTGCGAGAATTGTGGCCGAGAATCTACTCGGCACAACGATGGATTTCGCGGGCTGTGCCGTCCGTCATATCGATATTGCTCTGCGGCGTAATCGCCTTCGCCGCCGGTCCCACGACAGCCCCGACCACTCGACCCATCGCGCACGACGTCAACGGCGAAGAGCGAGCGCTGCAGATGCGCCAAGTCCTTCTCGATCTGCTCGACCAAGCCGACCAAAACAGCGGCGATTGGCCAACGCAGCTCGATGCCGCGCACAGTCATGGGTTGCAGCTCACGTATACCCAGCCGCATAGAATTGACCGCGGCGATAACAGCCGGCAAGCCTCCTTCATCAATGGGCACCTGGGCTCCTGCACCGCCGTCGTACATGAAAACTTTGAGCAAAATCTGCAAGGCGTGTGGATTGGGTTCATTGATGGCCATCTGGAATTCGTGACGACACCGGCCGATCTGGCCGCCGCGATCGGGCAGCTTCCGATCCTCAAGGCGACGATTGCCGCGCATGGCGATCCGTTTGGCGCGATGCCGGCGGCGGAGGAGGAGGACAAGAACGCGTTTGCCGCCAGTCAAACCGGAAGTTTGAAGTTGAAGCTTCTGGGCCCCGATGGAAAGACGGTCATCGGTGCCCGCGTCGGCTTGCGAGAGTGGTTCGGAGATGAGTTCAAGCCGCAAGATCGCGTCTTTTTCTACGACCAGGAGAAAGACAAGCCGGTCGTGAGCGATGTCGAGGGAAACGTTTTGCTGTCCAAGGTATCGATCTTTGGGACGCCTTCAAACGGCTATCGGCGGTTGAACTCGGCCCCGCTGGTCGTGCTGCACGAAGATCGCGGTTTGATCGCATTGGAAGAATTGAAACTTGAGGAATTCGACGGCAGCCCAAGCCGCGCCCGCGAAATCCATCTTCAGCCGGCATGTCGAATTGAGGTCGGGATTACCAGTGTGGGCCTGGCCGACATTGGAGTGAAGCTCGGCCACACCGAAGCGTTCGCAATGAAGCCTGGGCACAACTACGAACGCGCGATCTTCTCCGTTTTCAACGGACCCAAGGCGGAGTTGTGGGTTCCGCCGGGCGATTACGATTTGTTTGTCGGCTCCAGCCATTGTCATCCGGCCTATCGGTACGTCCACATCGAGCCGGGGCGGCGGGAATTGTCGCTGCAATTGGATCTTTCCCCGCGATCGAATCCTTCGACATTGGTCGGCAGCCCCGCGCCAGAATTGCGGAACATCAAGGGATGGAAAAACGGCGGGCCGATCAAGCTCGCAAATTTGCATGGCAAATACGTGCTCCTGGATTTCTGGGGCTATTGGTGCGGGCCCTGCGTCGGCGGCATGCCCGCCTTGATCGATCTGCACGATCGCTTCAAAGACAAAGGCCTGGTGATCGTCGGCGTTCACGATGATTCGGTTGACTCAATCGAAGACATGAACCAGAAGCTGCAAACCGCCCGCGCGAAATTCTGGGGCGGCCGCGATCTGCCGTTCCTGATCGCCCTCGACGGCGGCGGCGAAACCCGCATCCCCGGCACCGGCGACTTCACCCGCGGCAAAACCACGGCGGCATATCTCGTCTACTCCTTCCCCACCACGCTCCTGATCGGCCCCGACGGCGTTGTCATCAGCGAGGTGAAACTCTGGGAAGACGGCGCGCCTGAAAAGCTGCAGAAGACGCTTGAAAAGCTGCTGAGTGAGCCGCCGGCGAAGTGAACTAGATCGACGCTTTGCGACGGCGAAAGAACGCCGCCGCCAAGTCTCGTGTTCCGTGTACGACCGCAATAATCTGAATGGGCTTAGTCTTCCAGCGATAGCCGATGACGTAGGCATAGACGGACCAGAATCGGAAGCCTCGATCCAGAAGATCCTCCCGGTAATGGCCCATTCCCGGCATGTCGGCAAGCTTCCCACATTCATTCCGAATTTCCTTCACAACCCGCTCGGCAACCTCGTCCCCAGCCGTGTCCATCAGATAATCCCTAATGCCGCGCAAATCCTGGTAAGCATCTGAGGTGAAAGAGTAGCCGCTCATTTTGAGCGAGCTTTCTTCTTGGTCTGGAACACAGATAGGAGCTCGTCAAATACCTCCTGGCCGTCGATCAGTTCCCCGCGTTTGGCCTGCGCGGCGCCTCGCCTTAACTTTCGCTTGAGAGCGTCATACGCCTCATCAAGTTCGCGCTCGCGTAATTCCAGCAGGCGCAAGGCTTCGCGAACGACTTCGCTGGCGGTTTGATAGCGACCCGCAGCAACCCGGTTGTGAATAAACTTTTCGAGTGCCGGAGTCAGTGAGACATTTAGACTGGTACGGGACGACATGACGGTATTATTTGATGCATCGGCTTGGGTGTCAAATTGTGACACCCTGGGTTTATGCGGAATTCGATTCACCTCTCCCGCCCGTTCGCGGCAACGATTATCATCTGCCCACCATGACCTCCCGCCCCCTGCGCACCACCGTCATCGGCAGCTATCCCTTCCCCGGTTGGCTGGAATTTGCTTCGCAACATCTCGCTGAATTCGGTGCGGCGGATATCGCCGAGGCGCAAGACGACGCCGTCATTTGCGCGATTCACGATCAGATGGCCGCCGGGCTGGATGTCATCACCGATGGCGAGCAGACGCGGCTTGATTTCAATCTCTCATTTTATGGGTATCTGGAAGGAATTGAGCTTGAGCCGGCGTCGCCGCGGCGATTTGGGCCGCCGGCACATGATCAGCGCGGCAAACACAAAATTATCGGCGAACTCCGCGCGCCGCGCGGCTTGGGCGCTGTCGAGGAGTTCACGCGTCTCAAGCGCCTTGCGCCTGCGGGGCCGACGCTCAAAGCCAGTGTGCCGGGTCCTTACACGCTCAGCGGTCGCCTCGTGCCCAATAGCCAATACAAGGATCGCTATGCGATCACCGAAGCGCTGCTGCCGATCGTTCGCAATGAATTGATCAACCTCGTGAAGGTCGGCTGCGAAGAGATCACCGTCGATGAGCCTTCGATGAGCTGCTATGCGCATCGGGAAGATCCCAAGCGATTTGTCGATATCTTCAATCGCACCGTCGAGGCGGTGGTCGGCCAGTGCCGTCTCTCGACGCATCTGTGCTTCGGCAACTACAAGGCCCGCGCTGTCGGCCCGCGACGATATGCACCGATGTTTCCCGCGTTTCTGGAGATGCAGGTGGATGAAATTCACCTGGAGATGGCCAGCCGCGAGTTCGCGGAGATTGCGATCATCGAGCAGATCGCAAAACGCAAGGACGTGGCGATCGGCATCGTCGATGTGAAGAGTTATTACATCGAAACGCCCGACGATATCGCCGACCGCGTGCGGCTCTGCCTCAAGCACGCGCCGGCGGAACGACTTTCCTTCGCGCCGGACTGCGGGCTGAGCCAGACGGCGCGCTGGGCTGCGAAGCAGAAGTTGATCAATATGGTCGCGGGGGTTGCGACGGTGCGGAAGGAATTGGAACGGACGGATAAAAACTAGGACGCAGCGCGCAGGTAGTTTTTCATCAGCTCGTTTTGCCCATTGAGTGTTTTGCGTTGCGAGGAGCGCGAAGCCGCAAGCGGCGATCCGATGCGTTAATTGATTCGCTGGTGCTTTCATGATCGAACCGATCCAGTCCGATGATGAGTTTCTTGCCGACGTGGAATCGGCGCGCTGGGCGCCGGGGCTTCATCTGTGGTGGTTGGGGCAGAGCGGTTTTCTCATCGCGCATCGTGGCCGCTGCATTTTGCTTGATCCGTATCTCTCGGATTCATTGACGGAAAAATATGCGAAGACTGAAAGGCCACATGTTCGCATGACTCGTCGCATGATCGACCCGCGCCGGCTCGACTTCATTGCCGCGGCGGCGTGCACGCACAACCACACTGATCATCTGGATGCGCAGACGCTCAAGCCGCTGTTGGATGTGAATCCTGATCTGGCGGTGATCGTTCCCGAGGTCAATCGCGCGTTCGCGGCCGATCGGCTGGGGATCGAGCCGGAGGCGCTAGTCGGAATCGACGAGCACAAGACGGTTGAGATCGAAGGCTTTCGCTTCACATGTGTGCCCGCGGCCCATGAAACGCTCGAGCGCGATGCCGCCGGACGATTGACTCATATCGGCTACATCGTCCAGGCCGACGACAAGACGATCTACCACAGCGGCGACACAGTGCTGTACGAAGGAATGGTTTCGATCCTTAAGAAGTTCAAAGTTGATGTCGCGCTGCTGCCGATCAACGGCCGCTCGCCCGAGCGGCGGGTCGCGGGAAATCTGAACGGCGCGGAGGCCGCCCAATTGGCGCACGACATCGGCGCGCGGCTGGTGGTGCCGTGTCATTACGATATGTTCGAGTTCAACACGGCTTCGCCGGAGCGGTTCATTGCTGAGTGCGAACGAATTGGACAGGTGTACCGAATCTTGAGGAATGGTGAACGGTTGAGTCTTAAAGGTTTGAAGTAGGGTGGGTGTACTCGCCCACCACGAGCGACAAATGGTGGGCGAGTACACCCACCCTGCTATGAATTGCGACATCTTCAGAGCAGGTACTCCGAAGCATCTGGCCACCTCGCGCGAATGGGCCAGATGCTTCGGAGTACCTCAGCATGACGGTTGCTGCATCGAGGATGGGAACCAAACGATGATATCTCTCAAAATCCCGGCCTTATCAATCATTGCAATGCTCATTGCATCGACAGCTCCGGCGGATGAGCGGAATTATGCAGATCCGTCGCCCCCGTCCCTTAGCAAGGAACAGCAGGCTCCGGCAAAGCCAGCATCCAAGAACCCAGACGCAAGCTTTCACCTCCCGCCCAAACCGCTGCCCGCCGGCGCGGCGACAACCGATTGGCCTTCGCTCCTGGGCCCAACGCACAACGCCTTCAGCACCGAAACAAAACTTCTCACCACATTTCCGAAAAACGGTTTGACAATGGTCTGGGAGATGGCCAAAGGCGAAGGCTATGCCGCTCCGACGATTGTCGGGCAGAGGCTGATTCTGTTTCATCGCATCGAAGAGGAGGAAGTGATCGATTGCCTGGATGCAGCCACGGGCGATCGATTCTGGCGATTCAAATATCCGACCGCCTACGTCGATCGCTATGGGTATTGCAATGGCCCGCGCTCGACTCCGGTGATCGAGAATGGCCGCGTTTATGCGATCGGAGCGGAGGGGAAGCTTCATTGCCTGAACCTGCTGAGCGGGCAGTTGGTCTGGCAGCGCGATCTGATGAAGGAGTTCAAGCTGCCGCAGAATTTCTTTGGCGTGGGCGCCAGTCCGCTGGCCGAGGGAAATCTGCTGATCGTCAACGTTGGCGCGCCTGATGGGCCATGCGTCGCTGGGTTCGATTTTGCCAACGGGAAGATGATCTGGGGCGCGGGCGACAAATGGGGCCCGAGCTACGCCACGCCGGTTCCCGCGACCGTGCGCGGCAAACGCCGCGTGTTTGTCTTCGCCGGCGGAGAGAGCCATCCGGCGACCGGCGGCTTGATGTGCATCGACCCCGCCAATGGCCATGTCGATTTCGGCTTTGATTGGCGCGGGCATCCGCGCGAATCAGTGAACGCCTCCTCGCCCGTGATCGTCGGCAACCAGGTCTTCATCTCCGAATGCTACGGCGCCGGCGGCGCGATGCTGGATATCGCCGCCGATCTTTCCGCGAAGGAAGCCTGGACCAACCCCACGTTCGGCACGCACTTCATGACCGCGATCCCGAAGGACGGCTATCTCTACGGCATCGACGGCCACGGCCCCAACGATGCTTTTTTTTGCTGCGTAGAGCTTGCCACCGGCAAGGAGATCTGGCGCACGCGCCCTGAGTGGGAAGAGACGCTGCAGCTTCGCGACGGCAGCACACGCAAGGAAACGTTCGGCACCGACCGCTGCCATCTGCTGATGATCGACGGCCGCTGCCTCTGCCTGGGCGAGTGGGGCCACCTGCTGTGGCTCGACCTGAATCCCAAGGGTTATCACGAGCTGGCCCGCACCTGGCCGATAGCCGCCGGCGAAACCTGGACGCCGCCGGTGGTGAGCAGCGGGCTGCTGTATATCTGCCAGAACTCGAAGGGGGCGCGCGGGGAGGCGTTGCGGTTGTTGTGTTATGATCTGCGCGCGGGGACGAGATGACAAAGAGGGGCAGGAGCACATTTTCCCTCCGCCGTGCGTGGCGGGGTTTGCGCTCCGCTTGAACATCCAACGTCCAACGTCGAACTTCGAAGGTCGAAAGAAACACACACGGCGTAAAGTCCGGTGGCCGGCCTTTACTCCTGTTTAGGCCCTTCGAAGTTGAACGTTCGACGTTGAACGTTCAACATTCGACGTTCAACATTCGTTGCAAACCTCGAACCTCGACATAAGCCCCCTCCCCAGCCCTCCCCCGGAGTACCGAGGGAGGGAGTAGCGGATTCCATTTTTTCAGCGTCCATTTTCATTTCTCCTTCCCTTCCCTACGATTCCCCACGTGGCTCGTACCCGAATCAAAATCTGCGGCATCATGCGGCCCGAGGACGCGGTCGCGGCGGCGCAGGCCGGCGCGGATGCAATCGGGATGGTCTTTCATCCGCCGGCTAAACGCTGCATCTCGCTCGAAACCGCCGCCCGCATTCTGG
>DATBDZ010000376.1:0-13435 GCA_036276235.1 Humisphaera sp. | reverse complement strand
TTCCGGGTGAAGAGCGCAACCTTAAGATAACAACGCCATCGGATATGCACCTGGCGGAGATTTTGGTGGCTAAGATGTAGAGTTGGGCTCTGGGCGATTCATGATGAAGGGCAATTTGGGTCATTGCGTGCTCGGGACACTTTTGAACCCTCTCCCCTGTACTCAGGGGAGAGGGCAGGGTGAGGGGACAGCGAGCAGCAATATCCTGCCGTTCGCAAGTCGATGCGTCCGTTCCCTCACCCCAACCCTCTCGCAAGAGTACGACTCGACTGAGCTCGTCGAAGTCAGGGGAGAGGGAGTAAGCGGCGGCGGGATAAATCCCGCCCTACATGGGGCGCAGCGTCGGGCGGAACTTGTCCCGCTGAAGAATTCGGCGCGCGTAGGGCGGGCACTGCCCGCCGCCTTCTGCCACGTGAGCTCGCTCATTCTCGCATGTCTCATTCTTGCCGGTTGTTCTGCTTCTTCCAGCGTCGAACCCTCTCAACTTCGCCCGCTGGAAGAACATCCGACGGAGATGCAAAAGGTATTTGCTCCGCCGATGGTGGAGGTGCCGCAGCAGACGCCCAACTGGTGCTGGGCCGCCTGCTTTCAGACAATTCTGCTGAGCAGCGGCGTGCCGACGACGCAGCGCACAATCGTGAAAGATGTGATGGGCACGGTCGTCAACGAGAAGGTGACCGTCGAGCAGTTGATGCATGCCTTCAACAGTCGCGGCGTTAGCGTGACCTATGTGCCCGGCAAGCCGTCGCGCGATCAGATCCTCTCATTCCTCAACTCCGACAAACCGAGCATGCGGCATCTGATCGTGCAACGGCGTGAGAATGGCACGATCGACTGGCACGCGGTGGTCATCTGGGGCTATGAGATCCCCGCCGACGGGCGACTCTATGTCTACATGTACGATCCGGAAAGCAACCACGAATACAAAGACTGGTATGCGTACGACGATCACTGGCAGGCAAGTTTTTTCGTGACGGTGAATCGAATGGAAGCCTTCGACCAATGGCTGGGAACGCCGCCGGTGAGTTCGCGGCGATAGATTGACACACGCTTCGCCGGGTGCCTTAGGATGCGGACATGGCCGAGTACGTCTCCCGCGCCGGTCAAAAACTTGCGCACGCTTTGACATCATTCTCAATCGATCTGCGCGGCTTAATCTGCGCCGATCTTGGCTCAAATGTCGGCGGATTCGTCGATTGCCTGCTTCAGAACGGCGCGGCAAAAGTGTATGCCGTCGAAAAGGGATATGGCGTGTTGGAATGGAAGCTGCGCAAAGATGCGCGGGTGATCGTAATGGAACGAATCAACGCGATGCACGTCGAATTGCCCGAAGCGGTCGATCTGATCACCATCGATGTCGCTTGGACGCGACAGAAGAATATCCTGCCCGCCGCCGCGCGAATTCTGCGGCCCCAAGGGCGGGTGATCACGCTCATCAAGCCGCACTACGAAGCGGATCAGCGGCTGCTGAAGGGTGGCGTTCTTCCGAAGGAGGAATTGGCGGGCGTGCTCGACCATGTCCAGAAAGACATTGCCGATGCGGGGTTTGGCGTAGATGCGCTAACCCAGAGCCCGATTCTTGGGGCCAAGGGCAACGTCGAAATGCTGGCCGCGCTTCGACTGGAGCGATGATCCCGTATCCCGCCCGTGCCACGATCTCGGCTCCGCAACGCATAGAAGCGATGTCCGGTACTGTTGTGCAACCGAAGGATGGATTTTGCATGAGTCGCGTTTTGTGGATCGGGTGTGTGCTGATCGCTTTGTCTGCGGCGGTTGGCGCTCAAGGGGATGACTGGCCCATGTGGGGCGGGTCGCCGGCGCGGAATATGGTTTCGCGCGAGAAGAATCTGCCTGCCTCCGCTGATCCGGGAAAGCCGGCCAGTGAGGGTGGGCCGATCGATCCGGCGACGACGAAGAACGTGCGCTGGGTTGCGAAGATCGGCTCGGCCGCCTATGGCAATCCCGTCGTCGCCGGCGGGCGGGTTTACGTCGGCACGAACAACGGCTCGCCGCGGTTGGCCAAATATCAGGGGGATTATTCGGTTCTCATGGTCTTCGATGAAAAAGACGGGCACTTTCTCTGGCAGCTCACCGTGCCCAAACTGGAAGCGGGGAAAGTCAGCGATTGGGAGCAAGTTGGTCTTTGTTCGTCGCCGGTAATCGAGGGCGATCGTGCGTATGTCATCACCAATCGCTGCGAGGTACTTTGTCTGGAGGTTCATGGATTGCAGGGTGCCGACAAGGGGCCGTTTACGGATGAGGCGCAGTATGTTGCCGGGATTGGCAAGCCGCCGATCGCGCAGGGCGCAGGCGATGCCGACATCATCTGGCGATATGACATGTACAACGACCTGGGGATTTTTCCGCATAATATGACCAGCAGCTCACCACTGCTGATTGGCGATAAGCTTTTCATCACAACGTCCAACGGTGTCGATTGGACGAACAAGCACACGCCAGCCCCGGATGCGCCGGCGCTGATTTGTCTCGACAAAAACAGCGGCAAATTGCTGGCCGTTGAGCGATCGGGAATCTCCCAGCGCACGTATTTCAGCAATTGGTCCAGTCCCGCGTACGGCATCATCAAGGGACAGCCGACTGTCGTCTTCGGCGGCGGCGACGGATTCTGCTATGGGTTTGACGCCAACTCCCTTGGCCCGATTCCAACCGAAACGCTCGCGCCCGATGCGCCACCTGCGGTGCCGGGTTTGAAGGAATTGTGGCGATGCGATTGCAATCCACCTTCCCGTCGCAGCAAAAATGGCAAGCCCATTAAATACGGCGACAACAACGGCCCGTCCGAAATCATCGCCACGCCGGTCATCGACGGCGATCGCGTTTATGTCGGCGTAGGTCAGGAACCGGAATCCGGCGAGGGCATCGGCGCGCTGGCCTGCATCGAGCCCAAAGGCTCGGGCGATGTCACGCAGACCGGCAAGGTATGGACGTACGAAAAAATCGGCCGATCCGTTTCGACGGTGTCGATATCGGACGGCCTGCTCTACACCGGCGAGTTCACGGGAATCGTCACCTGCCTCGATGTAAAAACCGGCGAGCCGCTTTGGACGCACGATGCCGAGGCGCACATTTGGGGCTCGACGCTGCTGGCGGATGGAAAAATTTACGTCGGCAATGAGAGCGGCATTCTGACGATTCTCGCCGCGGGGCGGGAGAAGAAGGTATTGGGGACGGTGGATTTCAAAGACCCGATTTACTCAACGCCTGTTGCGGCCAATGGTGCAGTGTATGTCGCGACCGGGAGCAATCTTTATGCGTTGGAAAGCAAGCCGTGAGCGGGCGCGTTGCCGCGACGAATTCGATGTCATGGAACGCGAGCAACGTCATGCTGAGGTACTCCGAAGCATCTGGCCCGATTGCACGTGTTGGCCAGATGCTTCGGAGTACCTCAGCATGACATTTCCCTGGATGTATACTTAAATTTTCCGAGCAATCTGAATCCGGTTATTCATGAAAACGGCGTCCGCAACAGTCCGAACGTTAGCAGTTGCTGGCCTCTGCCTCGCGTGCCTATGCGCTGACACACCGGCTGAATACATCAACGATTTCGAAAAGACGCCGCTCGGGAAAGTGCCTGATGAGATCATGGTGCTCTCCGGGCCTTTTTCTGTTGCGCGCATCGAGAACAATAATTTGCTGGAACTCGCGGGCGAGCCGATCGATTCTTATGCATTGCTCTTCGGCCCCGCCGGCGCCGTAGGCGGGGAAGTCTCCGCGCGAATCTCTTCCGCTTCTTCCGGCCGGCGTTTTCCCGAGTTTGGCATCGGGTGCAATGACGCGGGCGGTTACAAGCTCTGGGTCCTTCCGGGCCAGGCGCGCATCGAGCTTCGCAAGGGAGACACGCCGAAGACATCGGTCCCCTTTCGCGACTGGAAATCTGGCGCATGGATTCATCTGAAGCTGCGCGTCTCGCAAGAGGGCGCGGCTTGGAAGGCCCAAGCCAAAGTCTGGGCCAATGGGGCAGCCGAGCCGGCGCAGTGGACGCTGGCGGCGGATGATCCGCAAGCACCCGCGCCAGGCCGCGCATCACTTTGGGGAACCCCGTACTCTGGTCAGCCGATCCGCTACGATGATTTGCGTTTCACGCCGCTGCCATAATTCGACGGCCTAATTCGCTCAGATAATCGAGCTCGGCTGTTGCGCAGCGGACAATCCTTTGACACGCATCGACTCCCCCGCATATCTGAGTCCTGCGGAGGAATTTCATGAACAATTTTGCGTTGCGGGCTCTAACTGCGTTTGCGGTTTGTCTCTCGCTGACGGGCTCGGCGCTCGCGGATCAAATCGTCTTTAAGAATGGTGATCGTCTTACCGGAAAAATCGTTTCGATGGACGGCGGCAAGCTTGTCGTCAAATCCGCCGTTGCCGGCGCCGTAACGGTTGATCTGAAGGACGTATCTACATTCTCGACAGACGGCCCAATCGAGATTCACTTGAATGATGGCACGGTTTTGAAGCAGCCGGTTGCCGTGGACAAGGAAGGCACGATTTCCGCCGGCGGGGCTGACATGAAGCCGGAAACCATTTCGCTAGGGGCGGTGAAGTCAATCAACCCGCCTAATGGAACGTGGACCGGATCCGTGACCGTGGGCGGCTCGTTTGCGCGGGGAAACACGGATTCGGATTCGATCAATGCTTCCGCGCACGTCGTGCGGCGCGGCGAAAACGATCGCATCACCGCCGACGCCGGATATTTCTGGAGCCGCGAGCATGTGCCCGGCGTTTCTGGAAAGCATGAAACCGAAAACAACTGGTTCATCTCCCCCAAATACGATTACTTTTTCCAGCCGAAGCTGTATGGCTACGCCAACGCCCGCATCGAGCGCGACCTGATCGCCAAACTCAGCCTGCTCTTCAGCCCCGGCGTTGGTGTCGGCTATCAGTGGGTCGAAAAACCGGATTTCCATTTTAACACGGAAGGCGGCCTGTCATGGCTCTATCGCGACTTCAGCAACGACGGCACAACCGAATCCGCCGCGCTGCGGCTGGCTTATCACATCGACAAAAAGCTCAATGACAAGGTGACCGTCTTCCATGATCTGGAATACCTTCCCGGCCTGGATAGCATCAACAATTACTTCTTCGACACCGATGCAGGCATTCGCACAACGCTGACCGAAAAAATGTTTGCGGAGATCAAGTTAGACTTCAAATATAACTCCATCCCCGCGCCCGGGCAGCAGAACAGCGACACGCGATTTTTGGTCGGAGTGGGATGGAACTTCTGATTTTCTGTAGGGGCGAACCTCGTGTTCGCCCTTGTATGCTCGCGTGATCCACCGCCGGGCGAACACGAGGTTCGCCCCTACGCATTACCCGTAGGGGTGAACCTTGTGTTCACCCAGGTTTCTCGCGCAGCTGCGACCGGGCGAACACGGGCTTCGCCCCTACGCATTGCTCGTAGGGGTGAACCTTGTGTTCACCCCAGGTTGCTCGCGCGACTGACCGCGGGCGAACACGAGGTTCGCCCCTACGAATTGGCGAGCCACCGCCGCAACAAGGCCAGCACCGCCGCCTCATCGACGTTCAGCGCCGATCGATTGTTTGCCAGGTTCGTCGCGCGCTGGGCGAGCGTTTGGCCCATTGATCCGTCCAGATACGAATCCAGGACGGCGGGATGGATATAGCACTTGCGGCAGACGGCGCGGGTGTTGCCCAGTCTCGCCGCCACCGATTCAATCGCTCGCAGGATGTTCTTTTTTGCCTGCGTTTGTGAGTCGAATTGCTCGAATTCGCGCAAAGCCGCCGCCGCGAGAATTGTTCCGGCCCAGGTGCGAAAATCTTTTGCGGTGAAATCTTCGCCGGAGATTTCGCGCAGGTAATCGTTCACATCGGTGCTGGTGACATCGACGGCTTTGCCTGTTTCGTCGAGATAGCCGAACAGCTCTTCTCCCGGCAGATCCTGGCAGCGGCGCACGATGTCGGCAAGCCGCGGGTCTTCAAGATCGACATCCCGTTCGACGCCGCTCTTTCCTTTGAAATGAAAATGGATCTGCTTTCCGCGCACTTTGGCGTGATTATTGTGCAGCGTGGTCAGGCCGTAATGGTGATTCGTCCGCGCGTACTGTTCGTTGCCGACGCGAATGAGAGTGGTTTCCAGCAATCGCACGACAGCGGCCAGCACCTTTTCGCGCGGCAATCCTGGTTTGCGAAGATCGAGCGCGACGCGCCGGCGAATGCGCGGCAGCGCCTTCACAAACGCGATCATCTTTGCGTATTTGTCCTGATCGCGCTGCTCTCGATAGCGCGGGTGATATCGGTACTGCTTTCGGCCGCGCTCGTCGCGGCCGACTGCTTGAATATGCCCGCGCGCGTCCGGGCAAATCCAGACGTCCCGCCATGCGGGGGGTATCACCAGCGAAGCGATGCGCTTGAGCGTTTGGCGATCGCGCACCGGCTTGCCCTTGGCGTCATGATAGACAGCCGATTTCCCGCGCATGGTGCGCGTAATACCCGGGCGATGATCGGAGGTGTAAACCAGTCCGACCGATCGCGCCACGGCAAGCGAGCAATCCTGCTTCGCAGCAAGCCGAGCCTTCATGCGATGCACAAGGCAAATCCGGTGCCGCGGTCCCAAAAGCGACCGGCGCGGCCCTCGCGGAACCGCGCCGATCAGAAGGAGGAGATCCGAATTCGAGGTCATCCACCCCGATCAAACATACGCACTGACCATCCCGAGAAATGAATTCATCGCCTGGGCGGCAGTAATCGTGACATAGCCGTCGTCGTTTCCGTCATTGCCCGCGCCGTCAACACCCCACGGATTTCGCAGCCGCATCGAGACGGGCACGCCGTTGGCGTCGAGATTGACGCTATCCACTTCATATGCATGGCCGCTCAAGAGCGGCGAATCGTCCGGAGCGACGTTGGTGGCGAAGGTCACCGCCTTGCCGGCGGCCAATTGCTTTTGAATTAGCGTCAGCAGCGCCTGCCCGTTTGCCGCCGAGTAGATGCCGGTCGAGCTGGCACCCAGTGCGCCAAAGGCCTCGTCCATCCAACCCGAATCGATCGACGCGTAGCTGTTGGCCGATGACCGAACCGCGCACCACGCCTTCTCCATTAGCGCGGCCCAAAGGGAGCCTTGCTCTCCGAGCCCTGCGTAGGCGAGATAGCCCGATTGTGTCACCGGCAGCCGCGCGTCCACCCGCTCGAAGACGCTGGCGCCGCGATGACTCATCTGAACCAGATATGTGCCATCACCCAAATCCAGGATGATCTGACGCAGGCGCCAAGCGTCCGATTTAGCGACGGCCGACAGAGCGGCAAGGAAATAGCAGTCGCCGATATCTCCCTGATTCACATCATCCGGCGACGGGCCGGCCGCAGAGAACAGCACGTTGCCGGAAAAATCCCGGTAAGTGAATGAGGAGTTATCGACCAGCGGCTCGCTGAGTGAACTGGTGTTGAGTTGCTTGGCAATCGTGGCGCTGGAGACTTTTTTGGTCGATGCCGCGCCGGAGATGTTGATGTTGCCAACACGATGAAGATCGCCGCCTTCGTCGCGCGTCAGATCGGTGACTTTCTCGGCGGTCGTGTTGTCAGTCCAGAATCTATCGCGCCCATTGCCGCCGCTGAGGGTATCGCGTGTGCTGCCAAGGCAAACGAGCGTGTCGTTTCCATCGCCCCCGTTGAGGATATTGTTTCCCGGACCTGCGTAGAGAGCGTCATCGCCCGATCCGCCGGCGAGGGTGTCGTTGCCCGCGCCGCCGAAGAGGGTCGCGTTCTGCGTTACCGCGGGAGTGAGCAGGATGGAATCATTTCCCGCCCCGCCGTCGATGCGAATGCTAGCGATAAGATCGGGAAACGTCTGGGTCCAGCCGCCGGCATTCCCCACGACCAGTCCATCGGCGGTCTGATCGACGGTAATTTGATCGTTCCCGGGCGTGCCAAGAATCTGCAGTTGGACGCCACCGCTGACGTTGAGCGGCGTGATCGTCAGCGAGACCCCGCTCAAAAGCTGGCGGCTTTCCAAGGCCTCGAACGCGGCGCGAGATGGACTACTTTTAGCATTGAACCTCACGACTCCTCTCCTCCTGCGGCCGGAAACTGGCGGACCGGCCACAAGGATGAAATCCAATATCCACCGGCCGAACGCAAATTCGGAGGCGAACCAATAGGGGCGGCCCGATAACATCGGCTCAAAGCGCTTAGAATCGGTTAAGGGCAGCACCACTCCCCTTACGTCTTTTTGCGAAACTTTGGCCAATTTGCGCTTGCAATTTCCTGAGTCGGCTGTTTAGACTACCGCCGTTAAGGTGGGCGGGTCCGTCGATCGGTCTCTGGAAAAGCTCCGCGTGTTTGGTCCTTCCTCCGTCTCCTTTCGCACTCCTCCCGCATCGGTTGCGTTCAACCTCTTTCGTTCCGGCCCGGAAAGAACCGCATGAATTAAGCGGGTCGGGATCTACCCATTCTCAAGGAGATTTACACCAATGGGTAAGAAGTTGTATGTGGGAAACCTGAGCTATCAGGTGGACAGCTCCGAACTGGAGCAATTGTTTGGCCAGCACGGCCAGGTCGTCTCGGCACAGGTCATCAACGACCGCGATACCGGCCGCAGCAAAGGCTTTGGGTTTGTTGAGATGAGCAGCGATGACGAGGCACAGGCCGCCATCGCAGCCCTCAACGGCCACGACCATGGCGGCCGCGCTCTTACCGTCAACGAAGCACGACCCCGCGAAGACAAGCCACGTGGTGGCGGCGGCGGTGGTGGCTACGGCGGTGGAGGCGGCGGCGGTGGTCGCGGCGGTTACGGTGGCGGCGGCGGCGGTGGTGGCCGCGGCGGCTTCGGCGGCGGCGGTGGCCGCGGAGGAGGAGGCGGCGGACGCGACCGCGGCGACCGATACTAAGCCAAGTCTTCCCAATAAAATATCGCGGGCGGATCGACCTTCGATCCGCCCGCGATTTTCCTTTGGGTGGGCGCGAGCTGTGTGTTTGGCAAGTCTTCTCGGCTCATGAACGCGTCGTTCGAGCCTTACAACTCCGGCTGCTTCAACACTGCTCCCGTATCGGCGCTGGTTACCTGTGCCGCGTATCGCGCCAGATATCCGTAATTGATCTTTGCCGGAGGGCATTTCCATGCCGCGCGCCGCTTGGCCAGCACCTCTTCCGGCACATCCAGATCGAGGCGGCGATTGGGGATGTCGATGCTGATCGTATCTCCCGGCTCAATCAGCCCGATCGGCCCTCCTGCGGCAGCTTCCGGGCTGACGTGGCCGATGCACGCGCCGCGCGTCGCTCCGCTGAAGCGGCCGTCGGTGATCAGGCAAACCTGCTCGCCCAGCCCGCGGCCCATGATGTTGGCGGTGGGCGCGAGCATCTCCTGCATGCCAGGGCCGCCGCGCGGGCCTTCGTAGCGGATAACGACCACATCGCCGGCCTTCACCTTGCCCATGAGAATGCCCTTGGCGGCGTCTTCTTCACTTTCGAAAATGACCGCCGGCCCGCGGAACTTGTGCATGCTTTCCGCAACCGCGCCGGTCTTCAGGACCGATCCTTTGGGCGCGAGATTTCCGAAGAGAACCGCCAACCCACCCTTTTCGCTGTAGGGGTTATCCAGCGGGCGAATCACGTCGGTATCTTTCACCACAGCGTCGGCGATGTTTTCGCCGAGCGTCTTTCCGGTGACGGTGATGCAATCGAGATTGAGCGTGTTCGCCTTGCCGGTGAGCGTCTTGAGGATGGCGCTGATGCCACCGGCGCGATCGATGTCCTCCATGTGATACTTGCCCGCCGGCGCGACTTTGCACAGATACGGCACGCGCGCGGAGACTTCGTTCAGATGCTTCAGATCAAACGGCTGCTTGGCCTCAATGGCGATCGCCAGTGTGTGCAGCACGGTGTTGGTGCTGCCGCCCATCGCGACGTCCAGCGCGAAGGCGTTCTCGAATGCCTTATGTGTGAGAATGTCGTGCGGGCGGATGTTCTTCTTCACCAGATCGACGATCGCCTCGCCCGCTCGCTTGAAGAGTGCATCGCGCCGAGGATCGGTCGCCAGAATGCTCCCATTGCCCGGCAGCGCCAGACCGAGCGCCTCGCAGAGGCAGTTCATGCTGTTGGCGGTAAACATGCCCGAGCATGAGCCGCACGTCGGGCAGGCATGCTGCTCGATGTCGGTGAGCTGCGCCTCGCTCATCTTGCCGGCGGAGACTTTGCCGACGCCTTCAAACACACTTGCCAGATCGACGACTTCGCCGGTGCTGGTTTTGCCGGCGTTCATCGGTCCGCCGGAAACGAAGATCGCCGGGATGTCGCAGCGAGCCGCGCCCATCATCATGCCGGGGACGATCTTGTCGCAGTTGGGAATGCAGACGACGCCGTCGAAGCAATGGGCGCGCAGCATCGTCTCGACGCAGTCGGCGATCAGCTCGCGGCTGGCCAACGAATACTTCATCCCGACGTGGCCCATGGCGATGCCGTCATCGACGCCGATTGTGTTAAACTCAAACGGAACCCCGCCCGCTGCACGAACAGCTTCGCGCACCTTGCGGCCGACGACATCAAGATGCGCATGCCCCGGAATGATCTGCACGAACGAATTGCAGATCGCGATGAATGGCTTCTTGAAATCCTCTTCGCTCTTGATCACCCCCGTCGCCCGCAGGAGACTGCGATGCGGAGCGCGAATGATGCCTTTTTTGATCGTGTCGCTGATGGCCATGAACAATCCTCCGTACGAAACCGCGAAAGCGCTTTATCATAGCAGATGAAAGGGGCAAGTGGGACGGAGAGAAGGTATTGCGCGATAGAGCGGCGCTCGAGTGTGGCGAACCGCAATGATGAGGCAGATTGAGTTGGATTTGAGTTTTCCCCCACGCGCACCCCGTCATGCTGAGAGCCTGTGAATTTTTATGTTCTTGCGGCAACCTCAAGCAGCATAGACGAGCGCCAGTGCAGACTGAACTGGCCTCCTGCGCAAGAGGCCGATTAAAAATTCACAGGCTCTGAGGTACTCCGAAGCATCTAGCCACTCGCGCGAACAGGCCAGATGCTTCGGGGTACCTCAGCATGACGGTTATTCTGACCTGAACGCCTTCCCCCATGAATATCGCCACAAATAAAAGTTTACACTCCGATAGAGCAATGCGTCTGCCGTGCGCGCTCTACAAGTGGCACAATCGAAGCGCGGACACCGCCATGTCGCGACGTTGTGCTGTCGGGCTTTTTGCGTAAACCTCGCGCAATTTGCGACGACCCCCACAGTTGGCGCATGATCATCTCGGGACGGTGACCCTATGAAGCCAAAAATCGCATCTATCATCACATCTACGCTCTTACTTTTGATGGCCGCGCCGCTGGCGCGCGCTCAGGCTGATCCGGCAGCGGAGCATCCGGTGAAGTGGGAATCGTGGAGCTTTAACTGGAAGATTCTCCCGCGACAGGGCGTGGTGCTGACGCACATCAACTTCGCCGGCAAGTCGGTGCTGAAATATGCGGGGATCGCCGAGGTTTTCGTTCCGTACAACAGCGGTGAGCCGCGGCCTGAGGATCAACGCTATCATCCATTTGGTAAAAACATGCTCCCGCTAATTCCCGGCGAGGATTGCCTGCCCGGCGGGACTTGCCGCGCGTATAACGCGGATGGGTCGATCGCCGGCGATAGCGCCGTCGTCATGATCCACGAAGAAGCGCCGTCGCTGGTTTATCTCGGCGGCGAAGGCCGCGCGCATGCGAAGACGCTCATCCTCTGGAGCGCGTACGCGCTGGGCGATTACACGTACATCATTCGCTGGTGCTTCGGCGAGGATGGCTCGATCATGCCGCAGGTCGGCCTCACCGGAAAGCTCTCCCACTTCGGCGGCGACGCCTCCAACAGCACCGAAGTCGGCGCGCCCGAGCGCGCCCTGGGCCACGTCCACAACATTTATTTCTGCCTCAATTTCAACATCGACGGCGACAAAAACACGGTGGAAGAATTCAACTACATCCCCAGCGGCCGTATGCACGAGCAGGCAAACGCGACATGGACGCCGATCCGCCAGGAAACCAGCCGCTCGTTGCGTCCGGAGAATTTCCGAAGCTGGCGCGTCGTGAATTACGCGTCAAAAAATCGCCTGGGCCATCCGCGATCCTACGAGCTGATCCCCGGCGGCACCGGCATCTTCCGCGGCGCAACCAACGAGCCGTTCGCGCAGGCGGATCTGTTCATTACGAAGTACAAGCAATCCGAAGTCCCCGGCGAGCCGCTGCTGAGCGAGAGTTTGGTCAGCTACGTCAATGGCGAAAACGTCGCCGACTCGGATGTCGTGCTGTGGTATATGCTGAGCGTACACCATCAGCCGCGCACGGAAGATTGGTCGGCGATGCCGGTGCATTGGTGCGGGTTTGAACTGATGCCGCGGGATTTTTTGGATGGGAGCCCCGTGAAGGTGAAATGACGAAGCCTCACTTCTTCTCGGCGGAATTGTTCTCGACAAATTTCCAGGAATAGTCGAGCGCCAGGATCGCATTCAGATCATATTCCTTGTCACGCGCGAAGCCGACGATGTGGCCGTTTTCGGCTCGCTTGAAGCCAAGTGGGTCGCCTTTATGCAGATCGATTCTCGCAATCGGGCTGATGCCGTCGTCGGGATAGAGGGCGTACGGGCCATCCTTGTCCGCGGTGATGGACGGCGGAATGGTTACCGTGGCGGTGGTGTAAGTGACCAGCGGCTGACCCGGTTTAGGGCCGCAGCCGGCGAGATAGATCGCGGTAACAATAATGATCGGGAACACCCAGTGGCGCGCGGACATCGTTTTGGCTCCTCATTTGGACGCCGTGGTTCATACCGCAAATGTTTGGCCGGTCCAAGCACGTCGCGGCACTTCTCGCTCCTCCGGCATACCCAGCATTTTGCATTTGCGCCGTAACACCTTGTTTTTGGGAGGGCTGTGATTGCTCGATTTTTGTCCACCGCCTTCGCACACCGTCATGCTGAGGTACTCCGAAGCATCTGGCTGGCTCGCGCGAGTGGGCCAGATGCTTCGGAGTACCTCAGCATGACGATTATCTTGAGTTCTGAGTTGGAATTCCAGATGGCAATTCGAGTTACACTGCTCATGCAAAATGTTGGGAATACCGGAGGAGGTGACAAGACCACCGGCGCACGGATAAGAGTGGTCATCGAAACTATTGCCTCCGCAAGTTGCGGCGGTACGCGTTGTTGCTTACAACGTGGCCCCACATATGGAAAAGGCTCTGCGCAATCGACTCACGTTTGGCCCGATGATGCTCGGCGGGCTCTTCTCGCTTCTGATTCTGGATCACGCGATCGAGGGTTGGAGCAAACATTGGCGGTGGTATGTTGATTTCACCGGAGAGGCGAGCGGATTGCAGGGCGTGGGCCTTCTGGTGCTGCTGTTGCTCATCCTGCCGCTGGCGACTTCGGAATTGGCGGTTTTGTTTACCGCCGAGCGCGTGCGGCCTTATCGGCTGCTTGCG
>DATBDZ010000375.1:0-5737 GCA_036276235.1 Humisphaera sp. | reverse complement strand
GTCGTCGTAGGGCGGGCACTGCCCGCTGATTTCGCGCGATCGCGCATTTCTAGAATTGATTCGCACCACCAAACCCTACTCTTTCGCCGGCTTGGCCGCGACAAACCAGAACGGCTCTTTGTTGCTGTCGCCGGTCGTCGTCAGTTGGGTGACTTCGCCATCGCCGGCTTTGCTCAGATCGATCACGCCCGGCTTCTCAGCCGAGACGGCGTACAGATTCCAGTTGGTCGCGTAAACGCCGATGATCTCGCACGCCGCCTGGAAGGTGCCGGTTTTGCTCAAATCGCCTTCCCCATCCGGCCCGCGGCTGAAGCTCACGAACCGCCCATCGGGCGACCAGGCGATGTGATAAACTTTGTTCTTCTCATCGCGAATCCGCAATTGCCTGGGGCCGACCGATGGACTCTCCGAATCCGTATCGATCGGCGCGGTGTCCAATTCGTGATCTTCCGATCCCCAGGCGATGTGCTGCCCATCGGGGCTGATGCTCGGCCGGCAGCCGGGGATCTTCAGGTTGATAATCTTGTCCCCATGCGCCTCGATCAGCAGGATCGCATGGCTCAGATTCATGCCGGCATGCACGGTCGCCACGATCCATTTGCCGTTGGGCGAAAACCTCGGGTGATACAGATGCCGCAGCTTTTCGCTATTGGGGTGCGGCTCGGTCTTGCCGCTATCGACGTGGTAATACATCAGCCCCTTGGTGTAATAATCAACCACGTCAAACTTATCGTATTCCTGCGGCAGATAGCCGATCACCTTGCTGTCCGGACCCCAGAACGGCTCGCGCGCCTTATCGGCGATCTTCGTGCGGTTCTTCCCGTCGATATCCATCACCCACAAGCTCCGCACCGCGGTACGCCCTTCGCCGGTATCGACGTTGAAGCAGATGTGTTTTCCATCCGGCGAGATCTGCGGATAGTGCTCGTTAACGTCCACCGTGCTGGTGAGATTCACGGCGCCCGAGCCATCCGCTTTCATCACCCAGATGTCGGAGTTGCCATTGGCGTAAGCTTCCCAGGCGATGCCGAAGGGCGTCGCCTTCAGCCGCTCGCGCAGCGGCGGGGCATCTTCGGCTTGCGCGATCGCGGAAAATGATATCGCGAAGCCGGCGACGCAAAGCCTCAGAAAGGCCCGGACGCGTCGGCGTCCAGAGGATCCGTTAACAGGCTCGATGAGCATATTCAAAAGCTAGCCCCGCGCGGGAGTTTGTTCAAGGGAATTAGCAAGCCGGTTTGCCGCACTCCGGACAACGCTCCGGCGTGGCCCGTAAATCGTAGCCACAATTGGAGCAGATGCCGGTTGGCGCGTTACGCATGCGGAGATGGAAGCAGACAAATGCGAATCCCGGTAGAAGAGCGGGGATGAGCCACCACGTTGAAACATAGACCGTCCACCATCTCCCCATGGGAGAATCTGGAAAGTAGTCGATTCGGATTCCCCCGAATTCGCCATGAACGCCGTGATCTTGCCACCCTTGAGACGGCCAGAACCTAATTCGCAACAGCACTTCACCCCGTGGATATTCCCAGTTGTGTGCGACAAATTTATCTGCGTCAAGTCGGGCGTGAACTCCAATCCTTTGAATGCTCGCCTCGTGCGGCGAGATGCTCGCGAGGATCACGCCCGCGACGATCACGGCTCCGGACATCATCGCCGATGAATTGAAAAGGATTCGAGCGAAGCGCTTCACTGCAATGATTCTACGGTGTCCCGCCCCGGCTTGGCGCTTGTGCTCCAGCCGGATTCGTCGGCGCTGTCGCCGGCATCGCCCCGGGCCGTCCACCGCGTCCGCGGCCGCCGCGCGGGGGTTGGGCTACGTAGGCTTCGGTATCAATGGCGGCTTGGGTTTTGATGCCGGTTTTCTTTAGGAAGCCCAGGTCGCGGAACCAGTCGATGAAGCGGAATTGCCAGGTGCCGTAGGGCGTGCCGAGGCGGTCGGTCAGGCCGCCGGTTGAGCCGCTGCCGGGGTGATGGCCGTTGGCGTAGATGTGCATCTCGATGTTAGGGATGCTGATCGCCAGCATGGCTGCGAAATAATCATCGGCCCAGGCGGCATGCTGCTGATCGCCCGAGCCGGCGCAAACAATAAACGCCGGCGGCGCGTTGCGCGGGATCGGCGGGGGCGTCGCGCCGCCGCGCGTGGTGAAGGGAGAGGGGCCGGGGTAGATGATGCCGACAAAATCCGGCCGCGATGAAATCCCCGCCAGCGGATCGCTCGGGTCGTTGTTGGCTTTGTCGAAATCGTCGAAGTAAATCGCCGCGGGAGCCGAAAGCTCAGCGCCGGCGGAGAAGCCCATGACGCCGATCTTGTTCGGATCCAGCCGCCATTCCTTCGCGTGGGCCCGCACGAGACGGACGGCCTGCTGCGCATCGTAAACTTCATCGGTGCGCGAATTGTAACCATCACGCCGCAGGCGATTGCGGAGGATGACGGTGTTGACGCCGTAGTTGTAGAAGAAGGGGACAAAGTCGGCGGATTCCGAGCCGACGTTTAGCGTGTTATGGCCGCCGCCCGCGGCGAGAATCACCACCGCGCCGGTGTTCAAGCTCGAATCGACCGTGTGAACTTCGATCGACGGATTATGAATGTTGACGATGCTCCCGATGCGCCCCGGCACATCGCGGCTCATGTTGTAAACTTCCGCCTCGTGAACGCGATCCTTGTTCAGGTATTTCGAGCCGGCTGGCCAAAGCGTGACAACAACGCCGCCTTGGAGGATTGGCTGCGGGGCATAGGATTGATCAGTCACCGGCCCCGGTTTGGGAACCGCCATCGGTAGAGGGATCGGTGGAAGGGCGGGGTGGGTTGTTGGATCGCTTGCCGGGGTCTGCGTTTGTGCATGCGTGCTTACGGCCACCGCGAGTGTCGCAAGAATGGCGAGAAGTCGCTTGGTCGATGCATCATTGAGAAGTGGGATCATCGCTGCTGTGCCTCCGCGAAAAACTGAACTATCTGCGGGCGATTGATTGCGAGCTGAGGAAACATTCTGACCGGTATTGATACCTGCCGGCGCGCGAAATGTCGCTTTGGGTCTAGTTTTTGTGAGAGTTCTGCTGCACGCATCCTGTCATGCTGAGTGGCCATGCGGCTGCGCCGCACCCGCTAAGGTGCCGCGCACGGTTAACCTATCCAAATTCATCGGTTCATTTGGGTGCCATGTCCCCCGCTTGCGTGGGCATGTCGTGCAATCGCAAACGGCTCTATGCCGCCGACAGACATGCCCACGCAAGCGTGGGACATGGCACCCGTAAGACCCACGTGATCGACACGGGAATTGGATGAGTTATCTTTGCGCGGCTCCTAAGCATGAAACCGGAGTTGTAGGTGGGTGTACTCGCCCCCCACGAGCGACGTGGTGGGCGAGTACCTCAGCATGACGATTAATTGCTGTAAGGCGCCAGAATGGCGAACCGCGGCATGCAACCGAAGGAGCGAGCGCGCGCATTCTCCCTCTCCCCTGTACTCAGGGGAGAGGGTTGGGGTGAGGGGACAACGTGCGCGATATGGCGCTGTTCGCAAGTTGATGCGTTCGTCCCCTCACCCTGCCCTCTCCCTGAGTACAGGGGAGAGGGTTCTGAGGGCCGACGGATGAGCGATCAATTTTCTGCAGTCCGCTCCGCGGCCCACAGTACCCCATTCCTCAACAAGCGCACAAAAACCGGCGACTTGAAATCCTCCGGCGAACCGAGAGACGTAAAGAACACCCGCCCCCCCTTGTGGACATTCGTCCACGCCACCGGCTCGGCGGGTTTGTTGGTCCAGGTGCCGATCAGCAGCGGCGTGCAGGTGTCGGCCAGCGGCATCATTTTGTAGAGCGAGGAACTGCTGGTGAATTGCTCGGGAATGCCGCGCAGGATCGGATTGCTGGCCTGGCCCTTTGCTGTCGCGATGCTCAGCGTTCCCGTGGCGGCATAGTGATTATTGTAGTTGCAACCAAGCACCACCTTGTCGAACTCCAGCCAGTTCTGAAACGCATGACAGCTCGTTCGAATCGCGACAAGCGGCTTGCCGGAATCGAAGTACGTCTGAAACGCCTTGAGCTGCGCCTCTGGCAGCTCGCGGCGGCGGAGGAACATGATCAACAGGTCGGCGTCCTTCAACGCCTCGGTGCCGGGGAGATCGGTCTTGCTGTCGCTCTGGATGATCTTGACGTTGAATCGCAGCGGGTCATTAAGCTCAGACTTGGCGAAAGCCGGAAGCGTTTCCTTGGCATGGTATTCGTCTTCGGCAATCGCGATGACGATATTCAGGGGCTTTGCCGGGGCAGCTTGACCGGCGCGGGCGGATTGCAGGAGAACGATCACGGTTGTCGCAACCAAGACGAGCACGATTCTTAAATTCATTGGAACATCCCTCGCAAGAAATCGCTGCGCAGGCGCCGACATGCCGTGAGACTTGAACATTTTCCGGCAGAACACGGTTCCTATTGTACTGGTAGGGTCTGGTATTGCGACGGAAAAACACGGGCGGGACGCCCGTGCCACATTGCGTCACAATCTGGATTTGATCGGCCAGGTTTCGGGGTCGGCGGCGTTGTAGACGTAGCCGACCGCTATGCAGTCGGTGGGGGACATGATTCGCAGTTGATCGTGCCGCATGTCCTTGATGACATGCTTGAGCGCATCGGCAAAATATGGCAGGGGAATCGCGCGGCCGGTGTCCGAATGCAGCCGCTCAAGCACGCGGCGGCCGAACGTCAGCAGCGGCACGGGGCCGCGCTGCTCGGCGACGATGCCCAGGCCGATCTCGGACAGCAATTCAAGCAACTGCCGATGCTGCTCGCGGGAGATTTTGGAAATGACGACCTGTGCCTGCGGCTTGGGCTCATCCTGCAAAAACCAAAACATCCGTTTCATGGTCTGGTCCGGCGTCAAAGAATTGATCCGACATCAACACCCGGCCCGGCGGCCGGGCCGCATCCGAATCGCGGTCATTATACTCTGCCGCCCTCGCGAAATCATGGGAGGCGGATGAGAGGGCCGCGCGATTTTTCGATGCCCTTCAGAAAAAAGTATGGCGGCCTGCGCGCGAAGGGTCTACAGTAAAGGTTGCGGAAGGAGCAACCAAACCGTCATGTCCGGTAACAATTGCGAACCATTTGATTGGCAGACGATCAGCGGCCACGCGATCATCGCCGGCTTCGGCGTGCCGGGCCGGGCGGTGGGCGAGGTCCTGGCCGCCGAGCAAACGCGGTTTGTGGTGATCGAGCTCAATCCGACGACGATTAACCGTTGCGAACATCGCGGCATGCACATGGTTGAGGGTGATGTTCGGGAAGCCGAAACGCTTCGCCGCGCGGGGATCGAGCGGGCGACCTTTTTTGCCGTCACCGTGCCTAATGATGAGGTCGCCCTGGCGGCGGTGCGATTGGCCCGAGAGCTGAACCCCAACGTCCACATCATGGCGCGGCTCCATTTCATCTCCAATGGCATGGAAGCGCATAAGCTGGGGGCCAACGAAGTGCTCATCGAAGAACAAATCGTGGCGCAGGAGTTTCTGCGACTGCTGAAGAAGATTAGGCCGGCCGCTTTGCAGAACGCTTAAATTGCAGCGCACGGAGAATCCGTGCCCTCGCCTGGGCTCGTACGCGGCGTGGTGAACGGTTCTCGTACTACCGAGCGATCTGCGAAGGTCGAAAAATATCACCACGCCGTGTACGAGCCTAAGGCGAGGGCACGGATCTCAGAGCGCGCATTTTCGGAATTGACGAGGAGCAATAAAAAATGCGTAAGG
>DATBDZ010000374.1:0-3537 GCA_036276235.1 Humisphaera sp. | reverse complement strand
CCGCACCGCCTGCACGAGTTTAAGACGCATGCCACAACTCGGTTCATATCCAACCATTGTACGTTAACGCTTTCATATTGAATCCACCGCTGCTCTACCCGACAATCATCGCCCCATGTCAACCGCCACCAGCGATACCGGATCAACCGCGACACCGCTCACCGACGAACCTGCGAAATCGGACAAGATTTCGCCCGACCAATGGCGATCGGCTGCCGCGGCGTGGCTGGGGTGGATGTTTGACGGCCTGGACATGCACCTCTATTCGCTGGTTGCCGCGCCGTTTGTCGCGGCGTTGCTCCATTCCATCGCGACCGATCCGCAGGTGAAGGAAAAAAGCTCCTGGATTCAGGCGGCGTTCCTGGTCGGCTGGGCGCTGGGCGGCGGCTTCTTTGGCCGGCTGGGAGATCGCCTTGGCCGCAGCAAATGTCTGGCGCTCACTGTTTTGACCTACGCCGTTTTCACGGGCCTCTCGTTCTTCGCGCAAAGCTGGCAACAGCTTCTGGTGTTCCGCTTCCTCTCGGCCCTGGGCATCGGCGGCGAATGGGCGGTCGGCAGCTCGCTGCTTTCGGAAACCTGGCCCGCCCGCTATCGCCCCTGGGCGGCGGCAACCCTGCAAACCGGCGTGAACATCGGCGTGATCTTCGCGTGCCTGTCGGCGTGGGTTCTCTCGATGATTGTGCCGCAGCATGTCGATCGCGCGGTTTTCCTCGTCGGCGTCGCGCCGGCGCTGCTGGTGTTCTGGATTCGCAAATCGGTCCCGGAGCCGCATGAATGGGTGGCCGCCAAAAAGGTGGCAACGCAAATGACCCATTCGGGCGCAAGATCGCCGCGGATGATCGATCTGTTTCGCGGCGATGTCCGCCGCATCACGATCCTGACAATTATCGTTTGCGCCTGCGCGTTGACGGCGTGGTGGGCATTCATGTTCTGGAGCCTGCAACATCTGCCGAACCTTCCTGACCTGGCCACCTGGACCGACGTGCAGCGCAAGCAACTGGTTTACTGGTCATTCATCGGCGTCATCGGCGTTTCGATATTCGGCAACTATTTCGCCGCGCTGGTGGCGAAATGGATCGGCTATCGCCGCGGCATCGCGTTCATGAACCTCGGCTTCTTCGCGGCGATGTTCGGCGCCTACCGCGTGCCGCACGCGCATCAGGCGATGCTCGCGTGGATGGCGTGTGTCGGGTTCTTCTCCGGCGTGTTCGGGCTGTTCACGATGTATCTGCCGCCGCTGTTTCCGACGCTGCTGCGCACCACCGGCGCCGGCTTCAGCTACAACATCGGCCGCATCTTCGCCGCATTTGGAACGGTCTTCTTCGGCCTTTTTGCACACGTCGGCGATTTTCGATTGGCGCTGCTTTACAACAGTTTCCTACTGCTGCCGGCGGCGGGCGTGGCGCTCTTGCTGCCCGACCTGTCGGATAAATCGTCGACTGCGACTGTTCCCGCGGAAACGGCGCACTGAATTCAGTGCCCTCGTTGCACCCGTTCACGGCGCGAAGTAGGGGTTTGTATTGATCCCGGCTATGCTTCGCGAAGCTGGTCGCTAAGCAGATCGTTCAACCGGCTTCAGGTTTTGGCGATCCATTTCGATCGTTGCCCGCAAGCGTTTGATCTCGCGCATCATCCTCCACGCGACATACACAAGAATCGCCAGCAGTGCAAAGCGACAGATATCATGCACCCACAAAAACGGCGCGAGAATGGTGAGATAAGGCGGCCCGAAGACCTGTGCCCAGACGCCGCCGGCGAAATCGCTGACTTGCTTGGTCCGCCATAATTCCGGGTCGTGGCTGCGCACATAATTGTCCAGATGATCGAGAATCGCCTGCTGCTGATCGGCGGTCATCTTCAGTGGATCGGGATCGAGATGAAGCTCTTGCGCGAGCGAAGTAATCTGCGCACGGAGAAGATCGCCGACGTTTGCGCGAACGACAAAGGATCGGCTGGCATCGGTCTCGCGCAGGAGCGACGCCACGCTCTGAAGTGCGCCGGCGTCGTGCGCGACCGGGAAATCCATCTGGAATGAATCGAGCACGACGCGCAGACCGGCTTCTGCTTTTGGCGTGCGCCCCGCCTTCTCGATCACACTCACAACATCCGGCACCGACTGTTCGCTGCACAGATGCAGATAAGCCACCAGCGGTCCCCGGCCAAAATTCTGGTAATGAAGCTGCGAAGTCGGATTGACGGCAAACCTTTTGGGCAAGAGCGGAATCGATCGCAGCGCCATGATCGTGCCGCCGGTCGGAAGCCCGCAAGGCCGCGTCCGCACGGCGGCGCTCCCCATCTCACAATATTGCCGCGCGACTGTGCGAAATTCCGGATTGATCTGCCACCGCGGAACCGCGGCGTCAAAGCTGCGAAGCGCCGTCTCATCACTGCCAGAGATTCCAAACCCCGCCGCGGCAATAAACAGGATCGCCAAGAAAGAAACGCCCCGCCGCCACCTATTTTTCGGCCGAGAGGGTAGTGTTCCCACGAGAACTCCTTCCAGTATTCCTCCGCGCATACAGCGAATGCGATCTACCTTTGGTCGGCGCGTTCGGATGCAAGCCGGCGCGCTAACTCCACGGGCGTGATGATCTGGAGTTGCGGCGCGTGTGCCCGCAGACGGCCGGCGTCTTCTGTCTGTTCCGTCGCAAGCGCATGCATGCGATTTTCCCAGGTAACGAGAAAATCGGCTTTTGCCGCAATTGCCAGATTGAAGATGTGGTCGTCGTCTGGATGCCTCGTCCATGTGAACGCATTCGGAACGTCGGCCACCCATTCCGATAGTTCCACGATGGCGGCGAGCACCTGCTTGACCCGGTCAGGCGTGAGATTCGGCGCGCGTTCGCGCAGCTCCGGGCGATACAAAACATCCCGGACTTCCTCAAGAAGTGCCTGGCTCATGCAAAGGTGGACCGATCCATCGTAGAGTGCTTTGACCGTCGCGTGCTGTCGGTTTTGGCCCAACGCCGCCCATTGGAAAAACACCATCGTGTCGTAGACCGCACGATGGCTCATGCAGATTTTGCTTTCTTCTCCTGACGAACGGCGGTGAGCGCCCGGCGACCAAGTTCCATCAATTCATTCTCGGTCAAGCCTGACCTGGCAAAGTCCTCTCTGACAGGCGCCAGAAGTTTGTCGATGTCCGGCTTGTTGACCGTTTCCGCAACAAGGCGTGCAGTGTATGCCGGCACGCTTTGACCGCTCATCGCGGCCAGCTCTTTGAGCTTAAGTGCTACCTCATCGGGAATGGAGATCGTCATGTCCATAAGACAACTCGTATTGTAGCAAGTCAGGCAAATCGTTTGAAGCGTGCCCCCGCCCTGCGCCTACGAGCGAATGGATGGCCATGAACCGTCATGCTGAGGACTCCGAAGCATCTGGCCGAATTGCGCGATCGGGCCAGATTCCTACGGAGTGCCACAGAGCTTGTGAATTTCTCAATCAGCCTCTTGCGCAGGAGGCCAGTTCAGTCTGCACTGGCGCTCGTCTATGCTGCTTGAGGTTGCCGCAAGAACATAAAAATTCACAGGCTCTCAG
>DATBDZ010000373.1:0-5180 GCA_036276235.1 Humisphaera sp. | reverse complement strand
CGTGGTTCTTCGTGGTCCCTTGGTGCACTTCGTGGATTCCTCAGTTCGGATTTGCGACAGCGTCATTTCCGCAAATGAAAACCGCCCGGCAATGTTGCCAGGCGGTTTTGCTTTTGGCCACGCGCACGGTGTGCTTTGATTGTCGCGCATTGCGGTTGGCGCGACGCTGATCTCAGGCGTTTTCTTCTTCGGCCATTTCGGGAGTTTCGCTCTGGGCTGGTGAATTGGCGGCACTGGGGCGCTCGTTGCGGGATTCGGGTGAATCCTTGGTCGCTCGGCGGGTGGCGGAGCTGCGGCCGCCCAGGCGGCCGATCCGCGACATGTGGGAGCGGTCCGTGCTGACGCGCTCTCCTCCCTTGCGGCCGGCGGCGCGGGCCTCATCTGAAGTAAACTCGTGGGCGGTTCCCCGCTCGTGGGCGGCTTTTCCTCCCTTGCGGGCGATTTCCCGCTGTTTCTCGGGGCTCATCGACGCGAACCCGCGATTGTGAGTTCCGGTGTGCGATTCTGCGTGCATCCCGACTCCTTTGCCTTTCTAAAGACGACTCTGACCTGCCAGGAACAGCCGCTTCCAAACGACCATCCCATAAAATCGCGCGATCCGGCTCTAACCTGAACCGGTCGCGCTCAAAGGGCCTGCAACTGCAATACCAGCCGGAGGTTCCGATTTGTCGTCCTGTAACCAACCGGCGACGACTGGGTGTTAATGATCGGGTCAAGCCGTGCCGTAGCTCAACGCCGATCATGCTTTACGGCAGCGTTGGCCGCCTGACCGCGCGAACATCTGCGGGTCTAAGATTTGTATAAGATTTTCGCGGGAACCCTTTTTACAGGTCGGATGATGGATGGGGTCGGTCAAATGGTCACTTTGCTGCCACCTGTTGCGTCGGGATGGCTTGGCGTACAATTGAATGTTCGAATACGCGAGATGGGAGCCTGGTCGCAATGCAACGTTTCGACTTTCTGAATCGTGCCAACGCGGACTACGTCGATCGCCTCTACCAACAGTACCTGCGAGACCCGCTGTCTCTGGACGACACCTGGCAGGCATACTTCGCCGGCTTTGAAGACGCTACGACGCGCGCGCCGGCTGTTTCCCGGTCATCATCGAGTGCTGAGCCGATCACGATCGGCATCCACAATCTCGTCCACAGCTATCGTGAGTTGGGTCACTTCGAGGCAAACCTCGATCCGCTGGGCCATCAGCGTCCGCCGCATCCCTTGCTGGATCTTTCCCGCTTCGGCATCACCGAGGCTGATCTAAACCTCACGACCGGCAAGGCGGATTTTCATGGTCTTACCGACGGCACCGTTCGCGATCTCTTAACAAAACTCCGGGCCACCTACTGCGGCAACGTCGGCGTTGAGTACATGTCGATCTCCGACAAAACGCAGCGCGACTGGCTCTCGCAGCAGATGGAGTCAATGCTGAACAAGCCGGCGTTCAGCGCCGAAGAATCGCGCTCGCTGCTGTATCAACTCATTGCTGCCGAGGAGTTTGAACGATTCCTTCGCCGAACTTTTCAGGGAAAGAAGACCTTCTCGCTGGAAGGGGCGGAGGCGACCATCCCGCTGCTCAATTCCGTCGTCGATGACGGGGCGGCGATGGGGATCGAAGAGATCTGCATGGGCATGGCCCACCGCGGGCGGCTGAGCGTGCTGGCCCATGTGCTCAACAAGCCATACGAAGCGATCCTCGCCGAATTCAAGGAAACCAACTACGTTCCCGGCGTACAGCCCGGCGACGGCGATGTGAAGTATCACCTGGGCTATGCCAACGATCGCCCGACGCGGCAATCGCGCTGTATTCACATCAGCTTAAGCCCCAACCCCAGCCATCTGGAGTTGGTGAATCCGGTTGTCGAGGGGATCGTTCGAGCCAAGCAGAATTACCGGAATGATCGCGATCAGAAGCGGATCGTGCCCGTGCTGATTCACGGCGACGCCGCCTTCACCGGACAGGGGATCGTCTTTGAGACGCTCAATCTCTCCGAGCTGCGCGGCTGGCGCACCGGCGGGACGATTCACATCATCATCAACAACCAGATCGGCTTTACCACGCCGCCGGAGCAGGGACGATTCACTCCCTATCCGACGGACGTGGCCAAGATGATTCAGGCCCCGATCTTCCACGTGAATGGAGACGACCCGGAAGCGTGCGTCCATGCCGCCCGGCTGGCGACGGCGTTCCGCGAGCAGTTCAAGTGCGACGTCTTCATCGATATCTGGTGTTACCGCCGCTGGGGACACAACGAGCAGGATGAGCCGGCATTCACGCAGCCGCTCATGTATCAGAAGATTGCCAGCCATCCCACCGTCCGCGAAATCTACAGCCAGAAGCTCGTGAAGGACGGAATTGTCACTGAAAAACAGCTTGACGAGATGCGCAAGTGTGCCATCAGCCGCCTCGAGCAATCCGAGAAGCAGGCGACTGAAGTCCGCCAGCGGCCGCGGACAGCCGTCGTCAATCCGCTCTGGAAAAGCCTGCTGGAGCCGGCCAAGGACGGGAACGCAAAAACCGCCGTCCCGCGCACGGCGCTAACGGATTTGGCGCAGACGATCAACACTATGCCGGCGGATTTCACGCCGCATCCAAAGCTCAAAGAGCTTTACGCCAAGCGGCTGGAATCGGTAAAAACCGGGCGCGGCATCGACTGGGGCTGCGGCGAGATGCTCGCCCTGGGAACGCTGATCCTCGAAGGAACGCCCATCCGCTTCACCGGCCAGGATGCGCAGCGCGGGACATTCAGCCATCGCCATGCCGTGCTGCATGACATAAAGACGGGCAAACAACATGTTCCGCTGGCGAATCTCAAGGAAGGCCAGCCGCCCGTCGCGATTCTCAACACGATGCTCTCGGAATTGGCGGTGGTGGGATTTGAATACGGGTTTAGCGCCGCCGACCCGCGAAACCTTGTGCTGTGGGAAGCGCAGTTCGGCGACTTTGTGAACGGCGCGCAGCCGATCATCGATCAATACATTGCCGGCGCCGAGAGCAAATGGCATCTGATGAACGGGCTGGTGCTGCTGCTGCCGCACGGCTCCGAAGGCGCGGGTCCCGAGCATTCTTACGCTTACCTCAATCGCTTCCTCTCGCTGTGCGCGGAAAACAATTTGCAGGTTTGCGTGCCGAGCACGCCATCTCAATATTTCCATTTATTGCGTCGGCAGATTCGCCGCGATTTCCGCCGGCCGCTGGTGCTGATGATGCCCAAGAGCCTGTTGCGCTATCCACCTTCCTTCTCGCGCATCGAAGAATTCACCGATAGCTCGCTGCAGCTTGTGCTGGATGATCCGACCGCGCCGGAGCGCGACAGTGTTCGCCGGCTGCTGTTCTGTTCCGGCAAGGTGTTCTACACGCTTCAAAGGGCGCGCGAGGAAGGCAAGATCGGCCAGACTGCGATCGTTCGCGTCGAGCAGCTTTATCCGTTCCCCAAGAAGGAGCTTCAGCAGATCATCGCCCGGTATCGCAAGGCGACGGAAATCGCATGGGTGCAGGATGAGCCGCGCAATCGCGGGGCCTGGACGTACATCAGCGATCGGCTTGAAGAGCTGTTGCCGGAGACGGCGGTGTTGACCTACTACGGCCGCGATGAAGCCGCCAGCCCATCAACCGGCTCACAGAAGGCGCACGAGAAGGAAGAGCACGAGTTGATCGCCGAGGCGTTGGAGATCCCCCTGCCGCCCCCGGCCAAGCCGGCGATGACAACGGAAACAAAAGCAGTCGAACCCAAGACCGCCGAACCCAAACCCGCCGCCGCGCAACCCGAGCCGGCAACCGCCGCCGCGAGGCCGAACGGGAAATGAAAATAAGTTGTCAGTTGCCAGTTGTCAGTTGCCAGTGAAGACCTTGCATTGGATTTCCACTGGCAACTGACAACTGGCAACTGGCAACTTATTCCACTGACAACTATCCAAATGACAAACCTCATCATTCCATCCGCCGGCGAATCGATCACTGAAGTGACGATTCTCCGCTGGGCTAAAAACGACGGCGATTTTGTGAGTAAAGGCGACACCGTCGCCGAGCTGGAAACCGACAAGGCCAACGTCGATCTGCCGGCCCCCGAGAGCGGCGTGCTGCATCCGTCGAAACCGGCGGGCCAGGTCGCCAAGGTCGGAGAAGTCGTCGGCCAGATCGATGAAGGCGCCACCGCGCCCAAATCCACGGCCGGCGGCGGAAGCAATAAGCTGCAAGCCGCCCAATCCCAGACGGCAACCGCTCCCGCCAAGCCGGCAGTCGCGCCGGCGAAGGCACCCGCGAGCACCGAAGACCTCAGCCCCTCCGTGCGCCGAATGGTGACTGAAAATAACGTCGATCCGGCGAAAGTTGCCGCCAGCGGTCCGGGCGGACGCTTGCTCAAGGAAGACGTGCAGAAATTCATGGAGTCGCCGGCCAAGTCAGCGTCTGACAACGGGCAGCAGATTGCGAAGGCTCCCGCCGACGCCAAGCCTTCAACGCCGCAAGCTCCGCCGACGCCAATGCGCGTTCCGCCGGCTGCGCCGCCGGAGTCAACCAAGCCCGCGTCGAGCGGTGGTGATGCGCTGGTTTTCGACGACAAGGGAATCGCCCGCGTCGCAATGACCAAAATCCGCAAGCGCATCGCCACGAATCTGGTGCAGGCGCAGCACACCGCCGCGATTCTCACGACGTTCAATGAGATCGATCTGACGGCCGTCTCCGAAATCCGCGGCAAGTACAAGGAAAAATTCGAGAAATCATACGGCGTCGGCCTGGGCTTCATGAGCTTCTTCGCCCGCGCGGTGATCCTGGGCCTGCGCCAATTCCCGCGCGTCAACGCGTTTCTCGATGGGGACGATGTCCTCTATCACAACTACGTGAACCTGGGGATCGCCGTCAGCACCGAGCGCGGGCTGACGGTGCCCGTGCTGCACAATGCCGATCAGATGTCGTTCGCGAAGATCGAGTTGGAGATCAAGCGGCTCGCGACCGCAAGCCGCGACGGCAAGCTCGCCATGGACGAGCTTAGCGGCGGCACATTCACCATCACCAACGGCGGCGTCTTTGGCTCGCTGCTCTCCACCCCGATCCTGACCCCCCCGCAATCCGGCATCCTCGGCCTGCACGCCATCCAAAAGCGGCCAGTGGTGGTGAACGACCAAATCCAGATCCGCTCGATGATGTATGTGGCGCTCTCGTACGACCACCGGCTCATCGACGG
>DATBDZ010000372.1:0-3734 GCA_036276235.1 Humisphaera sp. | reverse complement strand
TCCTCCCGAACGGATTCGAGTCTGCTCGGGTGGCAAGAATGCCACCACTCCCAGACTCGATGACAGACAAGAAAGTCTGCCCCACCAAAGCGCGCCCAATCCTACGGTGGTCGGTGTTTTTCGCGTATTCCCATAAGAAACAGGCTCAGTGCCATTGCCCCCGCGACGTAACATAAGGTGCAGCGCCAGGGGCTGAGCGTGTGATGCAGGTTCCCCTGATAGCCGGTCCAGAAGAGCCAGCCGGCGATGATCAGGAACGAGAAACTCAGTCGAGCCAGCCAGCGGCGGCGGGTCCAGAAGTCATTATTCATTGACGCTCTTACGCTAGAGACTTACGCTGAACATCGTATGACATATCGATCGCTTCGTCATTTCTTGATTGTTGCGTGGTTGATCGCGATTGTGCCGGCGATTCGAGCGTCGGCTGCTGAGGATGATGCCTACAAGGCGCGGCAGGTGCTCAGCGCGGCTTTGAATCGCGCCGCTGATCTGATCGAGCCACCGGATAGGGCGACGCCGCAGACATTGCAGGCGCGATTCAAGGTGGTGCGGGCGGACAATCTTCCCGCCGAGGCCGCCGGCGCGGCGGGCGAGTTGGCGTTTCAGGCACCGGCTCATTTGCGCTTCGAAGCGACTGTCTCTGGGAATTCGTTCACCATCTGCCGCGATAACAACGAGATCTGGATCGATGAGCCGGGAAAGCAATTTGCCGTTCTGGGAAAGAACGGCATCGCGCGCTTCGCCGCCGAGCCGGAGGCGAAGGATCGAACGCTGCTGCCGCCCTTCTCGCTGCCGCTCTCGCGGTGGCAGATCAAAACGCTGCTGCTGGGGATGGAAGCTCAACTTCTGCCGAGCGAGGAACTGGACGGCGTCCGCTGCCAAATTCTGCGGCTCAACCCGCGGCCGATCGCGCTCGATCTGCTTCAAATTCCGCCGGGGCAGATCGACCTGTGGCTCCGGCAGGACAACGGGCTGCCCGCCCGCTTCATCTATACCGATGGTATTAAAACCAATCTTCAGGTGGATATTTTCGACGCCAAGCTGGTCGATCCGATTGCGCCCAAGCAATGGCGATTGAACGCCGCTCCGGGTGAGAAGGTGGAGACCGTTGCCCTTTCGCATCTGGTCGATTTCCTGAAGGTGACGCCCAGGATCGCGATGGAAAAAGCGCCCAGCCTGGGGCCGGCGACGGGCCAGCGAAAGGTCATCGCCACCGAAGGCAAGGGCCGCCTGGAAATGATCGACGGCACGCGCGTTCTCTTCCTCAAAGGCTCCCCCGAGGAAATGGGGCATCAGCATGGCATCCTTCTCAAAAGAGAAATTCACAACGTCGCGACGCGGATTCTTTACGGCGTCGGCGTCGGCAGCTCATTTGGTCGTGGCTCCTGGTTCTTCGGCGAGATCGAGAAAGCCGAGGCGCGATTGCAGCCTTTCATGGATGAGCGATATCTCCGTGAGCTGGACGCGATCGCGGATGCGTGCCAGATGGATCGGCAGGAGGCGCGGCTCGCCAACTTCTTCCCCGAGCTGTTTCATTGCAGCGGCTTCGCGCTGATGGGATCGGCCACGAAGGATGGCCACATGTATCATGGCCGCGTGCTGGATTATCTGCGCGGCGTGGGGCTGGAGCAGAACGCCGTCGTCATCGTCCATCAGCCTGACTATGGCAACGCCTGGGTCAACATCAGCTACGCGGGCTTCGTCGGCACCGTCACGGCGATGAACGAAAAGGGAATCAGCGTCGGCGAAATGGGCGGCGACGGCTACGGCGAGTGGGACGGCAAGCCGATGGCCCATCTGCTCCGCGAAGTAATGGAGAAAGCCGGCACGCTGGATGAAGCGATCAAGATCATGCGCGATTCGCCGCGCACGTGTCAGTATTATTATGTCGTCTCGGATGGCAACTCGAAACAGGCTGTCGGCATCTCCGCCAACCCGCGCGAGTTCATCACCATCAAGCCCGGCGAATACAACGCGCTGCTCCCCCACCCGCAGCCCGACTCGGTAATACTCTCCGCCGGCGAGCGCTATGAGACGCTCTCAACGCGCGTCCGCGAGGGCCTGGGCACGTTCGACGCCGACTCTGCGCGAGCGCTGATGGACCCGCCGGTCTGCATGACCAGCAATATCCAGTCGGTGCTCTTTTCGCCCGACACTCTGGACCTGTGGGTCGCCAACGCGGATGGCAATCACGTCGCCAGCCAGACACGGTATACGCATTACAATTTGAGAGAGTTGCTGAAGGGCCCGCCGCCAAAGGCGCCGGCGAAGCCGGCGTTTGAGTTTTGACAGCTATCGATTTCCCCGCGTAGCGTCGCGACCGCAGGTCCGCCTCGACTTTTTCGGAGCAAGCATGGGACTCGACACTGTTGAACTCGTGATGAGATTCGAAGATGAGTTTGACATTACCATCCCCGATGCGGACGCGGAGAAACTCCAAACGCTCGGCGAAACTCTCGACTACGTCCTTCTTCGGCTGGAAGATCGGCCGCGACGAGGCGTTTGCCTTTCGGCGCACGCGTTCTATCAGATTCGCCGCGAGCTATTGCCATTCACCCCGCTCGGACGGAAAGCGATCCGGCCCGGTACAACGATCGGAAGCATATTGCCCGACCGAACAAGCCGCCGGCAATGGGTCGCAATTGCTCAACGGTGCGACTTGCCAGTGCCTCCGTTTGACATCCGTCATCCGCTGATGCCAAGGTTTCCGAAAGATGAAACGACGTTACGGAGGCTGGTTAAGTCGCGCCGTTGGCCCAAGCGCGTCAGCTACCGGGATGAGATCGGGCGTGATGCGGTTTGGGAAGCGATCCTCGGAATTGTTTCGCATCAGACTGGGGTTGATCGCAAGGAATTACATAAGGACACGCATTATATCAATGACCTGAACTGACGCAGGGAACGTGTAACTGTGTAAGATACTTTGGACCGAGGAACATCATGGGACTCGACACGGTTGCGATCATCATGGCGGTCGAGGACGAGTTTGCGATCAGCATCGCGGACAAGGACGCGGAGAAAGCTCAAACGATCGGCCAAACAATTGACCTGATTGTCAGCATGCTTAATTCAGGTCCGCGTCCTGATCCTTCGCATTGCGCTTCAGCGAGAACCTTTTATCACGTCCGCCGCGAACTTGTGTCGGAATACGGGATTGCCAGAGAAGCAATACGCCCCGATAGTTTGGTTGGACAATTGATCCTGCCCGGCCCGCATCGCCGCGTATGGCGAGACATTGCCCGCCGATGCGGGCTGCCGATACCGCGGTTCAATCCACTCAAGCCACTCGCGCCGCGTTTCCCAAAAGCGAAAACGACGCTGCGGCAACTCATCGAAAGTCGGTCGTTGGTGCGATACTTCCATATGGATGGATCGGTCAATGTGGAAGCAGTGACGCGGCGAGTCCATCAGATCGTCGGCGAGCAGACGGGTGTGAGCCAAGACAAGCTGGGGCCGGGAACTCATTACATCGACGATCTGAATATGGACTGACGACCGCCTTAAGGCCGTTACAAGACGTGGAATAAATCGACCCGCGTTGCGGTTACTTGGATTGAAGATGGCCAGGCTGTGGTCAGATACGATCTACGGCTTGGCCGTCGAAACACCCAACCGCCGGGCGTACCGGCGACGCCTCGTGCTCGGGCGGCACGAGGCATTTTTACGCGCTCCGGCTCCCTCGCCCCTGTACTCAGGGGAGAGGGTTGGGGTGAGGGGACAAACGTGTCAATTTG
>DATBDZ010000371.1:0-2016 GCA_036276235.1 Humisphaera sp. | reverse complement strand
GATTCATCTGCTCTGGTCACAGGATTTGAGCGATCATGTGTTGACCGTCACGCAGCGGCGATTCAACAGCTATCCGTTGAACTATCGCCGCGGCGATTTTCTGATCCATCTGCTCGACCAGCAACCCGCCGAGCGCATTCGGCTGATACGGTTTTACGAGCAGTTTGCGCGGGTCTAACGGCGCGATGGCGGTGTGAGTCTTGGCGCTTCGTGGCTATCCGCTATAACACTAGCCGGCAATTCCACGAGGACCAACGCAAATGAAAACGCTCAACATCGGCATGATCGGCTACGGGTTCATGGGCCGCGCGCATTCCAATGCTTATCGTCGCGTCCCTAATTTTTTTGATCTGCAATACACGCCGGTGCTTAAGGCCGCCTGCGGGCGAAACGCCGAGGCGGTGAAGGCGTTTGCCGGCAAGTGGGGATACGAATCCACCGAAACTGATTGGCGAAAATTAATCGAGCGGAAGGATATCGACGCGATCGATATCTGCACGCCCAACAACACGCACAAGGAGATCGCGCTGGCCGCCGCCAAGGCGGGGAAGATGATCTTGTGCGAGAAGCCGCTTTCGATGGACACCGCCGAGGGGCTGGAGATGACCAAGGCGGTGGAGTCGGCGAAGGTGCCGAACATGGTCTGGTACAACTATCGCCGCGTGCCGGCGGTGACCCTGGCCAAGAAGCTGATCGATGACGGAAAGCTCGGGAAGATCTTCCATTATCGCGCGAAGTTTTTGCAGGATTGGACGATCAGCCCCGACCTGCCGCAGGGGGGGACGGCGCTGTGGCGGCTGGATGTCGCCGCCGCCGGCAGCGGGGTCACCGGCGATCTGCTCGCGCACTGCATCGACACCGCCATCTGGCTCAACGGAAAAATGTCATCCGTCTCGGCGATCACCGAAACATTCATCAAGGAGCGCAAGCACAATCTCTCCGGCAAGGTGGAAAAAGTCGGCATTGACGACGCCTGCTCGTTCATCGGCCGCTTTGAGAACGGCTCGCTGGCCAACTTTGAATCCACCCGCTACGCCCGCGGCCACAAGGCGCTCTATACATTTGAAGTAAACGGCGAACACGGCTCGCTCATGTGGGATCTGCACGACCTGCATCGCCTGCAATATTTCGATCATCGCGACGAAGGCCAACTGCGCGGCTGGCGCTCCATCCACGTCAGCGACGGCGATCATCCCTACATGAAACACTGGTGGGTCCCCGGCCTGCAAATCGGCTACGAGCATTCGTTCGTCCACCAAGTCGCCGACTTCATCGAAGGGCTAAGCAGCGGAAAGCCAGCATCTCCCACATTCCGAGATTCGCTGGATACGCAGGCGGTGTGCGATGCAGTGCTGAAGAGCGCGAAGAGCGGGTGTAATGAGAAGGTGCAGAAGGTGTGAGGCGTTCCACTAAAGCGGCGAGCCCGATCGCAACCCGTCCAGTACCTGCCACACAAGATCGATTTGGCCGCGCTCAATGGCTTCGACGGGCTTGAGGCCGCCGAGCATTTCGTTGGGTTGGTCGAGCCATTGGCCAACAAATGCCGCCTCCATCACTTCTGTCAAGGCCTCGCAGACGCGTTTTATTACCGCCGCCTTGATTGGTTCCTCTTGCGTCATTGTTGCAATGATACCACAAGCATTGCACGGCATTGCAAACCACCCGACTGCGGCTAGATTCACCCGCGAATGAATGCGAAGGCAGAAAGGCGCCGGCGGTTGTGCATCCTTTACGCCGCCGGGCCGGGCGATGTGATCGGGACGTTTCGCCATTGGAAGGCGGGCGAGGATGATCCGCGCGAGGTTTCGCGAACGTACTCGGGGCAATTCTTTGATGTCTGCCGCGATCTCGATGCGTGCGGATATATCATCACGACGCGCGCCGATGGCAATCAAATCGCCGAGCAGGATTTTGTAATCGAAGACCGACCTGTGCGCGGCATGCGCGCGGGCGGCATCGGCTATCACCTGGGGCAGATCGCATACGGCATTCGCCTGACGATGACCGCGTGGCGGC
>DATBDZ010000370.1:0-1899 GCA_036276235.1 Humisphaera sp. | reverse complement strand
AGTTCACTCGAAACGCCTCCTTGCGTGTACGGATCAGGGGTCGTGATAACTACCTGAATACACGAAATTGGCTGCGTTTCGAGTCTTTTTCTGCGCACAATCAGCGACGACCGCGAAAATCACACTTGTTCAAGGTTTAGTGCGCCTGACTTCTGCTCTTGATGGACTTCCCAGTGAGATCGCGTACTTACGCGAACCGATCCTTGCGATCGCCATGCAGGATCAGGATCTGCTGGGATGCGGCGAAGCCGATCCAACGCTCCTCGAAGAAGCACTGCGCAAACAAGCCGATGCGAATTCAGGCGCTCTCCCGCCGCAGACAGTCGCGGATCTGCTGGCGCAGTGGACGAAATCATTAGCGCGTCAGAATTCGCCTTGGGCTGCGCCTATTTGGTTCGTCGAGGGATTCCTGCGCGGCTGCGAATTCATGGGTCTTGAAGAGGAGCCGCCGGCGCCACGCCCCAAGCCTGTTCTTGGTCTGCATCACGTTTCGCTCGATGTACCAAAAGAGATGAAAACGAAGTTGTACAATGGCGGCATTGAACTGAAGAACCGCGAGGCACAAATCATCGTCTGCGAGTGGGACGATGGGAGCTACCGCGTCAGACTCGAGCAGCTCCAAATGCCAAGGCTGGAAGCGCCCGCGCCTCACCTCCGTGAAGAAATTGAGCCGCATTTCACCATTGGTGGCGGCACATCATGCGTCAAATACGTTTTGAGAAATCTAAACTCGGGAAAGACTGCCATGTGCACCTATTTCCTCGAAGTTGCAAGCGCAAAGATCGAGGTAAGCATCTTTGCTCGCAAATCGGACGGCGCCGACATCGAGAAATACGAATACCTGATCGGCACAATCCGGCCAAAGGAAACCGCGTAGGGTCCGCCTTGGCGGACGTGATTGCGCGAGCGGCGCCGTTCGACAATCCACGTGCGCCAAGGCGGAGCCCACGGAATCGGGTGATCAAGCGGCCGTGAGGCTTCCGCAATTCACCAACGCCCGATTCGTCACCGTCAAATGTCCCGGATTCGCCGGGTTGGCCGTCAGCGTTCCGCCTTTGTGATGATTGAGATTCGTCACGGTAACCGCCGATGGATTCTGTGAAAAATCCGCCGTCCCGGTGGGATAGAGGTTGAGGGTCGTGATGGCCGCTCCGGACGCGGGGCGATGCGTGAACGTGGCGTTGCCGCCGAGGTTGACCGTCGCGATGGCGCCGACGCCTTGCGTGGTGACGCTTGCGCCGCTGGCGACGGAGAGCGCGCCGGTGCTGCCGCTGTTGGTGAGCAGGCTTCCGCCGGCGGCGATATTTGCCGCGGCCCAGGTCACGCCCGGCCCCAGATCGCAGACGGCGGACGATCCGCTCACATCCACTTCCGCCAGCGTGGCGGTTTCGCCGGGGAGATTGGTCGCGACGCCGACACGGCCGCCCAGGACATACAGCTTATTGCCGGAATTACTTCCCTTGATGCGCAGCGGCTCCGCGCCGCTGTCGGCGGATGGCCCGGTGGAGAGCACGGTGCCGCTGAACGCCGCCGAGCCGAAATCGAGCTTGATGCGGCCGGAGCCGCCGAAGGCCGTGCCATCGGGCGACGGCGCGCCGATCGTCCAGCTGGACGCGCCGATTTTCCAGTAGCCGAAGTTGGGGCTGGCGATGCTCGCGCTGCCAATCGTGCCGGTGAATGTCTGGCTGATCGAAAGCGAATTGAGCGTGACGGAGGACATATCCGCCGACCCAATGTTGGCCAGCGCCACGCCCGCAATGGCCTTGATGAAGACATCATCGCCATTAGCGGGCGCAGTGCCGGTGGTGCCATCGGATTTAGTCCAGTTAGCGCCGAGGGTGGGGTCGGTGGAGGAGGTTGAGGTCCAAAAGTAGGTTGGCATAGGAGTGTGGGTTCAGG
>DATBDZ010000369.1:0-19191 GCA_036276235.1 Humisphaera sp. | reverse complement strand
CCGTCGATGCGGGCCAGACGATCAGCCATTGCCGAGAGGGACTTGGCGTCTCCATCGTAAACCAGCGTGGTAGACCACGCCGGCGGCCAATGGCTGTAAAGGCCGTCCACATATTTGAATTGCTTATCCTGCAAAACGGCGTGAATCTTCTGGGCCCGATTCGTATCAAAGCCAGCAGGAAATCGGATCTCCGGCGTCGGAAGCGCGACACTCAGAGCCAGTGAAATGCCGCCGCAGAGGAGTAACGCCGCCAGGAATGAAGCGATCAGCTTGCCGCGAGTCATGAGTTTTGCCTCCGAGAAAGAGTTGATGTGAGAGACGATTGCACTCTCGGAAGGTTTCCGAAAATCTTCATCTTTTGCTCGGACAATTCCGACGCTACTTTGCCCCGCGCACGCTCATTAGATAACCCACGATCTCATCCACCTTTTCATCCGGAATCGGCGCGCTGAAGGTCTTGCGCATCTTCGTCACTTCGTTGATCCAAACCTCGCGCGAGAAGGTCGGCTGAATCATGATGTAATGCGGCGTATGGCAAACGCCGCAATACGTCATCGTCGCTTCGCGGCCAGGGCCGGCGGGAAGGTCGGCGGGAATCTCCGGCAGCCGCATGATTCGCCGCGTGCCGCGGATTTCGATCGCCGCCGGCTGCGTCGAGGGCGCGGTCGTCGGCTGCTGCGCGGCGACATGCCTAGTGCCGCTTAATGCGAAGGTGGTCAGCAGCGCACAAGCGGAGAGTAGAATCGATCGATTGGCGATCAGTCTGTTTGATTTCCCGATGGGTGCCACAGGTCGCGGTACTCCGAGACCTGTGTTTTGCGCCGGGCAGGCACAGGTCTGCGAGTACGCCGACCTGTGGCACCCAAGCTGACCCGGTAGCGGGCGATTCATCGACATTCGGCCACTCCTCAAGCGACGACAACTTCCATTGACTCGATCACATTTCGCCCATACCCGCTGCGATTCCATTGGGAGGTCGTCTGCGTCTGCCCGTCGTTTGCCGTCGCGCGAACCATGAGCTGGTTTCGCCCTCGCACGGCCCGCCAATTGAACCGCCAGCGCCGCCAGGAATAGCGACCCAGGTCGGCGTCGAGCTTTGTGAGGTTCCAAGTCTTGCCGCCATCACCGGAAAGCTCGACCTTGGCGATGCCGCTTCCCCCATCGAGCGCAACGCCTTGAACTTCATACGGCCCAGGCCCAATCGATTCGCCCGCGAGCGGCGCCGCGAAGAGCGATCTTACCGTCATGCGGCTGATCGGAACCGTCTCCTTCGCCAGATCCTTCGCCGACTCCTGATACGACGGCGTGTTGGGAACGCGATACGCCTTGGCCATCCAGAAGCCGTCGAACGGCTTATCGAGCACGGTGATCTGATTCAACGCCTTCACCCAATACGTGGCATACCAGCCGGGCACGATCAGCCGCAACGGAAAGCCATTGAGCATCGGCAGCGGCTGGCCGTTCATCTCATACGCGACAATGACTTCGCCATCATTAGCGCGATCAAACGGAAGCGATTTTTCAAAATCCGGAGTCCCCGCAAAATTCGCCGCGGCGGGAAGCGTCGGCCCATCCAGCCCATTGAAGCTGACATCCACGGCTTTGGCTTTCACATTCGCCTTGGCCAGCAGGTCCTTGAGCCGCACGCCGGTCCAGCGGGCATTGCCAATCGCGCCGTTCCCCCACTGCACCCCCGGCATGCGCGGCTCATAAAAGCTCCGCGAATTCCCCGAGCACTGGTTCACCGCCACCACCGACACCGGTTCAAAATTCTTGCGAATCTCCTCCAGCGACAAACTCAAAGGCGACTGCACATGGCCGAAGAGCTCCAAACGAAACGCCGCCGTGTCGATGACAGTCGGCAACACCCCCAGATGCCACCGCACATAAAACGCCTCATTAGGCGTCAAATCCTCCCGCAAATACTTAAGCGGCATCTCCAGATTCGGCGGCCGATCCGTCAGCAAAATCAGATCAGCCTTCTCAGGAAATCGTGGGGACGCAACTTGAGCAATTGCATTCTGAAGCGCCCCCGCGCCATAAATCGCCCCAGCGCCGATAGCCGCCCGTTGCAGGAAATTGCGCCGGGAAAAGGATGCGGAGGGCGTTGCCCAGGCTGAGGGAGTTCGATGCATCGAGCGTGAGGATAAACGGATGCCGTGCAAACTCAAGATTGGGGCGAAGCGGTCGCAGGAGTCAGCAAGCCCCACCCGCGCAAGATGCGCGAGGAGCCGCGCGGCGTCGCCACGCCGTCAACGAGCTCCGAGCGAGGGGGCGGATCCTCAGAGCGCGCCTAGGCTGAGCCACGCTTGATCCCGGGTCGGCTCAGCGCCGCCAGCACGTTACAAATGTACAAATGTTACAACAGCGCCTGTGTCACACCGGCGCTGCTCATTGCGCAACTGGTTACGATAGAGTAATTTATGTTATCAATGCGTGTGTTACACCACAGAAGGGTGTAACACCCGCCGATCCGCGGCCTAAACGTCTCACTGGGCGCGCCGCTCCGTCCTGGCCTGGCCATTACCCTGCGATCATTGCAATTGCCGTCGGGCCGATCTCGATTCGCATCGACATTCAGCACCCCCTGACCCCCAAGCAAAAATGCGAAAACGGTGCAAATGGTGCATCGACGTTCGTAGATATGAATTTATAAGTCACTTTTAAATATCATCTTACATTAAATAACATCGGCTCCGAATCTTGCACCATCTTTCCTATATCGCCGCGCGCGTTGCGAGCCTTTCGCAGGTCGAGTAATTCGCGACGTAAATCTCGCCGCCGTCGTCAATGGGGCGGACTTGCTCTCTTGAGGAAGCATTGCTTTTCATCATCCCAAGCCAGCAGAGATAAGCGCTCATCGCTCCGGTAAGCGTTCCACGTTTTCTCTCCGAGCGCCCCGTTAAATCTCCGAGTATTTGGCATCGCCCCGAGAAGATTGCTGACCGACCGGACGGCCTGAATACGAAGCATCTCCCTGGTGTCGGCGCCGGCGGTGTCGTCTAGAAAAACGCGGCGCCATGAATCTGATTCACAAAGCTGGTCGACGGCCGTTAATGGCGATATCCGCGGGGACAGACGTTGCGCACGAATCTCGCAATTCTTTTCGTAATACTTGAGGTGCTGTGATGGGTCTTCGGGAACTCCCGCTAGTGTATAGCCCCTGCACAGGCAAAAGGGTATGTCATCGACAACCACCAAGGGAAACAATGGCCAATCTTTGGGATTGGGGCGAATATCCGGCGAGATCTGCCCCAAGATCGGCCGTGGCATCATGGCGTTTCCATCTTTGCGCTCAAACAAAAGCCTCACAACAAGAAAAACGCGTTGGTCATCGATGTTGTACTTCCACGCTTGTTCGGACTCAGGGCCGCCAAGTCCCGCATAGACCCGCATCGCTTGCAGCGCAGTATCCTTTCCCGCCAATCGCAGGCCATTGACAGCGCGCACGAGCGCCGCCGGATCAAAACTGTCGCCCCAGGACGACGAGAGATGGATGAGGCGAACTAGCGGGAATAATTTCGTCGTCATCGATGGGCGAAAATCGTCAAACGAGATGAAGGACACATCGGTGATCATATCTTCCGGAAGGATGTGGCTTTTTGGCGCCTTCATGTGCTTGACGCGAAGCAACAGATAGACACCTTCGCCGACGTCTACGCGACCGGTCCATTCTTCGTTTCGATCCTGGCCCAGAGGCTGAGCTTGGTCGGGCAGACGTTGTTTCAAGAGTGCTGTTGCTTCTGCGTAGGTCATGCCCGGCTTGATCGCAGCGAGCTCTTTCTTTAGCAAATCAATGTCTTGCGCGTGAACAAAGGCGTGGAGGTTACAAATCAACACGCAAGACCAGAGTATTCGATTCAGCTTCATAGTGAGCACCCTCCGTCCATCTCAATTGTCATAACGCGCACGATGACGCACCGATGCACCTCGATCGATTCAATAAGTAACCTCCAAGCGCTCCATGAGCATCCCGGAAAGGCGCGATCGGGCGTTTTTCGTTGGTGGAATCTAGCCCAGTCCAGGTATGATGTTAGCTTCCACCCGCTCGATCAATATGCACGACAACCCCGACAAACCTCGTTCACAGGCAGATACCGCACTTGAGCGCGAGATCCGCAAGGAACGCAAGTTCTCGCTCAGCGAGGCAATCGGGCGGCTCGCCGGGCCGGGGGCGATGAAAGGCGAATCGCCGGTCACGCGGCACCGTCAGGCGGAAGCGGAAATCGGGGAATACCTCGCACGCCACCTCGACGATTCGCCCGGCGCGCTTCGAACTGTCCTGCTGCGGCAATTCTGCGGCAGCGATCTTCTCCTGAACAACCTTGAGCAACCGTTGATCGTCCTGGCGGCGTGTATCAAGCGAACGCTCGACTCAGATTACCGCCTGAAGGAGCTCGTGCGGGAGGCGGACGTTGAGTGGGGACGGGCGACGGGGGAGAGGCCCCACTTTGAGACGGAAGGATCCGCACCTCATCCCGAGGATCCGTACACGGTCGAGTCGGTTCGCAAGACACTGTTGCAATTCCTGGAAGCAATTAGTTGCTAATTGCCAATGCGAATAAGTTCCCAGCTGCTCGTTGTCAGTTGTCAGTTGGGCTTGGAGATTGGGTTTCCCGTCCTTGAAGTCAGACAGCAACCGACAGCTTATTCCTCCTCCGTCCGCAACTAGCCACCAGCAACTAACAACTCATTCAGGCCATTTGGGATCGCCCCATTCCCGCTCCTCAAAGCCCGCCATGGGCCCGATCAATTTCCATAACCCCTTATCCCGCCTGATGCCAGACGGCAGTTGAATCCAGGCGTTCCTTTGTAATTTCTCCGGCAAATTCCTGCCACTAGCATGATCCCCGTCAATTGGCTCACCGCTGTTAATGGTGAGCGGACGCGAACACGAACAGGAGTTTTCCGATGAGCATCGCCAAGAACAATACCGTGACCACGACCCACAAGACCAACGCGTTTGTGCAGCCGATCGAGGCTTTGGAGAATCGGCAGATGATGTCGGCGAGTGTGCCGCACGTTCCGGCGTTTTTGCCGGCGGATGTTCAACAGGCGACTGTTCATGCCAACAAGAGCCATGCGAATACAAATCATGGCGCCAGCAATGGGACGCTCTCGACGCTGACGCTGGTCAGGACTGCGGTCGTCCTGCCGCCGCCGACTATCAAGTCGGTGACGACCACGGTCTTCGTTGAGCCGAAGACCAACTGGGATGTGACGCAGTGGCACAACTTCTCCAGCAATCCGCTCTTTAACGGCGGCGTCCCCAGCCCCAAGGACGTGGCGCAGGGACAGGTCGGCGACTGCTGGTTCCTCGCGACGCTCGCCGAAGTGGCGAAGACCGATCCCTATCGCATCGAGTCGTCAATTTTTGAGCGCGCTGATGGAACGTATGATGTGTACTTCCACACCAGCCCAACGGCGATGATCGATGAGCACGTCGACGGCAAGCTGCCGGAAAATAAGTACGGCAGCCTCGAATACGCCAAGCTTGGCCAGGGCGGCTGCACGTGGGTTGCGATCATGGAGAAGGCATTCACCTATTTCCGCGATCGCAGCAGCGCGCCCGCCTACAGCACGATCGCCGGCGGCTCAGCCATGGAATCGATGAAGGATCTGGGTGGAACGCCGTCGGACCTGTTGCCGCAGGTTCATACGGGGCAGGACTTGTTTAACGACGTGGTGTGGGGCCTGGTCTTCAACACCAGCATGACCGTTGGCACCCGCAACAGCAGCTGGGGCCCGCTGGTCGGCGAGCACGAATACTCGGTGATCTCCGCTCGCGTGTACAATGGCGTTCAACAGATCGAACTCCGAAACCCGTGGGGCTACAACCCCAACTTTACCGCGTCGGCCAACTATGACTGGACCAACGACGGATACATCTGGGTGAACGCCAGCGCGGTCCTGCCCCAGCTCGACGAGTTCGTGACGGCGGCGATGTAATGCCACGCTGCGAAGAGAAGGGGAAATGCGGTGAATGCGACGGGAGGATCGGCGAAAGCCGGTCCTCCCGTTTGTATTTCAGTATGAGGTCACAGGTTCACATGGACTGCGGGACTCGCAGCACTGGGTCTGCGCCAAACCACGTTTCTATTCATCCGGCCCGAAGCTGGTTCGCGAAGACATCGGGCGTCAGCACGGTCAGGGCAGGGAACAGCTTTTTGAATTCCTTCCCTTCGGGCCGTGCGGTGTCCATCAAGTTGAGGAGATGCCGGTCGCGGCTGACAATCAGCTGTGACTCGGTCGCGACCGCCAGGTTTACGTAGTGGGAATCGTCCGGGTCGTGCGGGTGTGTGTATACGTTTGGCACATCGTCGACCACGCGAGCGTACTTCGCGATGTCCTGGATAAATCGCTCGATGAGTTCTGGGCTGACGCCTAGCTGTGGCTTGAGCTTTTGCGGGAGTTCCCTGATTTCCTGAAGGACGTAATCACTGACAAAGAGCACGAGCCGTCCGAGCTGGGCGTGTGCGACGCAGGCGGCAGCCGGCCCTCTCGGGCTGATGAGTGCCTGAGCGAACACGTTGCAATCGAAGACAACGTTTGTCGAGTCGCTGAGCGTCATGAAGAATGGCGGGCTCGTCGTTCGGCTCGCATCTCGTGCTTTGCACGCTCCAACTCTTCGCCCAATTCATCCTCGGTCATTCCGCTTGCGAGGAAATTCCTGTATATCGGGCCGCTTAATTCATCGAGCGACGTGGGCGGCTCGGCAAAGTGCGTCACAAGTTTCGAGACGTAGGATGGAAGGTCCTCGCCGGCTGCCGCTGCGCGCATCTTGAGCTTCGCTTCGGCTTCCGGCGGAAGGGTAATTGTGAGTGACATAAAGCACCTGTTGAAAGCCACTGTCTATTGTAGCACGAATTATATTACGCGAGCTCGCGATCAAGCCAGCAGCGGCGTCACCACATTCCCATGCACATCTGTCAGCCGGAAATCTCTTCCTTGAAAGCGGTACGTCAGCCGCTCGTGATCCAAGCCGAGCAAGTGAAGAATCGTCGCTTGCAGATCGTAGATATGCACCGGGTTTTCCGCGATGTGGAAGCCGAGATCATCCGTTGCGCCGTAAATGAGGCCGGGTTTGACGCCGCCGCCGGCTAGCCAGACTGTGAAGGCCTGCGGGTGATGATCGCGGCCGAGGCTGCGCTTGAGGACGGGGTTGTTTTCGACCATCGGGGTGCGGCCGAATTCGCCGCCCCAGATCACCAGCGTGTCATCGAGCAGGCCGCGCTGCTTGAGGTCTTTCACGAGGGCCGCCGAGGCGCGGTCGGTTTCGCGGCAATGGGTTTTGTGATTGCCGACGACGTCGGAATGGGCGTCCCATCCTTCGTGGTAGATGTTCACGAAGCGCACGCCGCGCTCGATCATGCGGCGGGCGAGCAAACACGCGCGGGCAAACGACGGCTTACCCGGGTCGCAGCCGTACAGATCGAGCGTCGCTTTGCTTTCGCTTTTCAGGTCCATCAATTCCGGCGCGGAAGTCTGCAGGCGGAACGCCATCTCGTATTGGCTGATGCGGGTGGCGATTTCCGGATCGCCGACCAGATCGAGCCGGCGGCGGTTCATCTTCCCCAGCAGATCAAACGTATCGCGCTGCATCGCCGGATCGATGCCGTCGGGGCTGGAGACATCGAGAATCGCGTCGCCCTGATTGCGGAAACGTACGCCGGCATACAGCGTCGGCAGAAAGCCGCTCGACCAGTTGGCGGCACCGCCGGATATTCCCGCGCCGGTGGACATGACGACAAACGCCGGAAGATCCTGCGTCTCGGCACCGAGGCCGTACGTCACCCACGAGCCGATGCTCGGCCGGCCCGGCTGCTGGAAGCCGGTGTTGAAAAGGATTTGTGCTGGCGCGTGATTGAACTGATCGGTGTGAACGCTTTTGATCAGGCAGATGTCATCGACGATCTCGGCCAGATGCGGCAGCATCTCCGAAAGCTCCGCGCCGCTTTGGCCATATTTGGCGAATTTGAATTGCGGCCCCAGCACGGCGGCATCAGGCCGGATGAAGGCGTAACGCTGCCCGCCGATCACCGACGGAGGAAGCGGCTGGCCTGCCAGCTTTGCAAGCTGCGGCTTGTAATCGAACAGATCGAGCTGACTGGGCGCGCCCGCCATGAACAGATGGATGACGCGCTTGGCTTTCGCGGGAAAATGCCCCGGACGCGGAAGCAGCGGATTCGCCGGCGCGGCGGTTGATGCGCCGCCGGCGCGCGAAGCGAACCCCTCGGCAAGCAGCGACGCCAGCGCGATCTTCCCGACGCCGACGCCGCATTCACGGAAGAAATGGCGGCGGGTGATGTTCAGGCAATGGTGCTGCAAAGGGGTCATATCAATCTTTCGTCACGGTTTCATCAAGATTCATCACCGCACGGGCGACGGTTGTCCACACCGCGCGCTCGACGACATCGCCGGCGTCTTTTCCTGCAACCTTTATCGCGGCTTCCTGATCGGCGTTAAATCGCGCTCGCTCCTTGGCGGCGTAGCCGCTCAGCATCGCGAGCTCCTCCGCATCCGGCGGGCGAATGAGAAATCGCCGGAAGATCTGTGTCGCGCGAACGTCATCAGGATCGTGTGATTCCGCGAGCATTTTCCCCATCGCCTGCGCGGGCTCGATGAAGACCGCGTCGTTCAGCAGCGACAGCGCCTGCAGCGGATTATTCGAGACATCGCGGCGGGCGATGCAGGCCTCGCCGCTGGGGGCGTCGAAGGTGTTGTAGAGCGCAAACGGCGCCGTGCGCTTGGAGAACGTGTAGAGGCTGCGGCGACAGCGATCTTCGCCGATGCTCGTGTTCCACTGGAGCGCGCCATAGGCGCCTTCGGTAGTGATGGAAGCCCGTTGCGGCGGGAAGACACTGGGGCCGCCGATCTTTCCCGAGAGCAGGCCGGATGAGGCGAGCGCGCCGTCGCGGATCATCTCCGCCTCCAGCCGAAATCGCGGGCCGCGCGACAGCAGAACATTTTGCGGATCGCGCGCCAGAAGATCGGACGTGACGCGCGAGCTTTGGCGATACGCGGCGCTGGTGACGATCAGACGATCCAGCTTCTTTAGCGACCATCCCTGCTTCATGAACTCAACCGCCAGCCAATCCAGCAGCGCCTGATCCGAAGGCGGCTCTCCCTGATAGCCAAAATCCTGAACCGTTCTCACGATCCCGCGGCCGAAGAATGCGGCCCATTGCCGATTCATCTGCACGCGCGCAGTCAGCGGATTCCGCGGCGACACCAGCCAGCGCGCGAAGGCCAGGCGATTGGCCGTCGCACCGGGCGGAAGCTGCGGCAAAAACGCCGGGATCCCCGGCTCCACGCGATCGGTCGCTGAGAGATATTCGCCGCGATGATGCACGTACGTTTCGCGGGCATGGCCGGGTGGACGTTCCCGGAGAACCAGCGTCGTGAGCGGCGCGGGCATCGTCGCCCGAAGCGCATCGATCGGTTTGCGGGCTGTCGCAAGCTGCGGGGCGATGCTCAGGAAATAATCGAAAAGCTGATGGCGTTGTTCGTTGCTTCGATCGGCAGGCAAAACACACAGAATCGCTTCGATCTCTATAGGCAGCGCCTGCGGCTCCGCCGCATGAGATTCCGTCGTCACGGAAAAACGGAATCGTCCCAGCGGAGCGGCGGCGTAGCGCTCGAAGAGCATGTGGATGCTCAACGGACGTGCCTCGCTCAGCGGAGACTCGAAGCAAAAGACCGCGGCGTGCGGCTTACCGGTGCCACCCGTCACACGCCAGCCGGTCAAAGGATCGCCGTCGATGGCATCTTTCGCCGGTGAGCCGAATGTTTGCGACGCCTTCTCAAGCTTGATCGACGTCGCGTCGGATTTGACGGAAAGCTCGCTGAGGAAAAAGTCTCCTCGCTCAAGCTCGTAAAACACCAGCCCAGGCCCGTGGCCGGGAAGCGAATCATCCGGCAGGACATCAAGACGAATCGCCTTCGCGCCGGCGGGTGCATCGAACGTGAGATCGTACGTCACGGTCTTGGCGATATCGCCGCCGGCGAGGATCGAATCATCCGGCAGCACCGTCAGATACGGCTTGCTGCTTTGCACGCTGCGCGGATGCAGCGGCGTCCAATGTACGGCACGCGCCGAGGCCTGATTTTCCCACGCGTCAAATGCCTGCGCAAGCGCTGTCGCGCCGCCGGGGAATTTGTCGGGGAGCGCCGTCGTCAGCGCCGCGACTTTGGCTTCCACGTCGTGCCGGCGCGATTCGATATCTGAAGCAGGAATCTCAAGCTGCGGCTCATCCGCGTTATCCAAAAACGCCAGCAGGCTGTAATACTCCTTCTGCGTGATCGGATCGTATTTGTGGGTGTGGCACTGCGCGCAGCCGACGGTGAGGCCGAGCCATGTGGTGCCGGTGGTGTTGATGCGATCGATCGAGGAGTAGAAGCGATATTCCAGCGGATCGATGCCTCCCTCTTCGTTGAGCATCGTGTTGCGATGAAACCCGGTGGCGATCTTCTGGCTCTGCGTGGCGTTGGGCAGCATGTCGCCGGCGAGCTGCTCGATCGTGAATTGATCGAACGGCATATCCGCATTAAGCGCGTTTATCACCCAATCACGCCACGGCCAGATCGTGCGCGGGCGATCTTTTTCAAAGCCGTTCGTGTCGGCGTATCGCGCCAGATCGAGCCATCGCCGCGCCCAGCGCTCACCATAGCGCGGGCTGGCCAACAATTGATCGACGAGCTTCTCGTAAGCATCGGGCGACGCATCGTTCGCAAAATCATCCGCCTGCCGCGGCGTCGGCGGAAGGCCGATCAGATCCAAGTAGAGCCGGCGAATCAGCGTGTATCGATCCGCCGGCGGCGAAGGTTGCAGCGACTGCGATTCGAGATTGGCCAGCACAAAATAATCAAGCGGATTGCGCGGCCAATCGGCCTGCCGCACGGCTGGCAGCGCCGCCTGCTTTGGCGCGACAAACGCCCAATGCGCCGCATACGGCGCCCCCTCGGCAACCCATTGCCGCAGCAATTCCTTCTGTGAAGTGGAAAGCACAACATGCGTCGATGCCGGCGGCATCACGACATCGGGATCGGATGAGGTGATGCGCCGCACCAACTCGCTCTCATCGGGCTTGCCGGAAACGATCGCAGCTTTGCCGGATTTTGCCGGGCCGGTAGCCGTCTCGCGAAGATCGAGCCGCAGCTTCGACTTTCGCGCCGATTCATCAAGGCCATGACACTTGAGGCAGTTGCCGGCAAGAATGGGACGAACATCACGATTAAAATCGACGGCGGCCCGCGCCGACGGCGCGGCCAACAGAACCCATATCAACACTAAGACCGGACAATGAATCGCGATGATCCAGATCGGGAACTGCACAAAGCGACGCAGGTAAGAAAATCGACGGATGGGTGCATCGCCGATGTTCCGGTCCGCTGACGACCCACCGCCCCGCGCAAAACCGCTGGGCACTTCCCGGACGAGGTGCTCCTGCACGATTGCTTCCTTTTCGAAGCTGCCCATTGGCTCATTCTCCAAGCGACACACTCCTTCGAGCCAGGGTCGCGAGCTGATCGCTTTCCCAAATCCGGCTCCGCCGAGCCAGCTCGAACTTCAGCACACCGCCCTGCTTTCCGCACTCATTTTAAGCATCACATCGCTGCTGTCGACGACATATCGCAGTTGCCATGCGACCAATCCAGCCATGGCTTTGAGAAAATGCGGCGGGCAGTGCCCGCCCTACGCGCCGCATTCGCCCGTAGGGCGGGCACTGCCCGCCGCTTTCGTGCTTCGAGGGTAAGTCGATCCCAAATGGCCACTTCAGCATGACAGTTGATGGAAACAGCCAACTCCAACCAGTTGTTGGCCCGTCGCGGCCAACCGTTGCCAATTACGGCAAGCCCACGTGCGAGCCGCCCGTGCCCGGTCATTTCGCATTCGCTGTCGGCGTCCCACATTCCGGACAGCGCTTGGGTGTCGCGCGCATATCGTAGCCACATTTTGCACAATGACCGATCCTGAAGCGCCGGCGTCGTCGCCGACCGCGGATGACGCCCACCGCCCAAGGCACCGCGAGCAGAATGGCGAGCGGCCAGAATGGTACGCGCAGTTCACGATGATGGACATCGATCGGAAGCGCGGACCCAGGTTCGACATTTCGCATCACAACGGAGTCGACAGTGCAATAAAAAGCGGGTAATTCCCACTCAGGGCGATAGATCCCCGTCGCCTCCCATTCGAAGGTCTTCAGGGGCGGATTGCCGACGCGGCGCACGGCTTGGAGATACTGCCTGGCCGATTCCTCGCTGTCCCAGACTCGGGCCTGCCGATCCATCGTAACGACAAATACTCCATTCCTGGTGTTCGCGCTGATGTAGAGCGTTACATCATCGCGGCCCACGACGTATCTCCGGACAGACCTGATTGAATCGTCGCAGATATAGCTTCGCGCGGCCCATCCAAGCACGCCGAAGGCCGCGATGAGCGACAGCGTACGGGCGAAGATAGCCACCGATCGAACGATCCGTTTCATCGCGTCTCCACATGCCATGTCAATTCGCAATGGGCGCTGGAGTCCCGCATTCGGGGCAGCGCTCCGGTGTTTCGCGCAGATCGTAGCCACATTCCGCGCAATGACCGATCCTGACGCGTCGGCGTCGCCGACGATGGCGAACGGCGCTCACGGCCGACGGTATTGCGAGCAGAATGGCGATCGGCCAGATCGGCAAGTGCAGGAAACCACTTTGGATATGGATCGGACGGGCTGATGGATCGCCGACGGGCGCTCTCGATCTGTAGTCGTTGCTTCCCCAATTGAAGTGGGTCGGGAATTCGAGGACAGGGGGATGCTTCACTGTCGCTTCCCATTCGAAGGTCTTCATCGGCACGTGCTCAAAGCGGCGCATTCCTTCGAGGTAGAGGGTGGCCAATTCCTCGCTATCCCAGGTGGCGGCCCGCCGGCCGATCGCCAGGCGCAGAATCCCCGCCTCGGTCTCCGCGCTGATCTCAAGGGTTATGTCGTCGCGGCCCACAAGATATCTCCGGATGGATGTGATTGAATCCCGGGAGATATAGCTCCGCGCGGCCCATCCAAGCACGCCGAACGCGGCGATGAGTAATAACGTACGGGCGAAGCTGGCCAGCGATCGAACGAACCGTTTCATCGCGCGTCCACGATGTGAAAGCGATGCGTCCACTGATCGAACTTCAACTGATTTAAGTTCGCGGCGAGCCAATCCCACGCTTTGAGGGAGCGGGCCGGTGTGATTTGATCAACGCCAATTCTCTTGGCAAGATTCGGGAGGTCTTCTGCTTCAAAGTGCTCTTCAAGTGTTTTGTCCAGCGCGTCGGGAAACGTTGCGACATCGCCGCCAGCTACCATCGAATTGTGGAGGAGCTTTGGAAATTCGGGAAATGCCTTAAGCGATCCACCGTATAAGGCGGTTTCCAGCAGTTGCACCTGGTCTCCAACTGAAAGGCCCTCGCGATGCTTTTGGATGCTGGCATAAATGGTGTCGCCAAGAGAGGTGCCCTCAAGTGCGGCCAGGAAGATAAGGCACTGGTTAAGGTTGCTCTTTCCCCTGCCCAAAGCAGTGGTCTGGAAAAGCTGCTCAACCAGTTTGTCCGGATCGTCATTCGGAATGCTCACCAAATCGCGCGGGCGGCCAAAGAACGGGCGCGCCAGCGCCGGGTCCGTCGTTTTGAATTCCGCCAGAATTTCGTCACGGCGTTTTGGATCGCCGGACTCCAGCTTCGCCGACGCCAGCGGCTCGCGAATCGTCTGCAGAAAATCCTCCAATGCGGGCGGGTCCGGCGCGTGCCGGATGCACGTGAGGCGTATCTTTTGGCCGTGCCGCACGTCGATGAGCGTGTATGGCTGATCGGTTATCGATAGATTGCCGTGGAGGAAAGGGGCCGGGTGAATCAGATATTCATCAACGGCCGCGATGATCAGGCTGAGTTGCAGCGGCGAAAGTTGCGCAGTACTCGACACCACGACTTTTCTCGCCCCCAGAAATCGCATCGGGCCGGGGTCCGGTGTCCAATCCTGGAACTCTACGCGGCCATCCTCATAGCAGCGGATCACGCCCGGGTAGTTGATCAGCAGCTTTGCGTGCGCCGATCCATCGGCGGCGCAGATGCGAGCAACGCTCACCAGCAAGGCGGCGACGCAGATGGCCCGCGCGATAGGATTCATTTGCTGCTCCCTTTGTGGAGAACATTATAACATCCGAATCCATTGCCCTAAACGCGAAGAAATTAGCCACAGAGGCCGCAAAGAGCGCAGAGACGTGTTCGGAGTCCGAAAACGTCTCTGCGCTCTCGGCGATCTTTGCGGCGCAATGATCCCGATCGATCACAGAAAAGCCCGGCTCTGAAGACGCGACAGCTCGAGAGGGTCGAAGGACTTCGGAACGCCCGCAAGTGCCCATCGCCGCAGTAGGGACAAGATGTCATAGCAGTTTACGCGCGAGCACCGAAAAAATCTTTTGCTGTAAGCCCTTCGGCAACTGGCCTTTGCGCTCCGCCAGAAGATTTTTGGATTTTTATAACTTTCGTTGCGTTTCGCTCTGGTACGACAGCCGCAATTCCTGAATTGACAGACACTTGCGCGACGAGAAATCGAGGAATGGGGTCATAATTTGTAACTCGTGCTGCGGCAAGGACTTCTGGAACAAAATGTAAACTTTTTGCTATATAGTGAGGAGTTAAGTGGGCTTAAGGTTGCGAGTTTAGGGTGCGCTTGCCGGATTTGCTCCGCTCCTGGTTTCTGGCTCCGCGCCCCTATGATGCTATATATAATGTATGGCTTTTGTTTTGACTATCGAAACTTGCCGCCGTGAACCAAAGAGCGCGGAGACGTGTATGTAGTTCGAAAACGTCTCTGCGCTCTCGGCGATCTCCGCGGCTCAATTCTTTGTGAATCGCCGCTAACGTTCAAACCTGCGATGCAACGTGCAACCAGAGTCAATGCAACTAAATGATTCGTAAAATGATTCAAAAGGTTTCATGTGCGAGTGGGCCTCGTCCGCGTTTATCCGAACCCACGGGCAAGCCGCCCGAGCCAGGGATGACCGCGCGGCATGAATTTGATAGAGACAGAATTTGACTTACGGCGGTTTTCGCTCGTCGTGCGACACGGCCGAATGTTGCCGAAATAGTTGCGCCGTGTTGCGCGACACCCGGATGGCTGCTCAGAAAGCGGCTTTTGCCGCGCGGCTGTCGCGCGACGGTCGCCGGGTGGGAATTGACGTAAGTCGGGTAATGGGTTTCAGGTTTCGGGTTTCGAGTTTCTGGTAGCCTGGGGGGCGCCCTTTTCCGGGCGGGCCCGGTAACCCATCGCCGGGATCGGCGGTACAATAGGCAGGCTATCGCGGCGGGCTGGTGCAAGAATCTCGGTTGTGGCCCGTCTTTCCTTTCGTCGAGTGTTCTCTCCATCAACGGAGCAAAGTCATGTCGCAAAACGCGTCGCCTCGGTTTGGCAGGATGTGCAGCATCTTTTGCATCGCACTGGCGCCGCTGGCTGCCCGGGCCGGCGATGAGCCGATGCAGATTTCTGAGCATCAGAAAGCCGTGCATGTGCTCAATCGCCTGGGCTTTGGGGCGCGGCCGGGGGATGTGCAGCGCGTCGAGAAGATGGGCGCCGAGGCGTACATCCGCCAGCAGTTGCATCCGGAAGCGATCGATGATTCGGCGATGGAGAAGGCGATCGCCGGCTATGACACCGTCGCGATGAGCTCATCGTATCTGATGGATGCTTATTTCTCGGATATCCGCGCGTTCATCGGCCAGCAGATGGCGATGGGCGACGCCGGCATGATGAAGGACATGAAGCTGCGCTACGGCGTCGATCCGAAGGCGTACAACACCGACGACCAGCCGACGACCAAGCCCGCCCCCAAGCCCGCTTCTCCGATTCCGAATTTGCAGGAAGCCGCCAGCCATGATTCGATTCGCGTGGTCGGCGAGCTGCAGAAAGTGAAGCTGATGCGGGCGGTCCTGTCGGAGCGGCAGCTTAACGAGGTGATGGTCGATTTCTGGACGAATCATTTCAATATTGATGTGCGCAAGAATGATTGCCGCTCGCTGAAACCGACGGATGATCGCGAGGTAGTCCGGGCGCACGCGATGGGCAAGTTTCGCGATCTGCTGGGAGCCAGCGCGCACAGCCCGGCGATGCTGTCCTATCTGGATAACAAGGAGAATTCCGTTGCCCGCGAGCGGAGCAAGCTCGAGAAAATCGTCATCGACGTGTACGTCGGCTACAAGCTGGGGATGAAGGTGGACGGCCTGATTCCCGACAAGGAAGGCCCGAATGAAAACTATGGCCGCGAGCTGATGGAGCTGCACACGCTGGGCGTGGACGGCGGCTACGCGCAGAAAGACGTGCAGGAAGTGGCCCGCTGCTTCAGCGGCTGGGGCGACAACGGGAGCGGCGTCTTCCAGTTCCAGAAAAATCGCCACGATGACCGCGAAAAACTGGTACTCGGCCACATCATCCCCGCCGGCGGCGGCATTAAGGATGGCGAGCAGGTTTTGGATATCCTTGCCGCTCATCCCTCCACCGCGCGGTTTGTCTCACGAAAGCTCTGCCAGCGATTCATCTCCGATGAGCCGCCGACTGAATTGGTCGAGAATATCGCGAAGGTCTTCACCGCCAGCGACGGAGACATCCGCCAGGTGATTGAGGCGATCGTCACCAGCCCGCAATTCTTTTCGCCGCAGGCGTATCGGGCGAAGATCAAATCGCCGTTTGAATATGCGGTGTCGGCGGTGCGTGCCACCGACGGCAAATTCACCGACCCGTTCCTCCCCATCATGAAAAAACTGCGCGGCGTCTCCGAAGGCGGAGCGACACTCGGCTTCGGCGCCGAAAAGCTGTCGGCGGAAAAGCAGAAATCGCTCAACTGGCATGTGTATGAGATGGGCGAGCCGCTCTTCGCGTTTGCCGCCCCGACGGGGTATCCGGAGCAATCGACCAAGTGGGTCAACCCCGGCGCGCTGATAGATCGGCTCAATTTCGCGCTGGCCCTCACGCAGCAGCAGGTAAGCGACGTGAAAATGGATCCCAAGGAGCTGGCCGGCAAGATCGACGCCGACCACCCGCAGGCGGTGCTGGATCGATTGTCCGAGGCCCTGCTACATGGAGACATGAGCGCGGCTACCGCAAAGACGTTGGCGAAGAATGCGCTGCCCGAGGGGGATAGCAAGACGGTGAATGTGGCCAAGACAGTGGCGCTGATTCTGGGTTCGCCGGAGTTTCAGCGAAGGTGATCGGAAATGCTGAATGGGGAAAAATAAGCTGTCAGTTGTCAGTTGCCAGTTGTCAGTAAATGCGAAGCTTCTGTGTTTGTATCCACTGACAACTGACAACTGGCAACTGACAACTTATTCGGAGCAAACATGAACATCCATCGCAGACTATTTCTCAAGCAGGGCGGAATCGCGCTGGCCGCGATTGGCGCGGGGGCTTATTGGGATCTTGCGTTTTTGGGGCGGGCTGCGCTGGCCGCTGAATCGGCACAGGCCCAAAAGAAAGTTCTCGTTGTCATTTTTCAGCGGGGGGCCGTGGATGGGATGTCGATGGTGGTCCCGCATGGGGATCCATTTTATTACAAATATCGCCAGGAGATAGCGATTGATCGGCCCACGACCTCGGGCGCTGAAGGTGGCGCGCTGGATCTGGATGGATACTTCGCGCTGCACCCGGCGATGAGCGCGATGCTCCCGCTCTACAAGGCGGGGCATCTGGCGATTGTGCACGCCTGCGGGTCGCCCAGCGCCTCGCGCTCGCATTTTGACATGCAGGATTTCATGGAAGCGGGCGTGCCGGATGATAAGAGCGTTCATACCGGCTGGCTCAATCGCGTGCTGGCACAGCAAAAAGTCGATAAGGCAAAACTAAGCCCGTTTCGCGCGGTGGCGATGAGTTCTGTGCTGCCGCGCACGTTGCAGGGAGATGCCGATGCCCTGGCGCTGCGCGATCTGAATTCGTTTGGCGTGGCGGGGCAGGGGAAGACGAATGTCGCCGCGGGATTTGAGGGGATGTATGACAGCGCTGTCGCCGACACGCTGCACGGCGCGGGCCGCGAATCATTTGAGGCGATCTCCATCCTCAAGCAGGCCGATCCGACGCGTTACACGCCGGCGAAAGATGTCGATTATCCAGCCGGGTTATTCGGGCGTTCGCTGATGCAAGTGGCGCAGCTCATCAAGGCGCAGGTCGGCCTGGAGATGGCGTTTGTCGAGGTGGACGGGTGGGACACGCACGCCAACCAGGGCAACGCCAACGGCCAGCTCGCCGGCCGGCTGTACGATTTTTCGCGCGGCATCGCGGCGTTCAACAAGGATTTGGGCGATCGGATGAGCGATGTGATGCTGCTGACGATGAGCGAGTTTGGACGTGCCGCCCGCCAGAACGGCAACCGCGGCACCGACCACGGCCACGGCACCTGCTTCTTCGCCCTGGGCGGCAACGTCGCCGGCGGCAAGGTCTTGGGCGACTGGCCCACCCTCGCCCCCGAAAAGCTATTCGAGGAGCGAGATCTTGCCGTCACCACTGATTTCCGCGCAGTGTTTGCGGAGATCTGCCGCAAACATCTGGATGTACCGGCCGAAGCAATGGGGAAGGTATTGCCGGGGTATCAGATGGATGAGGGGAAGTTCCGCGGGATTCTGAAGGCGTGAGAACGACCTGCGGATGTGGTAGAATCTGAGTTGAAATGTCGCTCATTGTCTCACTGTCGCCCGACTTGGAAGAGAAGCTTCGGCGTGAAGCTGCGCATAAGGGAATCGATGTAGCGGACTACGCGCGCGATCTGCTGGAGCAACATCTCTCCGTACCGCGCGAGCCGGATCGCGCGACACTGGACCTGCTGGCCAAATGGAACGCCGAGGATGCAACCGACGATCCGGCTGAATTACAAAAACGCCAGCAGGATTGGGAAGAATTGAAGCAATCGCTCAACGAGAATCACACATCAAATAGACGGCTCTTTCCTTGATCACAACAATCATTCTGGATTCAGGACCGCTTGCACTGGTGACGCAACGTAAGGGCGTGCCGAGCGCAGATACTTGTAAGGCCTGGCTTGCTGAGCATCTTTCGAATGGAACCAGAATCGTCGTGCCCGAAATTGCGGACTACGAGGTGCGACGAGAATTACTGCGGGCGGGGAAGACGTCGTCAGTTGCGCGCCTCGACGCCTTTATCGCTGCCGTGCCGGATCGATATG
>DATBDZ010000368.1:0-6154 GCA_036276235.1 Humisphaera sp. | reverse complement strand
ATGCTCGACCTGGCGTCGTGAATGAAGTCGCTGGAGACGACCTCCTCATCGGTGTAACCCAGAAAGCCCTTCAGCGGCCCTTCAGAGGCAGCCTTCATGGCGGCACAGATGTCCTTGTAGGTGGTGGCCTTGGCGGTCTTGAAGGTGAGATCAACCGCCGACACGTCGGCCACCGGCACGCGGAAGGCCATGCCTGTCAGCTTGCCCTTCAGCTCGGGCATCGCGAGCGCGACGGCCTTGGCGGCGCCGGTGCTGGCGGGAATGATGTTCTGGTAAGCGCCGCGCCCGCCGCGCCAGTCTTTCTTGCTGGGACCGTCAACCGTGGGCTGCGTCGCGGTGGCCGCGTGGATCGTGGTCATCAATCCTTCAGCCAGGCCGAAGTTGTCGTTGATCACCTTCGCTACCGGAGCCAGGCAGTTGGTGGTGCAAGAGGCGTTGGAGACGATCTTGTGCTTCGCCGGGTCATACTTGGTGTGGTTCACGCCCATGACCAGCGTGGGGATTTCTTCATCCTTGGCCTTGGTCGGCGCGGAGATGATCACGCGCTTGCCGCCGGCCTTCAGATGGTTTTCAGCGCCGGCCAGATCGGTGAACAAACCGGTCGATTCGACGACGTATTGCGCTTCGAGCTGGCCCCACGGAAGTTCCGCCGGGTTTCTGACCGAAACACATTTAACGAACTTACCGTTTACAACGATTCCGTCTTCCTTCGCTTCGACGGTGCCCTTGAACTTGCCGTGAGTCGAATCATGACGCAACAGATAGGCCAGATTGTCGGCGGGCACCAGGTCATTGACGCCGACGAACTCGATATTGGGGTTTTCGAGGCCGGCGCGGAAAACGAGCCGACCGATGCGGCCGAAGCCGTTGATCGCAACCTTCAGGGACATGATTACTTCTCCGTGTTAGTAGGGGGAAATTCGCTCAAGTCCCGCACGATAGGAAAGCCGCCGGGGGGTGTCAAGACGACGTTGGCAACCGCGCAGGCGTGGGCTATGATGCAAGGGGTTGGGGAACCATCACCAGGGTCGCACGATCGGAGCGGGATGTCCGCGGTAAGCCTTCCAGTCACACGTCCGCCCGGCCGCATGCTGATCGTGGGGCATTCGATGTCCCGCGCGCAGCCGGTCGAAACGATGCGGGCGCTGGGCTTTGAATGCAGCGAATCGGACGACCCCTATTCCGCCATGGCCGAGCTGGCCGCCAAACCCGAATCTTACAGCGGCCTGGTTTTGAGCCTTGCCGGCCTATATCGCGAAGAGTTGGCGATCATCAGGACCGTCAAACACCGATTTAATCATATTGATGTATGGCTGACCCAGACCGACGGCCGCCAGGCGGCGCTGGCGGAAGCGATGCGGCTGGGGGCCGATGGGCTGCTTGCGGAGGATGGGCTGCATCGGAGCATTGCCGTCGCTTCGGGGCTTTCAGCGGCTGCGAAGTCGGAGTCAGAAACGGCTCACGGTGAAAATGAAGCAATGCCGACGTCGGCAAAAGTAACGCTTGCGGATGGGGACTCGGTGGAGCAATCGCGATCGACCGATGCGGATTTCGACACGCATCTGGGAGATCCGGTGTTGTCCGCTGAAGAACTTCGGGCATTGCTGGACGATCATCCGGATTCGCCGGCCGACCCCGCAGAATCGCATCAGTCGGAAGAATGAATCGAATTTCCAAATTACATGGTGCGGCTTAACAACGAACGCGTGCTTCTGATCGGCGATGCACAGAATGATGTGCACGAAGCCGTCTTTCGCGCGCTGCCGGAAGCTCAGATCGTCAGCGTTCCCAATATTTTCGAGGGCATCGTCGAGCTGCGCGCCGGCAGTGGCTATTCAACGATCCTTGCCGCGGTCGAGCCGATCGAACGCCGGCCGGATGCCGCGGTCCGCACGCTGCGCGCATTAGCCGGCAGCAGCAGGCTCGTGCTCTTTGGCCATCCGACGCTGGAAGTGCTCGCCCGCAAGATGCTGGAGTTTGGGTGCGATGATTACATCATCACGCCCGCCAACAGCGACGAGCTGCAGCAGATGTTCGGCAACCCACCGTTGCGGCTGACGCATCCGCCTGTAGCGCTGCCCGCGGACGATCGCGCGCAGCCCGCGCCACCCGCGCTGGAATCACTGACGCAATTGCCGCTGGCGGAGATTTTTCTGGATGCGCTGCTGGAAGATCCGCATGCCGCCACGGCCGCGGCTATTCGGCAAATCAACTCGCGCATCGGCCCGGCGATGGAGCTTCAGTTTGCCAAGCCGGCGGAGCCTTCCCCGCAGACGGACCCGCAGGCGGATGACGCGCGGCTCGTTCTCTCGCATGTAGTCCGGTCTGGCGAAGAGGAGATGGGCACGCTTTATCTGCTGATCGCGCCGGAGCAGGATGACGCGGCGGCCCGCCACGCGCTCACGCAGCTTGCGCATATGATGGGCAAAACCGCCAGCCTGCAGGAGCGGCACAATCGCCTGCAAAAACTTGCGATCACCGACGAGCTGACGGGCCTGTACAATGCCCGCTATTTCCGCCATTTCCTGTCGCGCATCATCGAGAAAGCCCAGGCGATGCGCTTTCCGGTGACGCTGCTCTTATTCGATATCGACGACTTCAAGAAATACAACGACCAGTTCGGCCATGCCGTCGGCGACGAGATTTTGCGCCAGACGGCAAAGCTGATGCGCCGCTGCTGCCGCGAGCATGACCTGGTCGCGCGAATCGGCGGCGACGAATTTGCAGTCGTCTTCTGGGACAAGGAAGGCCCGCGCCAGCCGCTGGATTCGACCAAGCCGGTTGGCGCTTCGCGTCCCCCGCAAACGCCGGTGAAAGTCTTTGAACGATTCCAGCGATTGATGGCCAGCGACGATTTCACCGGCCTGGGCCAAAGCGGCCGCGGGCGCTTGAGCGTGAGCGGCGGATTGGCCGTCTATCCCTACGATGCCTCAGACACGGCCGGCCTGATCAAAGCCGCGGATGAGTACCTCATGTTCCGCGCCAAGCAGGCGGGGAAGAATTCGGTTTTTCTCGTGAATGGGGATGAAAACGCGGAAGCGCCGGCGGAGTAGAAGGGGATTAAACCGGCGCAACGGATGTCGCCGGCAGCGATATCGTAAATTTGCTCCCCTTCCCGATCTGGCTTTCCACGATAATCTGCCCCCCCATCGCATCCACCAGTCGCTTGCAGATCGTCAGGCCCAGGCCTGTTCCCTTGTTGCGGTCGCGCTCGGGATTTCGTAGTTGGAAGAACTCGTCGAAAATGTGCCGCTGATGCTCGGGGGCGATGCCGATGCCGGTGTCGATGACCCGGATTTCCATGCCGCCGTCAGTTGACGGGGATGCCTCGAGGCGGATCGAACCTTGGTCGGTGAATTTGATCGAGTTGCCGATCAGATTGCCCAGGACTCGGGCGAGCTTGATCCGATCGGCGCGCAGGCGCAGCTTCTGGCTCGGCGTCTGGCAGATGAGCTCCAACCCCTTCTCGCGAGCCAATGGACCCATCTGCCGCACCTCGTCTTGCAGCAGATCGACGAGATCAAACTCCGATTCCTGCAGCTCGATGCGGCCGGCATCAAAACGGGCGACATCCAAAACATCACTGAGCAGATTGACCAACGCCAGCGCGCTGGCATGCAGCTCGGCGGCGAGCTGCGGCACTTCATTCACCATCGCCGGGTTGGCCGCGGTGCGGCGGGTCAGCTCGGCCAGGAGGCTGATGGCATTCGCGGGAGTCCGGATATCGTGGCTCACGGCCGCCAGGAAATGCGTCTTGCGGACGCTGGCTTCCTCGGCCTCGCGCCGCCGGGCGTCCAGCTCGCGCTGCAGGTCCTTTTGGGCGGAAATATCGATGAACGCCGACACGGCGCCCATCACGACTCCCTGCGCATTGAGGATGGGCCGCGCGTTGACCAGCAGCGAAATGCGCTGCGTCCCCCGTAGCACCACCTCGACTTCCTGCGCGAGAATCTCACGCCCCTCGATACAGGCACGCATGATGGGCGCCTGCTCGGGCGGCAGCGGCTGTCCCTGCTGGAAGACGGCCCACGCCCGACGCCGCAATTCCGGCGCGATATTCTCTTCCGGGGGGACGCCGAGGATTGCCGCCCCCGCGGGATTGAAGCGAATGTCCGTACACTGCGCATTGGCCACCGCGACGCCAAATGGAATCGTCCGCAGCACCGTTTCAAACCGCTGGCGCTCACGGCTGATGGTCTCAAACATCTCGGCCGACTCGATGCTGATCGACGTCTGCGCCGCCAACGACTCGATCAAGCCGATTTGGTCATCGGTCCAAACCATCGGCCTGGTGGCATACACCTCCAGCGTGCCAACGGGTTTGCCCGCGACGCGCAGCGGCGTAGCCAGCACCGCCACAAACTGCTCACCGTTTTTGGGCTGCGGCAATTCCAGGTCGGGCCGGCGGGTGATGTCATCCAGATATCCGGTGTGGTCGCGCGCGATCACCAACGCCGCAAATGATCTGGATTTTGGAATGGCCTCGGCCGCCAATCCTTCCGGGCCAAAACCATGATGGCAGCGCACGTGAAGCTGATCCTCGCGAAATTCCAGGACAGCCGACCCGATCTTCTGCCCGTCGAGCAGATCGCCCAGCGTCTGGCAGATGCGGCTGAGCGCGGCATCACGCGTCGTCTCCATCGCAAGACTGCGCGACAACGACAGCAGCGATTGCAGCGTCTTCTCGCGCGCCGCCAGCTCGTCGTTGCTGAGGCGCAATTCCTCGCTTTGGCGCTCGAGCTCTTCGGTCTGTGATTGAAGTTCTTCGTTCTGGCGGGCGATCTCCTCCTCGCGGATCGAGAGGTCGGTGTTGACGCCCACGAGCTGAACGTTTTGGCGAGCCAGGCCCTCCCGGGTCTTGATCCAGAGATGAGCCACGCCGGTGACCAGCCACAGGTCCACCAGGACAAGAACGCCTGCCCCGGCGTCGTAGCCATTGACGGAAAAGGGCGCGGTCGGCGCGGTGCTGGGGTGAAGGACGAAGAACTTGTAGATCGTCAGGGCGCTATAGCCAATGGCGGATCCCCACAACACGCGCCGGCTGCGAAACAGCGCGATCAACACGACCATCAGGCCGTAGCCGATCGGAAGGCTGAAGCGCCCGGCCCACCCGATCCGCCACCACGCCATGAGCGCGAGCATCGCCACGCCGGCAGTTGCCGCCACCCATTCGGGGGGTCGGCGTTGTGCGGTCAGCGAGTCGGCCCGTTGCAGCAAATCAGCTCCCATAGCGCTTGAATATACACGGCGCGACTTCGCGCAGAGCCACGGAACGCGGTGGGCGCTCGGCCTTGCCCAGCACCAGATACCCGCCGGGCAAAAGCGCGGCAACAAGCACATGCCACAGGTAATCGGCGATCGTCGGCCGCAGATAGATCGCCAGATTGCGGCACAGGATCATATCCCAGCCCATGGGCTCGCAGATACGGAGAATATTCGAGACGCGCCAGCGAACCATCGCGCGCAGCCCCCCGTCCACTCGCCAGGTGCCGCCGCTGTTTCTGAAATATCGGGCCAGCAGATGCGGCGAAAGTCCCTTGAGCGCTCCCTCCTCAAATATCCCCTCCGCTGCCTGCGCGATGGCATCGGCGCGGCAGTCGGTTCCCAGCAGCTCGCAACGATGAAGTTTTCCGATATCCGCCAGGATCATCGCCACCGAATATAGCTCCGCGCCATCCGAGCAGCCGATGCTCCAGATGCGCGGCGCTGGGCACCGGCGCGTCAACTCGGGCAGTGTCGTTCGCGACAGCGCGCTAAACACCGGCTCATCGCGGAAAAACCCGGTCACGCCAATCAATAGCGCGTTGATGGCCGTCGTGATCAGCTGCCGCTTGCGCTCAAGCAGCACCTTTGCTTCGCGCATCGATCCGACCCGAAGTGTTCGCAGGCAGGCGGGCGCGCGACGCACCAGCGTTTCGGGCTTATAGTCTTCGCTGTTCAACCCCCCCTGGCGGAGAATCCAGCCCAGAATCTCCAAGTCCTCCGCCGATCCGATGGCATCGCTTCCATTGAGTTGCGTGGAAATCTGATCGAGTGCGGAAAAATCGATCGGCGTAACGCGGCGCGCCAATTCCGGGAAGACAATGTGTCGAAACGACCCGGGATGAAGCGCGGGAAAACTCACGACGGCGTGACTCCATGTAGGGTGGGTGTA
>DATBDZ010000367.1:0-51090 GCA_036276235.1 Humisphaera sp. | reverse complement strand
CGCCAGGTGTCGATGGCGGCGGCACCGCTCGGAGTCATCAGGTATGGCAATCGCGAATACCAGCCCGATTCGACAATGCACAGCTTCGCAACCACTTCCGGCGCCAGTCCGGCCGCGGCCAGTTCCGCCTGCACGTCGCTGAGGTTTTCCGTATCCGCGTCTTCCATCTATCGCGACCTCCAGCGCGGTGGCATAATTCTAGGCTCTGATCGTTCATTTCCTTTGCCTCATGGAGCGGCATAGATGCACATCCACACACTTCGATTTCCTTTGCAGCTGATTTGCATTCTCGTCATCGCAATCGCGGCCGATCGCGTCTCCGCGCAGCAACCTGCCGCGCAATCTCGCAAGCCCAACGTCCTGTTCATCCTCGCCGATGACATCGGCTATGGAGACTTGAGTTGTTATGGCGCGAAGCTGGTGCAGACGCCGAATCTTGATCGGTTGGCTTCGCAGGGGTGCCGCTTTACGGATTTCCATACGACGGCTTCCACCTGCACGCCGACGCGATATGCGCTGATCACCGGGCGCTATGCGTGGCGGCATCAGCCGGGGTCTTCGATTCTGCCGGGTGATGCGGTGCTGAGCATTGTGCCGGGGTCGCAGACCTTGCCGGCGACGTTTGGGCGCGCCGGTTACACGACTGGCATCGTCGGCAAATGGCATCTGGGCCTCGGCGAGCGCGATGGGATCGACTGGAACGGCGACATCAAACCGGGGCCGCTGGAAGTCGGATTTGATTACGGGTTTTATTATCCCGCCACCGGAGATCGGGTGCCTTGCGTTTTTGTCGAAGACCATCGCATCGTCGGGCTTGATCCGAAGGATCCGGTGAAGGTCAGCTATAAAGCAAAGATCGGCAACGACCCGACGGGCCAGGAACATCCGGAGATGCTGACGCTGAAGCCGACGCATGGGCACGATCAGACGATCGTGAACGGCATCAGCCGCATCGGCTACATGAGCGGCGGCAACTCCGCCCGCTGGGTCGATGAAAGCATGTGCGATACGCTGGTGAAGAAGGGCGTTGCGTTCATCGAGCGGAGCAAGGATAAGCCATTTTTTCTATATTTTGCGACGCACGACATTCATGTGCCGCGCGTGCCGGCGGCGCGGTTTCGTGGGAAGAGCCAGTGCGGCACGCGCGGCGACGCCATCGTCGAACTCGATAGCGCCGTCGGCGATCTGCTGGCCACGCTCGACCGCCTCAAGATTGCCGACAACACGCTGGTCATCTTCACCAGCGACAACGGCGGCATCATGGACGACGGCTACGATGACTTCGGCAGCCTCGATCACAAATGCAACGGCGTCCTCCGCGGCCACAAAGGCACCATCCTCGAGGGCGGCAACCGCGTCCCCTTCATCATTCGCTACCCCGGCATCGTAAAACCCGCGACCGAGTCGGCGGAGCTTTTCGCGCAAATCGACATGGAGGCCAGCTTCGCCGCGCTGCTCGGCCAGCCGCTCGATAAGGATGCCGCGCCCGATAGCCTCAACGCTCTGCCCGCGATGCTCGGCACGCCGCACGATAAACCCGTGCGCGAAAGCCTGATCATGAACAATGGCGGAGTTCAAGGCCCGTTTGCCGTTCGCATCGGCAATTGGAAGCTGGTCCAGTTCGCCGGCAACGCGACCAATCACGCCGAGGTGTTTAACGGGATCAAGGATCTTTCCACTGGGCCGCTGCTGTTCGATCTTGCGACAGACGTAAGCGAAAACCAGAATGTCGCCGCGCAGCATCCGGAGAAGATCGTCGAGCTTCGCGCGATGTTGCGGCAGATTCAGCAGGATGGGAGAAGCCGGCCTAAGTGAAATCGAATGTGCAGAAATCGCGTACGGAGAATCCCGGGCGGCGCGGCGGTTGAAGTAAACGGCGAAATGGGTCGCCTTGCGCCGGCTCTGCCCGGGCGTGGGATGCAATTGCTCAAATGCGCCTGACCCTTTACCCACGCCGGGGCAGAGCCGGCGCGGATATCGCATGTTCAACTGTCCGGCGCAATCGCCGCGCCGCCTAGGATCTCCTGGCGCGCATTCGATACGCTCATTCCCGTCGGGCGCGATATGACTGTCCACGCTTGCGGTCGGCTAGGATAATCTCAGTGAAACGCGCGAGGCCCAACAAACTGCGATTGCTGCTGATCCTATCGCTCGCCGCAAGCGCATCGACCACGGCCATTTGGATTCGCAGCCGTCATATGTCAGACGTCCTCAGTCACGGCAGCTTCACCGCAAGATCACGCATTCATTGGAGGATTGAGTCCGCGTCCGGCGCGCTCTGTTGGTGGCGTGAGGCGATGTACATGGATGCCGACACATTTTCCCAGCAGCAAGCCGGCTTCTCGTTTGAGTCCGATCCAGCCGGGTACGGATACAATTACAATGGCGCGATATCCTTCCGATTCTATCCAACGAGAAATCGCAGCTCCCACACGTGGAGTCACGGGGGCTTCGAGTTTTTTTATGACGACGACACTATTGTCAATCGATTTACCGGCGGCTCGATGGGGCATGTGGTCGAAACCTCTGTCAATCTCCCCGATTGGAGCTTCGTGACTCTCTTCCTGATGACGGCGGGCTTGTCCGGCGTTGCGATCCTGGGTCGACGCCACCCCGCCGGCTTCTGCCAGAATTGCGGCTACGATATGCGCGCGTCGGCAGATCGATGTCCGGAATGCGGCAAAACCGGAATGGGTGACAAGTCGAACGGGCAATACCGGTAAGACGAAAGATGACCTGAGGACTGCTATTTCCGGTAGTTACTCGTCGCTCTCCCTCGGTTCCACCGGGAATCCGCGCTGCCGGGTGAGCGCTCGCCGCCGCCTGACGGTGTAGGCACCGTATGCGACAGCCGCAACGGTGACGAGCATGGCGGGAATGAACAGCAGGATCGGCACGATGTCACGACGCCTTTACTCTACGGCGGCTCATGTGTTACTGCCGCGTCTTTGTGACTGCCTCTAGCAGCCGGCGCAGCGTTGCGCCCGTTATTCGACCAGCGCGATCCACAAGCAGATTACTTTCCACGGTGACTAACCACTCCGGGACGGCCCAGGTGCGGCGATTCAAGCCAGTCCGCGTTTGAGGTGTTCGTTCGCGGCTTGGAAGCTCGATCGCAGTCTTGTTCGACGGATAAACCGTTGACGTGCAGGCGACAACGAGAACGTCGGGCTGCTTGGAGATGGAATCGTCGGGACTGAGAACAACCACCGGGCGGCGTTTGGCCAGGTCGCCGTGAAGCGGACGACAATCATCCAGCCAGAAGATGTCGCCCTGCCGGATGCGGCGTGCTTCCACGTGAGAAATCGTTATGCGCTTTTGCGTCGCCGGCCGCCCCCGCCGAAGGTCGGTTTGCCCGTCAGTTGCATGCAGTTTTTGCGAGCGGCTTTAATGACCCCATCATAGTTTGCGTTGAGCCACGCATTCAGTTCGGCAAGAGTCTTGCGCTTGGGCGCCCGAGTACGCGGGGCTTTGGTGGAGGTTGTGGATCGTTTCGATGTCTTGGCCATGACGCGTTCCTCTGCAGCACCATATCACGTAAAGGCAATCTTGACGACCTTACTATCTACACCCGTCAGTCAGATATCACGGCCTGCAGGGTCACCCATTCTTTCGCAGGCGATATGTACACCGCTACAACGGCGGCCGCAGACGAATTCTCGTTGGCGTGACTACAGCCAGCCGGCCTGGCAAGGCAGAGACAATGTCGTCTCGCTCCAATAGGTTGCCAAGCGCGGCCAACTTTTGGTCGATGCCATTGTCGGCCGTCTCGATAACGACTATCCCATGGTAACTGGTCGGCGGATAGCGTCTGATGTCGGCAAAACCCCAATCTTCCGTGAGGAGGCAGAGTTGATGAGCGAGCGCATGAGCCGCGATATCGGGGTCATCGGCCCGGCCCATGCCGATGTCTCGAACATCAATCGAGATATGCCCAAATGACGCAAGTAGCGGAGTGAAGTCGCGCGGCAGGCAGGCGTCGATCAGAAACTGCACGGCTCATCCCCGAACTGGGACGTAGTCCCAATCGGCAACCAATTGGTTTGCGAATGCGATTGCCGCGCGGATGTCCTGCTCAGTGATCCCGTAGGCTTCGGCGATGCGCTGATGACTGTCGCCGGCAGATAAGGATCCCAACACAGTTCGCACGAGAACCCGGGTACCGGCGATTACAGGCTTACCATGGCAGCGGTTGGCATCCACTTCAATTCTGTCCGCGATTGCATCCGCCATACTTTTACCTCGAGTGCAATTGTAGCTGGACAACGCGACCCGGCAAGATGGGAGAAGCGGGCCGATCTTTTGACCATCACGCGTTCCGTTGCTGGATCATATCCCGCCACGATCGGCACGCGAAATTACTCCACCTAATCATCGTCACTCTTTGGTCGGCCGCGGTTCCACCGGGAATCCGCGCTGCCGGGTGAGCGCTCGCCGCCGCCTGACGGTGTAGGCGCCGTATATGACGGCCGCAAGGATCACGAGCATGGCGGGAATGAACAGCAGGATCGGCATGATATCACCAGGCGTTATTCTTCCCCTAACCCTCTCGCGCGTGTCGCGGAGGAAGCATGGCCCGCGCTTATTATAACCGACATTTCATCGCCGCTGTTGTGTCACTTGCCAGGGTGCATGTTGATGGACAACGTTGATCAGCTTCAACGCTGATGCTCGTCAGGCAAGACCAACAGGGTAAACTGGACACAATGGTGATCGCCGAGTTGGAAATCGCCGACAGTTACAGGCGGATGATGCGCCGAAATTTGACGCTGAGTGCCATCGCCGCGTCTACCGGCATCTTTATCGTCGATCTGCTATCCGATCTAAGCAATGCAAGCGGGGGCTCCCGTTCCATTCTCCAGTTGGTGATATTCCGCGTGCTCTTCGGCATTGTCGTTTTGCTACTTTGCGTAATCATCATGAGCGCGCTGTGGACATTTTTGTACAAGAACGCCCGCATATCAGTTGATGGCGACACGATCGTTCTGCGGGGGGCTCCAACCGCGAAGTTCAAAATCCCCGACGGCGATGAGTCGATCTGGATTCGTCAGCATCGATCGGGCAAATGGTGGATACTGGGATCCACGGCTCAGCCGGGTCGCAAGATCCGAGTGCCAATGCGAGCCTACCCTACGCTTGATGTTTTCCTGCGGGAGGCTCTGACCGACAAATCGTTTTCACGTTTGTGCACGGGGTGCGGGTACAACCTTCGCGCCAGCGCCGGCAGTTGCCCCGAGTGCGGAGGCAACATTCCAGGGTCGGCAATCTGACCACTTGAAGCCTCGGCACCACGCGCCGTGCCACAACGCAGGCAGTTGGTAAACGGAAGGTCAAGGCGGTTCTTTTCCCGGAAGATGCCCGGGGAATTCGCGCTAGGAGATCCCGGCCGGCGCGGCGATTGGATCGCGCGGCGAAACGGATTTGTTCGCGCCGCTCTGACCGGGCGTGGATTGTGTCGGTCGGCGCTGCAACGCGCCCGAATGCGTGACGCTTTATCCACGCCGGGGCAGAGTCGGCGCGAATGGCGCCGCGTTACCGTCCGGCGCAATCGCCGCGCCGCCCCGGATCTTCGGGAGCGCATTTCCGTCGCAAGCTTGCCCGAAAGAATTTATCCACCCGCCGTGGCTTGCGCGCCGGTGATCGTCAGCTTTGATGTTCCCAATCCGTTCTTGGATCTTGGCAGATACGCGGGGATGTTCAGCGATTGGAAGAAGCCGGCGTTGGGCACCATATGCTCGGCGACCGCCTGCTCGATGGTTTGGCCTTGCTTGAGGGTCATCCCGAACGGAGCGGTGACGACGGACTGGCGCTCCCAGATCGATTTTCCATCCTGCGTTTGAATGGCCAGGATGTTTTTGATATCGCGCACGTTCATTTTGGTGAGGCCTGGGCCGCCGCGGTTGAAGCCAAAGGAGCGGTATTCCATCTGGTGCTCTTCGCCGTTCTCGGTGTAGGCGACGACCTTCATCGGCTGGCCGTCGGCGATGGTCAGGCCGTTGTCGGCGAGGCGTTTTTTCAACGAGTCGTAGACTTTTTGCCGGGCGTCGCCGCTTAGTCTTACGTCGAGGCTCACCTTCATTCCGGGATGGATGGCAAATTCATGCTCAACATCCACGGCGGCGGCCGCCTCCCGGGCGGCGGGGTCGGGCAGCTCGATCGGCACCAGCGCCGCCGCCGCTTGCGAGGCGGCCGTCGTGTACCAATATCGCCCGGCGAATGCCCCCGCGCGGCTTGAGCCGACGCCCGTGGCGGCTTGCTCATACGTCCAAACCATCAGCTTCTTCTCCAGCGAAACCAGACGGCTGTAATCGACCAACGCGAAGCCCTCATCGACCCAGTCGATCGACTTTCCGCCCATGCCCAGCACGGTGACCTGCGCGGCGAGCTTGCCGTTGCTCAGGTCCCAGGCGCAGAACGATTCTCCGCCGATGCCGGCAAGCTGCTTGCCGTCCGGCTTGAATGACAGAACCCACTGCGGCGCCGGATCGGCGGCAAGTTTTCCCAGCGGCCTTCCATCGCGCGCATCGGCAATGACGATTTCGCTGTTTCCTTCTCCGATTGCAATATAGCGCCCGCTGGGGCTGATTGTCGGCGTGACATTCGGATGCGCGCCGCCGGACCAGACGAGCTTTGCCGTGCGGAATTCCCACATCGCGATGGTGCCCTGCGTGTCCTGCGTGAGCAGATGCTCGTTATCCAGGAATCGCATCCAACGGATATCGCCCGGGCCCGTCTCATGCGGCACAAAGCTGACGATGTGCTTGGCGGAGCCGCCGGAGTCGCTGATGTCCCATACGTCGAGCTGATTGCGGGAGAAACTGTTGCGGGCCAGCAGCAGCTTGCCGTCGGGGCTCAGGGCGTAGCCTTCGATGGATGTCTGAAATTTGCTGGTGCCCAGCGACTTGCCGGTGACCAGATCGATGCGCTGCACCTGCGTGGTTTTGGAGGATCTTGGCACGCCGAAGCAGACTGCGGCGATTGCGCTTTGCGGCGAAGAGAAGAAGACGCCGTGAACATCCGGCGACGCCGATGCCAGGCCAATGCCGCGGGTTGTGAGCTCCTTTGCAGGCCGCGCCTCGGCGTCGGGCGCGATATGCGCGGTGCCAACCGCGCCGCTGAACGCTTCGGTGCGCGCGCTGGCGCGATCGGCGGGGATCGGCTTCAGCTCGGCCGGCATCTCCGCGGGAGTCGAATCGACCGGATCGTTTGTTACGCCCGCGCCCCCGCGCGAGCCACGCCGCGCGCCGATCGGTTCAGTCGGCGGCCCAGGCTGCGGCGTCGGAGGAGGATCGGTCGGCTTGGACAGCATGTTGGGCTTGGCATAGCCGATGTTATCCTCCGTCGATCCCACCGCCCGAATTCTCCACGGCTCCGCCCACTCGCGGCTGGTGCCGCGCTGGTCGTAGGAGACCAGATACCATTCGCCACGACGATTGAGGATCGACGCCTGGCGCCATAAGCCGCCCCACTTCACTTCGACCTTCTGACCCGTGTTCCATACAGTCGCTTTGGGCGCGGCACCCCTGGCTGGCGCCGCTCCCGTGGCCGGCGCCGCTCCGGGCTTGGTCGCTGGGCTTGCGCCAGGCATCCGAATGCGATCGGTCGTCACCCATTCATCCGCCGAGGCGTCCGCGCCTTCGTAATGAATGAAATAGCGCCGGCCTTCATGCTTGACGATCGTCGCCGCCGACCAGGCGTCGCCCTCGCGGACCTCAACCTTTTGGCCATCGACTAATGGCGCCGGCGGCGGAGTCCCGGCTTGGGCATGCACTGTCGTTGGCCAGGGGCACGAGAGTGCCACGACACCCGCGATCAGCAAGACGAAACCGACTGCAATCCGCCGTTCGATTATTCGGCTGCTCATATGTCGATCCCCAACATGGTGAAATGTCAACCAGTCCTGGATTGGAAATAATTTCGGAAAACGAGGGGGAAAGGTCAAGGGATTAAATCTTGGTTGGGCACCCGGGCGCCGACATGCGCTCCAAGAATCCCGGCCGGCGCGGCGATCGGATCGCGCGGCGAAATGAGTCTAGTGGCGCCGCTCTGACCGGGCGTGGGTGGCGCGGATCGGCGCAGCTCGCGCTCAAAGGCGCAATCAGTTGTTCACGCCGGGGCAGAGTCGGCGCTAGTGACGTGGGCTTCGCGGTCCGACGCAGTCGCCGCGCCGCCCCGGATCTCCCGGCGCTGCAATTCACCTCGCGCGCTCATGCGAGAATCGCCCTGACGATTTCCCCATGCACATCCGTCAGCCGAAAATCCCGGCCCTGATATGGGAACGTCAGGCGTTTGTGGTCGATGCCGAGGCAATGCAGCAGCGTGGCGTTGAGGTCGTGGATGTGGACGCCGTCGCGGACGATGTTGTAGCCGTAGTCGTCGGTTTCGCCGAAGACGGTGCCGGGCTTGATGCCGCCGCCGGCGCACCACATAGTGAAACAGCGGCCATGATGATCGCGGCCATAGTCCTTTTGATTCGCGCCTTGCGCGTAAACCGTGCGGCCAAATTCGCCGCCCCAGATCACCAGCGTTTCATCGAGCAGGCCGCGCCGCTTGAGATCGGCAATGAGCGCCGCCTGCGGCTGATCAACATCGTGGCACTGCTTTGGAATATTGGTCGGCAGGCCGCCGTGCAGATCCCACCCGCGATGATAAAGCTGGACGAAGCGCACGCCGCGCTCGACCAGTCGCCGCGCGAGCAAACAATTGGCGGCAAAGCTGCCGGGCCGGCGGGAATCGGGGCCGTACATCTCAAACATCGCCGCTGGCTCCCTCGATAGATCGGTCAGCTCGGGCACAGAGGCCTGCATGCGGAACGCCATCTCGTATTGTGCGATGCGGGCGTCGATCTCCGGGTCCCCATCCTGCTGGCGCTGAAGATGATTGAGCTTCTCCAATCCATCAAGCATTGCGCGGCGTTGCGCTCGATCGATGCCGGGAGGATCGGACAGATAAAGCACCGGATCGCGCCCGCTGCGCAGCTTCACGCCTTGATGGCTCGAAGGGAGAAAGCCGCTGCCCCACAGGCGATCGAGCAGGCCCTGGTTGGAATCCTTGCCGCTGCCGTGCGAGATCATCACGACAAACGCCGGCAGTTCCCGGGCCTCGCTGCCCAGGCCATAGCTGATCCACGACCCAAACGACGGGCGGCCGGGCTGCTGCGAGCCGGTCTGGATGTAGGTAATCGCCGGATCGTGGTTGATCGCTTCGGTGTTCATCGCGCGGAGGATGCAGATGTCATCCACCATCGCTGCCGTGTGCGGCAGCAATTCGCTGAGCCATGCGCCGGATTTGCCATGCTGGGCGAACTTGAATCGCGGCGCGATCACCGGAAAACTCTTCTGGCTCGAGGTCATGCCCGTCAGGCGCTGCCCCTGACGAATGGAATCCGGCAGCTCCGTCCCATGAAGCTCCGGCAAACGCGGCTTGTAATCAAACAGCTCAAGCTGCGACGGCCCGCCGGATTGAAAGAGATAAATCACGCGCTTGGCCTTTGGCGCAAAATGCGGAATGCCCGGCGCGGCTTCATCGGCGCGCACGAGCGAAGGAAGCAATGAAGCCAGCGCGGCTGCTCCGATCGCCGAGGCGCTTCGACCGAAGAAATGGCGGCGAGTGAGTTGGGCACATCGAATGTCGAGGGGACTATGCATGATTCTCACGTTTTGCCAGTGAAACAAAAACCGTCCGTCTCACGCGACCACCACACGAAGACGGCGGGATAAATCCCGCCCTACATCGGGCGGCTTCGCGTAGGGCGGGATTTATCCCGCCGCGCGTTCTCCCTCTCGCCTGTACTCAGTTCGTAGGGTGCGCTTTCGCGCACGCGGACGGTTGTCCACCCATTGAACGTTCCGCGTGTGCTAAAGCACACTCTACGCAAAACTACCGGACTTATCCGGCCGCGCGTTCTCCCTCTCCCCTGTACTCAGGGGAGAGGGTTGGGGTGAGGGGACCGGTGCGCCGATTGGCGAAGTACGCTCATTCGCGCATCGCTGTCCCCTCACCCTGCCCTCTTCCCCTAAGTACAGGGGAGAGGGTTCTAATACTGCCGCTACCTCCTTGAAATCGTCTCATCCATATTCAGCAGCGTGCTGCAAACTACCGTCCACGCCGCGAGTTCCTTCTGATCTTTCGATCCATCCCGCGCTGCGCGGCCGACCTTCAGAAGCTTCTCCACCTCCGCCGGCTTTTGAGCGAAGCGCGCCAAAGAGGAATCGTACATCTCCAGCAAAATCTGCCTCTCTTCGTCGCGCGGCTCTCTGGCAACCGTCATGCGAAACGCATTCGTCAATCGCCCCATCGAACTCGAATCCGATGCCATCACGCGCTCCGCCAGCTTCCGCGCGGCTTCAACATAGGTTGTGTCATTGAGGAGGATCAGCGCCTGCAGCGGCGTATTGGTGCGGGCCCGGCGGGCGACGCAGACCTCGCGATTGGGCGCATCAAACGACGCCAGCGCGGGCGGTGGACAGGTGCGCTTCCAGAACGTGTAGAGACTGCGGCGATATAAGCCGTCTCCCGTGTCGGCGACATAATGTCCTGCGCGATTGACCGTGACATCTTCCCACAACCCGTCGGGCTGATACGGCTTCACGCTCGGGCCGCCGACGTGCTCACGCAGCAGGCCGCTGATGGCCAGCGCGTTATCGCGCACGACTTCGGCCGAGAGTCGGTATCGCCCGCCGCGGGCGAGCAGGAGATTCTCCGGATCGCGCGCTTCCAGCTCCGGCCGCATGCGCGAGGATTGGCGATACGTCGCGGACATGACCATCAGCTTCTGCATCGCCTTCACGTCCCAGCCGCTTGCGATTAATTGTGTTGCTAGAAAATCCAATAACTCCGGATGGCTCGGGCTTTCGCCGGTCATTCCGAAATCTTCGACTGTGCGGACGAGGCCCGTCCCAAAAGTCTGCTGCCACCAGCGGTTGACGGCGACGCGCGCGGTGAGCGGGTTGGCCGGATCCACCAGCCAGCGCGCCAGCGCCAGACGATTCTTCGGCGCATCGGCGGGCAGCGGCGGCAGAAACGCCGGCACATCCGCCGACACTTTCTCATCCGGCTTGTCGTACTGCCCCCGCTTCAAGATGAATGTCTCGCGCGGCTTTGGCATTTCACGCATGATCATGACCGCGGGGAGCTCGCTTTCGAGCTGCGACTTCTTCAGCATCGCTTCAACGATCTTCCAATTCAGCCCGCGCTCCATCTCCGGATCGGATTCCAGTGCGGCCAAGTGTTTTCGCAGATCGGTCAGCGTTTCTTCAAGCTCCTCGAGCCGCGCCTTTTGCTGCGGCGACGGCACGCGCATAAACGGCTCGGCCGCCACGAATTTCACGTAGCTGGCCTGCTTCTCGTCGATCGTGTTGAAGAACGCGTAAAATTGGTAGTACTCCCTCTGCGAGATCGGATCGAACTTGTGATCGTGGCAGCGGGCGCACTGCATCGAGAGGCCCAGGAAAACCGTCGCCGTCGTGTGAACGCGGTCGGCGACATACTCGACGCGATATTCCTCCTGAATGATGCCGCCCTCGGTGTTGTGGCCCTGATTGCGAAGAAACGCCGTCGCAACATTTTGCGACATCGTCGCATCGGGCAGCAGATCGCCGGCAAGTTGCTCGACGATAAAGCGATCGTACGGCATGTTGCGATTGAACGCGTCGATCACCCAATCCCGCCACGGCCACATTGTGCGGTCTTCATCGTTGTTGTAACCGTTGGTGTCGGCATATCGTGCCGCGTCCAGCCACGCGAGCGCCATCCGCTCGCCATATCGCGGCGAAGCCAGCAGCCGGTCGACAACTTTCTCATAAGCCTGCGGAGATGCATCGGCCAGAAACGCATCAAGCTCTTCCAGCGTCGGCGGGATGCCAGCTAAATCGAGCGATACGCGACGAAGTAAAGTAGCGCGATCCGCCTCGGGGGACGGCGAAAGCTTCTCGCGCTCCAGGCGTTGCAAAACAAAATTGTCGATCGCATTGCGCGGCCAGGTTTTGTTTTGGACCTCTGGAAGCGGCGGACGTTGGGGGGCGATGAAGGACCAATGCTGTGCGTGCGAGGCAGTTGCCGGAACAACTTCGGCGGCGCGTGCAGTGCCGAGCAGCAGGATGGCAAGAGTGCAAACGATGGAGTGCCAATGAACTCCCTCTCCCCTGTACTCAGGGGAGAGGGTTGGGGTGAGGGGACGTATGCGTCGGCTTGCGAACGGCGCCATATTGCAGATCGCTGTCCCCTCACCCTGCCCTCTCCCCTGCGTACAGGGGAGAGGGTTCGCGCTTGGGCGGCCAGTAGAAAACATCTTAGCGACCTCACCTTTACGACTTCGCCGGCGCCTCTTCGTTCAGTTCCAGCCTTAGATAGTCATACACCACCCCGGTCGTTACGTCGCCGGCGGGAACCGTCAGTTGCATCTGATTTTCGCCCTGCTTCATGAGGGCGGCATCGAACATCAACGTTTGCTCCTGCCATACGCTTTTGTTGGTGTTGTAGCGCAGGGCATTAGTCGCCAGAGGATGAATCGTCCCCGCGCTTTGACCATTCACGGAGATCGCGAGGCCACCGTTGCCATCCGCGCCGGCGAGGGCGACGCGAAGGGCCGCCTGGCCTTTGGGCGGCTTGTCCATGTTGAACTTAATCGTCCACGTTGTCGCGCGGCCGCGGCCATAAATGCGCCAGGGGCCGCTGGTGTTGGTTTGCGGATAGGTATCGAGCGATTCGGCTTTCACCCAGCCGAAGCGCTGGTTGGCGGGGTCTTTGGCATCGGGGTTGAGCCATGCGTTTGATTCGCCGTGCGGGACCTGTTGGAAAAACCAATCCTTGTGATAATCGCTCTGGCCGATCGTGTAGGTGATGTCGTTGGGAAAAAGCAGCGGATAGCGCAGGCCCCAGCCCCAGAGCCAGTAGTTTTCGCCGTCGCCTTTGTAGAACTTATCGCCGGTGCGGTCGGGGTAGCCGATCTCCCAGATCTGCCTGCCGTAGCGGATCGGCTTCCACTGGAGCTTTCCCAAGTCAAGCGATTTTCCGGCTTCGACAGTAATGTTCGTTTGTGTAAATTCTCCGAGCACTCCATCGGCGAAGGCGTGCAATGTGTAATTGCCGGGGCGGACGTTGGCGATCGTGAAGGCGCCGTCTTCGCCGCCGTCATTCCAGAATTGATAGAACTTGGCGTCGTGGGTCCAATCGACGGGGCGCGCCGGTCCGCCGCGCCGGCCGCCGGCGCTGGCGTAATCGGGATGGGCCAAGCCAACAGTCAGATGCGGCAGCTTCATCGTCGCCGCCTGCGGATCGGTTACGACAATCTGCCCACTCACGTTCGCGCGCTGATCCTTGTGCGGATAATCGACGCCATTCACCCATTCATAAGGCCAACGCGCCTTTTGCGTCTTCGCCTGCTCCAGCGCATCCTGCCATAGCGCCGTCGCGTTCTCCTTCCACGCCGGCGGCACAGTCGGGTTACCGGCGGTCGCCTTGAGCGTCTCAAGATCGGCGGTGCTGGGTGTTTTGAAATTCTCCAGCGAATTCACATAGACAAAAATCGGCCCGACCACTTTGCTCCACTGCTCGCCCGCGCTGATGTTGCACGAAGCGCCGCCGCCGTAGTGGGTGCCGCGCCAGTAGTCGAGGATGATCGGATCGGGGTTTCCGTTGTCGCCGAAGTGGCAGACCAGTTCCTGCTTCGACGCCCCGCCGCTCAGGTACTCGATCGTCGGATTGATAAACCAGATGCCGACATGTTCCTTCGTGCTCGACCACCCATACGCCGGAATCTTGTACTGGACGGCGTTGTAGCTGTACTTGTGCTCGACGGAATTCTTGTACACCCCCTGGCTCACGATCCGCTGCTCCTTCGCATGCACGACAACGCCGGTGCCCCAATCCTTGGGCGCACACTCAAGCATGTTGCGATCGGCATCGACGGTTATCCAATCAAATGCCTGATTGATCTTGGTGATATAGCGGCTCTCGCCGACGCCCATCGCGCCGTAGGACGCGGGATGCGAAAAAATCGCGTAGGCGTAAACGCCGCTGTCGCCGCGCCCCATGGCGTAGCGAATTTCCAGATCGCACATCGTCCCGCCGCCCGGCGCGCCAGGCGTGAGCATGACAGTGCCGCCGGTCTTGCCGGCAACGGACACTTCCGCGCGCTCGCCGCCGTTTTTTGCCGGATCGATCGTGATCGTCTGCTTGAGGTCCGGCGCGTTGGACGGATCCTGCTCCCAATATCCCGCCCGCCCCTGATCGTGCCCCATCGTGTCCAGGCCTTTGTAGATGAGGGATTCCAGATCGCCGTTGCGTTTGTTGATGGACGCTTTGACGATGCCGTTATCAAGCGTCCAAATGCGGCCGGCGTCGGTCACGGTGACAGGAGCATTCGTCGCCGCCTTCGCAACAACCGGCGCCGGGTCGGCGCCGCGCGCGTGGCCGATCATCAACGTCAGAGTGAGGAGAGCGCAAAGAATAACTACGCGCGCTGGCAGAATGCTTTGCATATCAGCCTCCACACATCCGCCCGCCGCGGGCATCTGGCCGCGAATGTATGATTTGGGAAACCGCCCATTCACGAGATAAAGGTATCCTACTGCGATGCGGCGGTTGAGCCAATGAAGATCGCCGCAGAAGAGGTCGGGGTGCGCGACACTTCAGGCGGCTGGTATTTCTCCCTCCCCCGGTACTCCCGACATTTTGCATGAACCGTCCAACTCAAGATGCCATCTGCATTTCGAGTTCAGAATTCGGGATAACCGTCATGCTGAGGTACTCCGAAGCATCTGGCCCATTTGCGCGATCGGGCCAGATGCTTCGGAGTACCTCAGCATGACGGTGTGCGAAGCCTGTGGACAAAAATCCGGCAACCACCGCCTCCTCAAAAATAAGGAGCTAGAGCGCAGATGCAAAATGTTGGGTGTACCGGAGGAGGGAGAAATGTAGCCGCCTAAAGGCTCACGCATCCCGGGCCACCTGTCAGGTTGCCATCACGTTTCACGTCTTCACGTTTCCGTTATGATCTCCACGTGATTCGAAAGGAACCGACCATGCTGACACGGCTGATTGCACTCTCGACCGTAATTGTCTTCGCTTGCGGCTTCGCGAGCGCGGCGGATGAACCGAAGACGGATGTTTCGCAGCCCCAGCTCATTCGGTTATGGGACGGCGACGCGCCCGGCGCGAAGGGGACCGCCGACGCGGATACCCCTACGCTGACGATTTATCGCGCGCCAAATCCGAAAGGCGCTGTGGCGGCGTTCGTGGTGTGCCCGGGCGGCGGCTACGGCGGCCTGGCCGCCCATGAGGGGCAGCCGATCGCGCAGTGGCTCAATACGCTGGGCATCACCGGCGCGGTGCTGAAATATCGGCTGGGGCCTAAGTATCATCATCCGGTGGAGATGGGCGATGTGAGCCGCGCGATTCGCATGATGCGCGCCAATAGCGAAAAGTGGAATATCGACGCACATCGGATTGGCGTCGTTGGCTTTTCGGCCGGCGGGCATCTGGCTTCTACAGCCGCCACGCATTTTGATCTGGGGGATGCGAACAATGCCGACGCGATCGAGCGCGCCAGTTCGCGCCCGGATCTGGCGATCCTGGTTTACCCGGTCATCAGCATGAGCGACCCTTACGTTCACAAAGGCTCGCGGAAGAATTTGCTGGGCGATATGCCCGATGAAAAGCTTGTCGAGTTGCTCAGCAATGAGAAGCAGGTGACGCCGCAAACGCCGCCGTGTTTTCTGGTGCACACTGCCGACGATGCGACGGTACCCGTGCAAAACAGCATCGAATTCACGCTGGCCTGCCTGAAAAACAAGGTGCCGGTCGAGTTGCACTTGTTCGAGCATGGCCGCCATGGGTTTGGCATCGGGGCCAGCGATCCGATCCTCGGCACCTGGCCGGCCGAGGCGGCGTTGTGGCTGGCCAAGCACGGATTTGCCCAGCCGGCCAAATGAATATTGCCAGCGACATCGGCTTTGTAGGGTCCACCTTGGCGGACGGAATTGGCGCGGCCACGCAATCCTTGTCCGCCAAGGCGGATCTTACGCGTATTGCAGCAGGGCCGAATGAATCGTATTTATCGGATGTTAAGAAAGCAGCGATGAAATGGACTGTGGGCGCTCGAATGCGTAAGTAATAGGGGTTGGGTGCGAACGGTGAAAAAAATCGTTTAGCGAGTTGAGCAATTTAGGCCTTCGCGCCGCGGCGGATTCTCGATTAGGATTTGCCCGTGACGTCGATCAAACCGTATGGTCCAGTAAAGCGGTGTCGTCAATGCACCGATTGAATTCAAGCCCGCTCTGATGATTGGCCGGAAGAAATAATCGTCGGAAACCGGGAAATTTGCTTCGCTTTGTGCGTTGCACACGATATACCTGAAGGTCCTCAACCGGGAATTGCCAGCCGTGAGATATCGCTTTCTTGGACTAATGCGGTCGACCGGAAAGCCCTGCGAAGGGCATGTGGAAGCCGAATCCGAAGAATGGGCATTCCACGCGCTGGCCAATAACGGAATTATTACCGAGGCGTTGCGGAAGGATCCGAAGGTTGGAGCCGAACCACCGGAAACGCCGCTGAGCAAGCCGGTCGAGCCGTTGTTGCGGCCGTATAACCCGACATCTTACGCTCCGCCGCCGCCTCCCCCGGCACCTTCGACATTATCTTCACCGACCAAAGCAGCCGCACCGCCGCCGGGAACCTTTGCAGTCAACGCGGGCACTCCCGCGCCGGCGGCTCCCCCGCAGCAGCCGCATCCCGGAGCCGGCGATACAGGGCCTGAGCCCAAGCGCCAATTCGACAACGCCCTCGAAGGCGCGCTTGATGGCGCCAGCTCGCAGATCGATTTCGACGCCCTCACCGACCGCTACCGCGGGAAAAAGGTGTGGGTGATCGATCGCGATAAGATCCGCCGCAACGTCGCGCGGGTCGTCGATACCGCGATCGCGCAAAGCCTGGTGAATGATGAAGGCAGCACCGCCACGCGCGAGCGCGTCGCCGATGCGATCAACGAGCTGTTCAAGGACACGCGCAATCTCACCAGCCAGCATAGCGCCACCAATACATCGCTGGAAAAGCAGATCGGGCGGCTCGCGGGAATCATCAAGCAGTTCGAAGGATCGCTGGCCTCGATGCAGGCGGCGATCCGCAACATCGGCTCGGGCGGCGGCGGCGGAGTGGGTCCGCGACGCCATCGCGGTGATATGGGCGGCCAGAAGCAGGAGCAGAACGCCGTCCTGCTGGAAATCTTCAAGACCAATCTCGATCTGCTACGCGGCATGGAAGAAGAGATGCGTGCCGCCAGCGGCGCGGCACTGGACGAAGTCATCACCGACACCGATGCCGGCCCGTCCGGCGAAAGCGCCCCTTCCGACGAAGGCGCCACCGCCGAGGCATCCGTCGGCGAGCCGGAGCCGGCTGTCGCGCAGGCGGCTCAAGAGCCCCCGGAAGCCGCCGCATGATTATGATACGTTAATAGTTACAATCACCCTGTTCCAAGACAATCGCACGGGAAGATCCCGTCAGACCCCAGAAGGAGACGATATCGCATGCTTGACAGCAACACGCCCACCGGAAAGGCCCTACCCACGCACGGCAAACCTATTCACCAAAAAGGTGACATCGACACCGGCATGACCCAGAACGCGATGCTGCTGGGCATCGATCTGGGCACCAGCCGCAGCTCGGTCGTCAGCTACAACGGCACCCGCAAGACCGTCGAAACCTACGTCGGCTACCCCAAGGACGCCGTCAGCCGAAAGATGCTCAAGGCCGACATCATCTACGGCCGCGCCGCCCTGGATAACCGCCTGGCGTTGGATCTGTACCGCCCCCTCGAAAAGGGCGTGATCAAGGGTTCGGAAGACGCCAACAACGACCCCGAGCGCCGCGACAAAAACCTGCAGGCTGCCAAGGCGCTGCTGCGGTATCTGGTCGATCTGGCCAGCCCCGGCCGCGATGACATGGTGTACGCAGTCGTTGGCGTCCCCTCCCGCGCCACCCAAAAGAACAAGCAGGCGATTCTCGAAATCGCCCGCGAAGTGCTCGACAGCGTGATGATCGTCTCCGAGCCGTTCACCGTCGCTTACGGCATGGAAAAGATGAGCGACATCCTCGTCATCGACATCGGTGCCGGTACGACCGACTTGTGCCGAATGCACGGCACCGTTCCGGGCGATGAAGACGAAGTCAGCTACACGATCGCCGGCGACGCGATCGATCAGCGCCTCTACGAGCTGATCATGCAGAAGTATCCGCGGGCGCAGGTGACCGTGAACATGTGCAAGACGATGAAGGAACAGTACGGCTTCGTCTCCGACAACAAGGACCGCGTCATCGTCACCTTCCCCGAAGACGGCAAGCCCAGCCCGCACGATGTCACCGATCAGGTGAAACAGGCGTGCGAGATCCTCGTGCAGCCTTGCGTCGAAGGCATCCAGAAGCTGGTCAGCTCCTTCAACCCTGAGTTCCAGCATCGCCTGCGCGACAACGTCCTGCTTTCCGGCGGCGGCGGCCTGATGAAAGGCCTCAACACCCGCATCGAGGAAGCCATGAAAGAGTACGGCGGCGCCCGCGTCACAATCGTCGATGAGCCACTGTATGCCGGCGCCAACGGTGCCCTGCAGCTCGCCCTCGACATGCCGGCGGAATACTGGCAGTCGCTGAAGTAATCACGGTTAGAGTCCATCAAGGACGCAAACAAAGCATGCAAGGGCCGCGAAGCCAAGTCTTCGCGGCCCTTTGTGTTTTCCACGGGGACGAGAGGCGCTCGATCGCGCCCCCGCCGGACCATGCCAATCAATGCAAACCCCATCCGCCACGCCGGGAACGAGCTGAAAGCGAGGGCCCGGATCCTCCGTCCGCAAGCGGCAACTTATTCAATGTCACGCGAAGCCGCGAAGAGACGAAGGCACGAAGAAAGGCTCGAAGCAATCCTTCGTCTCTTCGTAGCTTCGCGTGACATCAATTCGGAACTCGTCATTCGGACTTCGTCATTGATTCGGGTTTCGGGAATTCGGATTTCGGATTTTCGTAAGCGTCTACTGCTCCCCAATCAGCCGCGCCACTTCCTGGCAATCCTTATCGCCTCGCCCCGACAGATTCACCACGATGATCTGTTCTTTCGAGAGCTTGGGCGCCATCTTCGCGAGCTGCGCGATCGCATGCGCGCTTTCCAGCGCGGGGAGGATTCCTTCGAGCTTCGCCAGAAGCTGGAACGCCTCGAGCGACTCGGCGTCGGTGATGCTCACATACTCGACGCGGCCATTGTCCTTCCAATACGCGTGCTCCGGGCCGACGCCGGGATAGTCCAATCCGGCGCTGACCGAATGCACGTCGGCGGTTTGGCCGTCATCGTCCTGCAGGACATAGGACATGCAACCATGCAGAACGCCGGGCTTGCCGGAGCAGAGGGAAGCCGCGTGCTGGCCGAGGGCTGATCCGCGGCCGCCGGCTTCGACGCCGATCAGCTTCACCTGTTTGTCATCGACAAACGGATGGAAGATCCCCGCGGCGTTGCTGCCGCCGCCCACGCAGGCGATCACATAATCCGGCAGCCGCCCTTCCAGCTTCTGGCACTGCTCGCGCGTCTCGCGGCCGATGCACGCCTGGAAGTCGCGCACCATCATCGGAAACGGATGCGGGCCGGCGACGGTCCCGATGATGTAATGCGTATGCTCGACGCTCCCCATCCAGTCGCGCAGCGCCTCGTTGAGCGCATCCTTGAGCGTCTTCTGCCCGCTCTGCACGGGGATGACCCGCGCGCCCATGAGCTTCATGCGAAAGACATTGAGACTCTGCCGCCGCACGTCCTCGGCGCCCATATAGACATCGCACTGCAACCCAAACTGGGCGGCGACCGTCGCCGTCGCGACGCCATGCTGCCCCGCCCCGGTCTCGGCGATCACCCGCTTCTTCCCCATCCGCACGGTCAGCAGCGCCTGCCCGACGGTGTTGTTAATCTTGTGCGCGCCGGTGTGATTGAGATCTTCGCGCTTGAGATAAACCTTCGCCCCGCCGAAATGCTCGGTGAGCCGTCGCGCAAAATAAAGGCGGCTGGGCCGCCCGACAAACTCGCGCAGGTAATATTCAAAATCGCGATTAAACTGCGGATCCGCCTGCGCGCGTTTGTATTCCGCCTCGAGCTGATTGAGCGCGAAGATCAACGTCTCCGGCACAAACACTCCGCCATAAGCCCCAAAATGCCCTGCGGCATCGGGAACGGTCGCAGATTCAGAATTCTGGCTCGGTGCGACTGCGGTACTCATGCCCTAATCGTAGGGGAGCAAGCGAGAAATCGGAAGATACGTTTGTAGAAACAAAAACCCGAAGAGCTAGCGCCCTCGCCCCAAACCCCCCACGCCGCGGCAGAGCCGGATGAGTGTAACGAATCCGCGCCGCCGCGGATCCCGATGCGCGCCTTGCTTCTCAACCCAACCCGGCAAAATCCAACACATGCCCCGCCGCAGAAAACTCCGCTCACAACGGTCAAAAGGATCATTGGGCAAGCGACGAGCAAGTCGTCCCGCGCGGTTAAGAGAATCATGCGGGGCGCGGTTTGGGGAAAGAGAGGAACATTCAAACGCCCATTCCAGGAATGTGTGTGGATATATACTTTATGATCAGGGAGCTGGAGCCTGGACGTGGTCGTTTGCGGATGCGTCGGTGGACGGAATCTATGGGAGGTCTCGAGCGCAGGGGCGATGAAACGCGCGCGCCGGGATCCGCGGCGGCGCGGATTCGTTCCCCTCATCCGACTCTGCCGCGGCGTGGGGCACCGCCCGCCACTCTTCACTTTTCACTTTTCATTCTTCATTTTTCATTCCCCCTCACCCTCCACCCACAAACGTCACGATCTCCACCTCATCCCCCTCCTTCAGCGGCGTGTCATATTTATCGGACCGCAACAATCGGCGATTCAGCTCAATCGCCACCTTCTCGGGTGTGAGGTTGTGGGTTTGGATCAGGGCGCGGATGGTTTGCCCGTCGGGCATGTCGCACAATTGTCCATTGACAGTCACTTTCATGGCAAGCGAGTATAGCCATGCAGCGGCGGTGCATGTCAGCGGCGTGCACGGGGAAGGATGGTTCGAATGTCATGGATTCACATCACTGGCTTTGATCGTCTAAATGGTTGGGGAAGCGTGGCCGATGCCGACGATCGCGCGCGGCACTATTGCGGGCAGCTCGAAGCCGGCAAGATTTTGTATTTCGATCGGGCGCCGTTTGAGCTGCCGGCCGATCAGTGCGAATTCCTGCTGTCGCGCAAGCAGAGCGGGCTGCCGATTTTCAAGAATGTTTCCTATCGGCCCCATACCGACTTGTTGCGCGGCGTCGCGAAGGACGAGCCGCGGAACATCGCGCGGCTGCATGAGATCATGCGCGATTTTTCGCGAAGGGTGATTTCATTTGCCGACCGGTTTTTGCTGCCTTATGCCGGCCGGCGGCAGATTGACTATGCCAGCTTTCGGCCCGTCGAGGAGCAGAAACGCGATCTGCCGTTGCACAAACGAAATGATCTGGTGCATATCGATTCATTCCATACGCGACCAACCAACGGCGGGCGCATTCTGCGGATCTTCGTCAACATCAACCCCAGGCAAAATCGCGTATGGCAGGTGACCGAGCCGTTTGAGCCGCTGGCCCACAAGCTCGCCAATGATGCGGGGCTGGGCAAGTACGCCGCCGGCGCACACTCGCCGATGCACAAGCTGCGGCGGACGTTCGCGCCGATTTTTCGCACCATCGGAGTGAGAGGAATCGATCGCTCTGCCTACGATCAGTTCATGCTGCACTTTCACGATTGGCTGAAGGAGAGCCGCGACTATCAGGAGAAAACCGCGAAAGAACGGCTGGAGTTTCCGCCTTATTCGGCGTGGATGGTGTACACGGATACGGTGCCGCACGCGGTAGTGTCGGGGCAATTCGCGCTGGAGCAGACGTTGATCGTGCCGATCGAGGCGATGGTTGTGCCGCGGGTTTCGCCGCTGCGGTTACTGGAGGCCATGTGCGGGACGGCGCTGGCGAACTAATCCGATTCAACAACGCGATCGCGGCGATCGACGCCGCCAACGGCGACGATCCGGAGCAGGTGTCGTGGGAGGGAGCGACCTATCCCGGCGAAGTGCTCTACTCGATGCGCATGTCCCATTGGCTCGCCCGCCTCGACCCCAATGCCTCCGAGCCCTTGCGGCTGGCGGTGCGATGCCAGCATCTGTGCCGCTGGAAGATCGCGCGATCGAGCTATCCAATGACCCGCGCCGGCTATCACCAATGGCGCACGACGCTCGCCCGCTTCCACGCCGACCGCGCCGGCGAGATTCTCGCCTCCGTAGCCTACGACGAACAAACCATCGCACGCGTGCAATCACTCATTCGCAAAGAACGATTGAAAACGGATCCCGAAGCGCAGGCATTGGAAGACGCGGCATGCCTGGTCTTTCTCGAGCTCGATTACGTCAGCTTCGCCCGCGGACATGAGCCGCAGAAGGTGATTGATATTCTAAAGAAGACCTGGAAAAAGATGTCGCCTGCGGGACATGCGCTGGCATTTGCGCTGGCGAAGGGATTGCCGGAGGGGGAGCGGGGATTAATCGAGGAGGCGCTGGGGCAGAATGAAAAATGAAAAGTGAAAAATTAAAATTGGAGGGCCGCGGACGTTCACGCGGCACATTCATTTTTCATTTTTCATTTTTCACTTTTCACTTTTCATTTATTACAGCCGCTGCTGATCATTCGCGACGGTTACATGATCCACCAGCAAATAATTCCTCCCGCGATATTCCGTGACGATGCCGGTGATGCGGAAGCGTGTGTCGGCGTTGGTGGATTTAACCGCGTCTTCCATCACCATCAGCTTGAGATTGGGCAGCAGAATCATCGGCGGGTCCTGCAGCGTTTTTCCGTCGGCATCGAAGATGAACTGCGCCTGCGAGCCATCGGGCGTGCGGCCGAGGCGGCCGAGGCGATCGATGATGTAAGTCCCCTCGCGGCGGACCGCCACCGCCGGCGCACGCGGCGCGACGGCGCCGGGGCCGCTGGTCTTGTCGATCGCGATGCCGCTCGGCGGATCAGCCAGCGGCTTGGGCTGCGTGGTCGTCGGCTGAAGCAGTTGCTCCATCACGGCGTCGGGCGAAGTGCCGCTGGCCGACGGCCGCGTGGTCGCACGCGTCGTGGGGCGGGTGGCCTGGGCGAAGACGTGAGCCGAGCAAACGAAAATCGTGACCGCGATCGTGGCGAATCTCATTGGCGCTCCCTGCGCAAAACGACAATCATGCCCGCCGGCGATGGCGGGCATTGGTGATTATCGGCTTTTGCGAGGGAACGGTCGAGCGACTTACCAATGAGAGTAGAACTGGCGCATGATTCTTTTGGCCGCCGCGCCTCTTCTCCCTCCTCCGGTAATCCGGGGGAGGGCTGGGGTGGGGGTTGGGTAGAACGGGGGTCGTTCGCGAACAGCCCCCACCCTAACCCTCCCCCGGAGTACCGGAGGAGGGGACAAGACTGGCTGCCGGGATCTTCGACCAAGTGCAGGACGGAGAATAGCGACGGCGAACGCGCCATCCTCAATCCTCCATCTTCGATCCTCAAATTCAGCTATCGCGCATCGGCGGTCTTGATATCCACGGCGGCCTTCGTCGGCGCTGCGGCCGGGGCGTTCGCCGGGCGCTTGGGGATGATGATGATCGCCTCATGCGTCGTGGCAGTGGAGGCCGCCGGAGCCGCCACGTGCTCGACGGGGTGCGCCTGGGCCGGCACGACCCAGCTTCCATCGGCATCCACATGGCCGGCGGCAAGAATCGCGGATTTTTGGAAATAGCGCGGCACACTCGCGTTGGCTTCATTCATGGCGTCGGTCGGCGTGTAGCCGTACGTGATCATGTTGATGCCGGGGGCATCATCGCTGAAGACGGCCGGAGTGAAATCGGTGTGTACGATGAAGTTGTTGGGCTGAAAGTTGGGATTCACATAGCGGAACGCGTAGGCCCGCTGCATCGCGCGATTGACAGGCTGCGGATGCGTGCCGCCGTAGTAGTAGGTCCACTGCCCGGTGCCATATTGATATTGCACCGGCTCGTAGATGATTGCCGCCGAGGCCATGGAAGAGCCGACCAGAATCAGACACGCCGCCAACGCACCCTTGAACATCACGCACTCCTGGTTAATCAACAAGCCGCAGCTTAACCACGGAACTTGCTGCCACTCCAGTAAAAAGTTGTGGTCGAGGCCGCGAAGGACCGCAAGAACCCGGCAGATATGACGGATGTATCGGATAGTCAGGGCGGCGTCACTCTTCACTCTTCATTTTTCATCCCATTATATCTCGGCCCCGCGGCCCAATTGAGTTTCTCGGCGAGGCTATGCCACTCGCGCGCCGAAGGATTTTCCACCAGCAGCGCATCGTGCCGACTGCGGCGGATCACGACCCGATCCCCGGCGCAGAGTGATGTTGTCGCCTGGCCATCGCAGAAGAGCGTCGTCCCTGTGTTCACACGCTGCGCGACGATCACTACCGTCGATCGCGAGGAAATAACCACTGGGCGAAACGACAAGCTATGCGGACAGATCGGCGTGATACAGAAGGCTTCAACCTCCGGGTCGATGATCGGCCCGCCCGCCGACACGTTGTAGGCGGTTGAGCCGCTGGCGGTGGAGACGATCAGGCCATCGCCAAAATAAGTGACGCCCGCATCGCTGTCGGCGGAAACGGAAAGCTCGACCATCCGGAACGGCGGCCCCGCCGTCACGACGGCATCGTTCAACGCCGTCGCCACAAACTTGCGATGCTTCGCCAGCTCGGTTTCATCGCCCCATTTGCAAGGCTTGCCTTGCGCGATCACCGAAGCCTCCAGCATCTGCCGACAGGCGATCGGCAGCCCTTCGCGCAGATGCTGCTCAAGATAATGATAAAAATTGTCCGGCGTAAAGCTGGCCAGAAACCCCAGGCGGCCAAAGTTGACACCCATGAGTGGGATACGCTTCCCATCCAACCGTCGCGCGACGGAAAGGAGTGTGCCGTCGCCGCCCAGAACGAGAATCAGATCCGCTTCGAGCGAGGCCAGACTTTGGTGATCGTCGGTATCAATCCCCACCAGCTGCGCGTGCGCGTCGATCCATTTCCGCAAAGGCTCCATCGCCGCCGCTACGGCAGCCTTGGACGTGTTGGCAACGACGAAGATCCGCTTCATTGGGGAAAGATTCTACGGGCGCGAGGAGAAAAGAGGAACGACACGGAAGAGGGTTCAGGGTTCAGGGTTCAGGATTTTAGCGATCAGGACTCAGCTTTTGATTACCGGATTCACTGTTGAGGAATTAGATCAGGAGGCATAGACATTCTGAACCCTGAACCCTGAACCCTGAACCCTGAACCCTGAACCCTGAACCCTGAACCCTGAACCCTGAACCCTCCCTCCAAAAAAATCCGCCGCGGAAAGCGACCGGGCACCCGACGGCACACGACCAGTACTGCTTAAGGCTGCTTCCTTTCGGACCTGACCTGGTTCACAGCCAGCCGTTGCATCGGACCCGGCCGCCTTCCACGGCGGCGGAGTTAGCTTCGCAATGTAAAATGAAAAATGAAAAGTGAAAAATGGGGGAGGATTGGATGCCAGTTTGCAGCATCAACCTTCCCTGCATTTTTCACTTTTCACTTTCATTCGACCGCGTTTGTAGCGGTTCGGCGGCGATTTGACAACTTCAATGCTCCAGATGCAGCAGGACGACACCTGCGTGGCTAATCAGATCGACACCGTTGGGGCGATCGCGTCCTCCGAGGGCTGCCGTCAGGCCCGTGGTGAGTATGTCCATGTCCGAATGAACTGAGAGTATCAACTGAAAGGAGTACCGAGCAGCCAGCGGCGGGTGATCAATTCCCACTTCGCACAGCTTCCGCTCAACCGTGGTTGGCCAGCCAAGCGTGGAGATCCTCTAAGGCGGCGAAGTCGAGCACGGCGTCGGCGAGCTGCTCGAGCTTTTCCTGCGGGAGGTCGGCGATCTGCTCGTGGACGGACTGGGGAACCTGCCCGAACTTTCGCGTGAGCAGCCTCACAATCACCGCAGCCTCGCCGCGGCGCATGCCGTGCTCTTCCCATTGGTTTAAAATCTGCATGACCGCCTTTCGCTCGGGTTCGGCGACGGATCCTATTTCGCTATTGTACACCTTTCGTTCCTCTGCGCTCAACCGAAGATACGCATCCATGAACGTGTGAATGAACGTCTGGCGTGCCGGATCAAGCTTTAGCGTCGCGATCATCCGCAGGCATTCGAGGGCGACTCTGGGCCGGTCTTTCGGCTCGATCTGCATCTTCGTCATTAAAGCCGCGACAACTGGATTGGGATGACGCAAAAAATCCCGCCAATGCAGGCGATTGAGCTGGATCACGTCGAACCTAAACGCCAGCACGTCCAAGCCTGGGAATTCCATCGCAAAGCGATTGGGTTCAGGGCGATGCGGCTTGTCGTAGGAGAGCAGAGCAATCGGATAAATGGGGAGCGTGAATTTCTCGTACAGCCGCGCAAAGTAACGGAACATTCGGGCGGCGAATTCCTCCTGAGCCGACGCCTGATTTTCGATGTGCACCAGGAAGAATGCTGCCTGCCCTTTGAAGCGGGCCTTGATCAGCAGATCAACCTCGTGACGATCGTTGGAGGCAACGTCGGTAAAGACCTCCTTGTCGAGAAACTCGATCGACGACGGGTCGATGAACTCCTGGACGTTCGGCACAAACGCCGCGAGGAACTCCAGGAAGAACGTGCGCAGCAATTCTTTGAAGAGGCGGTCATGATCCATGAGTGCTGATTGTTATGAGCGCCCGAATTTTTCCTTCCACTGCCGCAACAGATCGAACGCCTGCATCGGCGTCAGATCCTCAACCTTCGTTCCGGCCAGGGCTGTGAGCAATTCTTTTGCCGGCTCGGTGAAAAGGGGAAGTTGGCTTTCATCCGCCGCGGCGTGCCGGTCGCTCTTGCGGCTGCGGCTGACTCTTGGGCGGCCGACGTGCTGCACTGAAAGTTCGCTCAGCAACTGGCGGGCGCGCTCGAGGACTTCGGCGGGGACGCCGGCCAGTCTTGCGACGTGGATGCCGTAGCTTCGGTCGGTGCCGCCTTCGACGATGCGGTGCAGGAAGACGACCTGGTCCTCCCATTCTCTGACGGCGACGTTCAGATTTTTGACGCCCTTGAATCGGCGGGCTAGGTCGGTCAGCTCGTGATAGTGCGTCGCGAAAAGCGTGCGGCAATGGAGCGTGGCCGCGATATGCTCGGCGATCGCCCAAGCGAGGCTCAGGCCGTCCAGCGTGCTGGTGCCGCGGCCGATCTCGTCGAGGATCACCAGACTGCGATCGGTCGCATTGTTGAGAATATTTGCGGTCTCCGTCATCTCAACCATGAATGTCGATTGACCGGTGTGAAGCTCGTCGCTGGCGCCGATGCGGGTGAAGAGCCGATCAACCAGGCCGATCGTGGCGCTCTTGGCGGGGACATAGCTGCCGACCTGCGCGAGAAGCGCGATCAGCGCCACCTGGCGGATGTAGGTGCTTTTGCCGGCCATGTTCGGGCCGGTGATCAGCGCGAGAGAATCGGCGGCGGCAAAGTGCGCGTCGTTCGACACGAACTCATTGCCGAGCTGCGCTTCGAGCACCGGATGCCGCCCGTCGATGATTTCGAGCACGCGCTCTTCGACGATCGTGGGCTTGCAATATCGCCGCTCGATCGCCAGACCCGCCAGGCCGCTGAGCACATCAACGCGGGCGATGCCGTGGGCGAGTTCCTGAAATGTCGCGACATGCGGCAAGAGCGCCTGGCGCACCTGCTCGAAGAGCGATTGTTCGAGGGCGATCGCCTTGTCCTGCGCACCCAGCGCCTCATCCTCGAACTTCTTCAGCTCCTCGGTGATATAGCGCTCGGCGTTCTTCACCGTCTGCTTGCGCGACCAGGCGGCGGGCACTTTGGCGCGATGCGCATCCGTCACCTCGATGTAGTAGCCGAAGACTTTATTGAAGCCGATGCGAAGGGAGGCGATGCCCGATTCGGACGCTAGCGTTGCCTGATAATTGGCGAGCCATTGATTGCTGTTGGTGCCGATGTCGCGCAGGCGATCCAGCTCCGGATCGAATCCGTCGGCGATGACGCCGCCCTCGCGCAAGTGCGCGGCCGGCTCTGCTTTGATCGCGCTGGCGAGATACTTCGCCGGTGTATCACAAAAGCTGCGCAAGCTCTCCAATTCCGGCGCGACCTGTGCCGCGCCGGCTAACTCGCGAAGCTGATCGAGCAACGCGGGCAGCGACGCCAGGCATTTGGCCAGCGCGGAAAAATCGCGCGGGTTGGCCCGTCCCACCGCGACGCGGCCGATGATGCGCTCGATATCGCAGATGCCGTCCAGCTTTTGCGAGACGGATCGCAACACCGTTGGCGATTCGATGAGCGCGGCAATTGCCGACTGCCGCGCGATGATATGCTCCAGATCAAAGAGCGGCGTGCGGAGCCATTGCCGCAGCAGGCGTCCGCCCATGCTGGTGCTGGTGCGATCGATCGCATCGAGCAGGGAGCCCTCGGTGCCGCCGGCGCGCATGGTGCGATCGATCTCCAGGCTGCGCCAACTCGCCGGGTCGATGCTCAGATGATTCTCGACGACGTGGCGGCGCAGCGGGCGAAGATGAGCCAGCGCCGTTTTCTGCGTCTCTTCCAGATAGGAAAGCACCGCCGCGGCCGCGAAGACGGCCGGGTCATCGTCGGCAAATCCGAAGCCGCCCGCCGTGCGCGCGTGCCACTGTTTTTGAATCTGCTCGCGACAATGGTGCGGCGTAAACTGCCAGCCCGGCCGCGCTGTGACGGCATTGATCCCCAGCGCGCGAATCTGCGCGGCAATATCGTGCGGCTGTCCCGACGCCAGCTCCGGCACCAGAATCTCCGCCGGCCGCAATCGCGCGATCTCATCGAGAATCTGCCCGTCGGTTCCGCTGGCGGCAACGCAATCGCCGGTGGAAAGCTCGATCCACGCCAGGCCGGTGCGATAGCCGTCGGATTTGGTCAGATGAAACGCGACCGCCGCCAGATAATTATCGGCGCGGCCATCGAGCAGTGGATCGTCCGTCAGCGTGCCCGGCGTCATCAATCGCACGACCTCGCGGCGAATGACGCCCTTGGCCAGCGCCGGGTCTTCCATCTGCTCGCAAATCGCCACCTTGTGCCCGGCGGCAATCATCTTGCGGAGATAATTCTCGACCGCATGAAACGGCACGCCCGCCATCGGGATCGCATCTTCGGCCCCCAGCCCGCCGCGACTGCGGCTGGTGAGCGCGACGCCCAGCGTCTTGGCCGCCAGCTTCGCGTCCTCCCAGAACATCTCATAAAAATCCCCCATCCGAAAAAACAGCACGTAATCCGGATGCTGCTGCTTGAACTGCTGGTATTGCCGCATCGCGGGAGAGAGGACATCCGCCGCTTTCGGCTTCGCTTCCGGCTCGCGGGCCTTGGGCGGCGGCGCATCAGCGGGAATCTGCGCGCTGACGACCTTCTGCGACGAGATTGAGGAGCCAGCGGTGGACATGCGGATGATCGGGCAGCGTATGGCAGAGTTTGCGGCGCGGCAAGCGTCAAACAGGACGGTCCAGCCGTCCCATACGAAAACGGCGGGATAAATCCCGCCCTACTGGAGCCGCGCCACGTAGAGCGGGATTTATCCCGCCGCGAGCTCATGTGTCGGGTGTGCGAGCACACAATCCGGCCACGGTCGATTTTACCGGGCGAGTACCCACACCTACAGGGCGCGAGTCGCATGGGAGCCCAGCTCGTGATATAATTGATAGCAACATGGTAGTTCAACTCAAAAAACACGAGTTGGAAAAGTTCATCGCCGACCAAGTGAAGGCGGGGCATTTCGCATCCCCCGACGCCGCGATTGAGGCTGCTGTCGAGCAAATGATGCTCGATCATGGCGCGCTGGACGATGAAACCGTCGCGGCAATCAACCGTGCCGACGAACAGTACGACCGCGGCGAATTTGTCGAGTGGCGCGCCGTGCGCGGCGATTTGCGGAAGAAATATACCGGCAAATAGGTCATGCCTGATCTCTATCGCGTGCGACTTTCGGCTGATGTGTTGCACGATCTTGAGCAGATATATGCGCACATCGCGAAAGACTCACCGGCGGCCGCGGGAAGAATGATCGAGAAGCTGCTCGACGCAATTGACTCGCTGGAAATCCTGCCCCACCGCAACATCGTTGAACGCCAATCGCCGAAACTCAAATACCCGGTTCGATCTTTAGTCGTGCCGCCGTACGTCGTCTACTTTCGCGTAATCGACGACGATCGCATCGTGCTGATTCGTCACATTCGACACGGCGCGCGGAGGCCGCCAAAACGTTTCGACTAGCATCGCCACTCCTATGGTATAATGGTTTTTCAAATCGAAACAAAGGAACGAGCATGAGGGATGGACGCGCAAGTGGTTGGAACCAGCGGGCATTGATTGTCGCATTTTTGCTTATGATGCCCGCGATCGCGACTGCCGACGAGCCGGTGCCAAAGCCCACGCTTTTTATCGTCGGCGATTCCACCGTGAAGAACGGCACGCGCGGTCAGGTTGGGTGGGGCGAGCAGATCGGCGGGCTCTTTGACTCCTCGCGCATCAAGGTGGACAACCGCGCGATCGGCGGGCGCAGTAGCCGCACGTTTATCAACGAGGGGCGCTGGGACAAGATACTTGCCGACGCGAAGGCGGGCGATTTTGTGCTGGTGCAAATGGGCCACAACGACGGCGGCAAACCCGATGAACCCACCCGCGCCCGCGGCAGCCTGCCGGGCATCGGCGAGGAAACCGTCGAGATCGATAACCCGATCACTAAAAAGCACGAGGTCGTCCACACGTACGGCTGGTATCTGCGCAAATACATCAACGACGCCAAGGCCAAGGGCATGACGCCGATCATTTGCTCGCCGGTGCCACATCGGCCCAAGACGCCGGTGGAAGCCGGCGCGGTGGAGAACAGCCGCTATGTGACATGGTCGGGCCAGGTCGCCGAGGCGGAGCATGTGCCATTCATCAATTTGAACAAGATCATCATGCAGCATTACGTCGGCATGGCGCCCGATGAGATCAAAGCCAAGTATTTCACGACGGCCGACGACACGCATTCGAGCATGGAAGGTGCGAAACTCAATGCCAGTTGTGTGGTGGAAGGCCTGCGCGGGTTGAAGGACGTGCCTGTAGCAACATATCTGCGGTAACCCGTGTGATCGTTGGAACAAGATTCTTACCGTTGCTCAAGCAAGCAGGCCGCACCCGAACAGCGTTTGTGCGTTCGGCGAGACCGCGACGCCGTGGCAATCAGGCAAACGACGAGTACCGTCATCACCATTGAGGATTCGGGAACGACAGTTAGCTCAAGCTTTGGAATGGGAGGCGAGTTGGTCATGAGGTCGCGGCTGAAGGCAAAGATAGCTTCACTCGTCGTGTTATTGTCGATGGTCGTTAGTGCGCCGCCGATGGCAAACCCGTTACCCAAGCCCAAGTCATTGTTGATATCGGCGAGTGCCGCAGCATCTAAGTCAAACGATGCCCGAGTCCCGACGCCGGCGGTAGTAAAAACCTGCGCGGCGTACTGGTTTCCACTTCCAAGGTCAACGTAGGTTGCCTGATCATTGGTCGTAAATTGATTCAGAAGCGCGGGAATCGTCGAGTTACTGACATCGAATAGCCCAAGTGTTTCCGAGGCATCCGCACTCTCATAGAAGAAGGGATTGATGGTGACGGTGAATGTGGCGGCCGTGACCTGCCCGGAAATTCCGCTTAAATCGAAGAGGAAATAGTTGTGGAACTGGGTTACAGAGCCGTCGCCGGCGATATCGCGCCCCACCTCAATGTCTCCAAGCGAACGCGGATTGCCATTGTTCGCCCCGCTATTGTCGAATGTACCATGGTACCTCGAAGTTATCGTTATCGTAGCCCGAGCTGTCGGCGCGCCGATGCAGATTCCCGCAACGACCATGGTTAAGAAAACAACCCGGGTCGGGGTTGCAACGCGCATTGCACATTCTCCCACACGGCCGCTATTACTCGCCGTATCAGAAAGCAGAACGTCGCGTAATCGATCAAACTGCCCAAACCGCCCAAAAAACCTTGAGATCGCGCGCGATTGTACCACCCACATCCGCTGCCTCCATTAGAATTCGATTAGAGGGCACTACAGCAGATTCTGGTTGTACGCGATCAATCGGTAGGTTGAGCCCAAACCAGGCATGCCACTCGATCTTGCGGTGGTGCGTCATTAGCCTCGCAATGACAACGTCCTCGCATCGTTTGCGGCGGACCAGCGTCACTTTCTTCTATTCGTAGTTCCGCGGAAAGGATCAATAAATATCCGGCTCCGCCATCGCTTTTCCTGCGTGCAGGAATTTGAAATCGCAGCCTTGATCGGCCTGTGTGATTTCGCCGCAGAAGAGTTGGCCGTAGCCGCGCTCGAACTTGGGGGCAGGAGGTTTCCAGGATTCCTTTCGGCGGGCCAGCTCGGCTTCGCTTACATGCAGATGTAATTTCCTTGCGGCAACGTCCAGCTCGATGATGTCGCCGTCACGGATCAGCGCGATGGGGCCGCCTAGCGCGGTTTCGGGGGAGACGTGCAGGATGCAGGTGCCGTAGCTGGTGCCGCTCATTCTTGCGTCAGAGATGCGGACCATGTCGCGGATGCCTTGCTTGAGCAGCTTTTTGGGGATGGGGAGCATTCCCCATTCTGGCATGCCCGGCGCGCCCAGTGGGCCGCCATTTTGCAGGACGAGCACGGAGTCGGCGGAAACATTCAGGTTCTCATCGTCGATCCGTTCTTTCATCTCCCTGAAGTTGGCGAAGACGATCGCCGGCCCGGTGTGCTTGAGCAGGCGCTTCTCGGCGGCGGTGGGTTTGATCACCGCCCCGTTGGGGGCGAGATTGCCGCGCAGGATGAACGTCGCGCCGGCCTGCGAGAGCGGCTTATCGAGCGGCAAGATTACACGATCGCTGACGACCTTCGCGCTCTCGATATTCTGCCCGATGGTTTTGCCGGTGACGGTCATCGCCTGTGGCCGCAGGTATTTGCGGATGCGGTTGAGCAGCGCCGGCAACCCGCCGGCGTCGTAGAAATCTTCCATCAGGAATTCGCCCGATGGGCGGATGTTGGCGATCACCGGCGTCTCCTGGCTGAGCTGGTCAAACATTTCCAGCGGCAGCTTGATGCCGGCGCGGCCGGCCATGGCGATCAGGTGGATGATCGCGTTGGTTGAGCCGCCGATCGCCATGTCGGTGACGATGCCGTTGTGGAATGATTCGAGCGAGAGCACATCTGAAGGCTTCAGATCCTCCCAGACCATCTCGACGATCCGCCGGCCGGTGGAAGTTGCCATGCGGGAATGCCCTGAATGCACCGCCGGAATCGACGCCGCCCCGCTGAGGCTCATTCCGATTGCTTCTGCTATGGATGTCATGGTGGAGGCGGTGCCCATGGTCATGCAGTGGCCGGTGGAGCGGGCGATGCCGTCTTCGATCTGCCGCCATTGGCATTCGTCCAGGTTTCCCGCGCCGCGCTCGGCCCAGTATTTCCAGACATCGGTGCCGCTGCCCAGGGTGGTGCCGCACCAGTTCCCCTTGAGCATGGGGCCGCCGGGGAAGTAGATCGCCGGCACGTTGGCGGAGATCGCGCCCATCAGCAGAGCGGGCGTGGTTTTGTCGCACCCGCCCATGAGCACCGCGCCGTCCACCGGGTGGCAGCGGATGACTTCCTCGGCCTCCATCGCCAGCAGATTGCGATAGAACATCGCCGACGGCTTCATGAACGTTTCCGAGAGGGAGGTGACGGGGATTTCCACCGGGAATCCTCCCGCCTGCCAGACGCCGCGCTTGATCTCTTCGGCCCGCTGGCGGAAGTGAGTTTGGCAGGTGTTCAGGTCGCTCCAGGTGTTAAGGATCCCGATAACGGGTTTGCCTTCCCAGTCTTCCTGGGAAAAGCCAAGCTGCTTGAAGCGCGAGCGGTGGGTGAAGGAGCGCAGGTCATCCGGGCCGACCCATCGATAGCTGCGGAGGTCCTGGGGTTGCTTACGATTTTTTGCGTTGTCTGGCATAGCGTTTAATGGTTTCCTGTAGCAGCCCGCGGTAAAAGTCGCGCGGGCGTCGCTTGCGTCTTTGGCTCGGGATCTTCGTTGTCGAAACTCCGCGTATTTGGTTCCAATACTCGTCGTTTCTCCGCCTCGATCCCGAGCCAAATCCGCGGCGCGACGCCGCGCGGGACTTTTACCGCGGGCTGCTTGGGCCGATTGTACACGCACTTTTATCGGAGCAAGCGGCGAGCAGTGCAATTTATGAAGCGCCGCAGCAAGGACTTGTCGAAACTAAGTGCAGACGCGGCCTATACTTTTGAAGGAGCGGAGGAGTCCCTTGCCGCAGGGAAGGACGGGACCCCAGAGGGCAGGCCCTAAAGGCCCGCCCGGAGAAAAATTTCCATGCTCGTATTGGCCCGCCAGCGCGACGAAACCATCATGATCGGCGACAGTATTCAGGTAACCGTCGTCGATATCCGCGGCGACAAAGTTCGCCTGGGCGTCAATGCGCCCAAGGAGGTTTCGGTGCATCGCAAGGAAGTCTACGACGCGATCCGCCGCGAGAATCAGTCGGCGGCACAGCTTCAGCCCGGCGACGTGCCGGGCATGAGCGCGCGTCCCAGCCCGGTGATGCGGCTGCATCGCCCCCCGCCCACGGCGGCCGAAGCCGCGGCCGATGCGCAATTTCTCGCCGCGGCCGTTGAAGAGGCACGCAAAGGATTGGATGAAGGCGGCCTGCCGATCGGATCGGTGCTCGTGCGCCAGGGCCAGATTATCGGCCGCGGGCACAATCGCCGCGTGCAGAATGGCGATCCGATGGCCCACGCCGAGATCAACTGCCTCACGCAGGCCGGCCGCCAGGCCACCTATCACGACACCACCCTCTATTCCACCCTCATGCCCTGCTTCCTGTGCAGCGGCGCGGTCGTGCAGTTCGGCATCCCGCGCGTCGTGGTCGGCGAAAGCGTCAACTTCCCCGGCGCGCCCGATCTGATGCGATCCAAGGGGATCGAAGTGATCGACCTGCACGACCCGGAGTGCGTCCGCCTGATGGCGGATTTCATCCGCGAACATCCCAAGCTTTGGAATGAAGACATCGGCAAGTAGGTCCGAGTTAGCCTCGTTCCCGGCGTGGCGGTCAATTATTGCGCGAAAATGTCTTGTGACGAGCAACTCGTGCCCGGCTGCTCACACCTCTCCCAACGGAACCCGCCCTACCGGCACATACTCCGCCCCGCTCTGCGTGAGGATGCTCTGCATCACCACAAATTCGCGTGCGGCAAACTCTGGGCCCGGCAAAAGCCCGGCTGCGGTCCGCTCCAGTCGATCCCGGGCGCTGGGGCGAAGCGGAACCTTCGACCGCGCCACCGTGATATGCGCGCGAAAGGGCCGCCGCTCGCGGGCAAAGCCTCTCGGCTCGGCGGCTATTTCGATCGCTTGATTCAGCCGGACCAGATTCCCGACATCCCCGCCCAACCCGAACGCCGCCACCCGTAACGATCTGCGCGGCGGAAAACATTCCACCGCCTCGGCCCGGATTTTCGCTGGCCCGACTGGTGCGATCGCTTTCAATGCTTCGCATAATCCCGCAACTTCCGTATCCGCCACCTCTCCAAAAAACTTCAGTGTGACATGATAATTCTGCGGCGGCACCCATGAGATTCGCCCGCCCAATTCATCGTCGATTGCACGCCATTGCCGGGCGATAGCGGCCAGATGTTGCCGCACGTCTTCGGGAAGTTCGATCGCTGTAAACAGCCGCATGAGGATCGTAGTATAAATCCCCGCCGGGCCGATGCGGCGGTTGCCGCATCGTACCTTGCGGGTTGCTAGTGAGTGAGCGTAGTCCTGTCCCCCCATTTGGGTGCCACAGGTCGGCGTACTCGCAGACCTGTATCTTGTGCGCCAGCCGGACAGCACAGGTCTCGGAGTACCGCGACCTGTGGCACCCATAAGCGCGCATTTACCGAGGCGGACAAGACTTTTCTGACTCTCAATTGATCGATTACTGTCATGCGGTAGCATTTTAGAATCGTGGTCGCTTTTTGGCGTAGCGAGGAATCATCCATGAAAAGAGTCTTTTGTAGTGTTCTCTCAATCACCCTGATTGCCGCCGCGAGCGCGGCGTTTGCCCAGGCCCCCGGCCAGGCTCCGGCCACGCGGCCCGCCGGGCGCGCGGGCCGCGGTGGGCCGCCGGCGCGCGATCCGCATACGCCCGGTTATGTCACCGCCACCGATCTCCCCGATGGCACCGTCCCATCCCCTGACAAAGACGGCAATTACATCATCGGCCCCACCCATCCCAAGGCGCCGGAGATGAACGTCAACGCCGATGTCCCGCGCGGAACGGTGACGAATCTCACCATGATGTCGGAGGACAGCAAGATTTATCCCGGCATCGCGCGGGACAATGGTACTTTTGGCACGCCCGATCCGGCGATCCCGGCAAAACTCGACGTGACTACCAGCCATCCCAAGGCCTACAGGCGCCAGGTCAGCGTCTACGTCCCCAAACAATATGTCCCGGGCACCGTCGCCCCGTTCATTGTCAGCGCCGATGGGGATCGGCTGATGTTCACCGCTCTGGATAACCTGATCGCCCAGAAGAAGGTGCCGGTGATGATCGCCATCGCCATCGGCAACGGCAGCGGCGACGCCCAAGGCAGCCAGCGCGGCCTGGAATATGACACCATGTCCGGCCTCTACGCGGAGTTCGTCGAAAAGGAAGTGCTGCCGCTCGTTGAATCAAAGTGCAATGTGAAGCTGACCAAGGACCCGGACGGCCGCGCCACGATGGGATGCAGCTCGGGCGGCTCCTGCGCCATGATCATGGCCTGGTATCACCCCGAGCTCTATCATCGCGTGCTCACTCATTCCGGCACGTACGTCAATCAGCAATGGCCCTACAACCCCGAGACGCCCGGCGGCGCGTGGGAGCTTCACGAGCATCTGATTCCCAACAGCCCCGCAAAGCCGCTGCGCATCTGGATGGAAGTCGGCGATCGCGATCTGCTCAACCCCAACGTCATGCGCGACAACATGCATGATTGGGTGGTCGCCAACGAGCACATGGCCAAGGTGCTTGCCGACAAGGGTTATCACTATCAGTTCGTGTTCGCCCGCAACGCCGGCCACTGCGACGGCGCGGTAAAGCAGCAGACCTATCCCGAGGCGCTCGAATATGTGTGGAAGGGATATCCGATCAAGTAACGCGGGCTGAGGATAGCCGGAGCAGAATTTGAGGATGGAGAATTGAGGATAGAGGATGGCGGAGCGAGTTCGCATCGTCGTCCATTCACCGACCACGCTATCCTCGATCCTCAACCCTCCATCCTCGAATTCGACTGCGATCGATCCTCAAACTCGACTCGATCCTCCATCGGAAGATTTTCCTTCCCCTGAGCCTGCTGATCCGCTAAGATATGATGAGCGGAGAGTGCATAATGGGTTGTCGACTTCGGATTCAATTAGCCGAGGCGCTGGGCCCGGTGAATCGGTGGTACTGTTCACAGTGCCACGGTTACCCGGTCACTGATCCCGAGCTTCTTCTCATCTACTTCATCAGAAGTGGCGGTGCGGAAAACTTCGCCCGCCGCTACAACGAGGCGATGAGCCCGAAAAACCGCTGGTACTGCTCCGAGTACTACGGCCGCGACATCCGCGATCCGCAAATCCTGTGGGATTATTACAACGAAGCACATCGATCTGAATCCTGCATCGAAAAATCCGAGTCTGAGACCGAACTAAGCATGGCCAGCTAAGCGGGGCGGAAAATTCCGCAAACATAAGCTCACGCAGAGGCGCGGAGTCGCAGAGAAATACATCATCTGTTTCTCTGCGCCTCCGCGCCTCTACGCGAGCTTATTCTTTCGTCTCCCCCGTAGGGAGTCGCCCGCATTCCGGACATCGTTCCGGTGTCGCGCGAAGATCGTAGCCGCATTCTGCGCAGCGGCCCGGCGTAAAGCGGCGCCGCGGGCGCAGCTCCAAAATCAGAAATCGCGCGGGCAGGATCATCAACGCGAGGATAAGCCACCCGTGCGAGATGTTGAGCATCGTTCGATCGAATCGGTCGTGAAGGATGGCTCGCGTCGTAAACTGTTGACCATGACTGACGCGGCTACGCTGGTCGGGGTGTGTTTCGGGCGATATTACAAAGGGGAAAGATTCCGGGTCATCCTTGGCCGCATCGTCATCTAAACGAACACCGTAAACACTGATGCGCCCATCGACGAACTGGACTCCGACTCCGGCTCTGCCCGACGTCCAATTCCCGTTCCATAACCCCGACGTTGGCGGGAATGTTATTCTGTCCAGCAGAACCGCCGCAGCACCGAACTTGTGGGGACTATCCAGTCCACGAAGCAACGGCAGAACCGGACTTCCCAGTTCTTCCAGTTTCGCTGCCGGCGTTCCCTTGCGCGGCTCGCCGCGTAGCCAATCGATATCCAGATTATTCAGCCGGCGCAGGGCGTCCCAGGCTTCCTCCGAAAGATCCGCCGGCGTCGCTTTGGGCGGCCCGCTCAGCCGCACGCGGCCGCCGCGTGAACTGATGGTGTAGTGTGAGCGAGCCGTGCTGAAGCCGATCTCGTCGTTGTACCAGTTCGGATTTGTACGATCATGAACCCACAGCGCGACCGCGCCCGCGCAGAGCAGCGCGGATACCACAGTGATGCTTCCTAAAAGGATGCCGGGGGAATTCTTCATCGCATCAAGCCGACAAATCGTTCGTGAAAAGCCCACGGAGCTTCGCCGCGCCGCGCGGGATCGATCTCCAGAATCGTCTGATCCGCTGAGCAGCGTAGCGTACCCGAGCATCTACTCCGTGGGACTGGGAGCGCTCCGAGTTCCATGGAGCGGCGGGGACGGCTACTCATGTCGATCCGCTAATCTAATCTAGCTTTCAACAAAAGTCCGCGCACCCAAATCCGCGGTGGCGCGGCGATGCGACTGTTCGTCAAACGAGCGCCCACCAGCGCCGCTCTACCGCGGCGTGGACGGGCCCGCCCCGTTCTAACGTGGGCAACACGAAACGGGACACCCACATAAACCGAGACAGCTCTGAATTTCTAAAATTCAGAGCTGTCCCGGTTTCGATTCTCTGACCAACGGTTTTCAAAACTTACGCAATCGACTTCTCCCCAAACAAGTTATTGATAGACGCCTGTCCGACGGTCAGCGTGATCGTCATCACTGCGCCCACTGGCTTGGTTGCAACGTCGCCGGCGACGGGGACGACGCGGACGGTGTAGCTGCCGGCCAGCAGGCCGACGAATGACCAGTTGCCGTTGATGTCGGTGACGGCGCTTAAATCACCGGCGTCGAGCACGCCATTTTTGTTTTTGTCGAGGTAGACCTTCCACAGCCCCAGTCCGATTTCGCCGGGGTCGCGCAGGCCGTTGGCGTTGGAGTCGCCGAACACGCGGCCGCTGATGCTTGCCGTCGCCGCGGCATCCGCGAAGAGCGAGCCGACCGACGATGCGCCCAGCACCAGCGGAATATCAAAGAAGCCCGCCACCGGCGCGATCAGCGCGTTGCCGGCCGGCAAAACCTCGCGCAGCCGAAACGTGCCGGCGGGCAGATTCGTAAACTTAAAGTTGCCTGATGCATCCGTCAGCAGGCTCACTTCTGAAGCATCCGGCGAGCCATTCTTGTTGGCGTCGAGGTACACCTTGATGTTGGCGATGCCCTTCTCGCCGACGTCGAGCTTTCCGTTCGCGTTTGCGTCGGCGAAGACCGTTCCCGCGATGGAGCCGGCGGGCGGCTGCACTTCAACGGCGCCGATATCGACGATGGCTTTGCCGATGCGCGCCAAGCCGCGCTGGTCGGTGGTGCTTCCCGGGCGAATCAAAGCGTTGGAGCCGTGATCGATGACGGCGCTGCCGGTGAGCGGGAGCAGCGTCAGCGTGGGGCCGCCATTATTGGCAAGCGCGCCCAGGCCGGCGGCACGCGGATGCGCGATGGTTCCGGTCAGGTCGGTGCCGGTCCATCCGGTGCTGCCGTCGGTTTTGCCAATGAGATTGAATCCCAGCGAAGTGACGGCCCCGGAAACATCCACCGTAGGTTTGGCGTTCTTGATCGTGTTGCCGGCGATGATGGTGTTGGCGATGGTCGTGGTGCTGGGCAAGAAAGCGACAAACCCGCCACCGTCGCCGGTGTTGGCGGTATTGCCGGAGATGGTCACGTTCGCCATGCTCATCGTGCCGTTTTTGTAGTTGTATACGCCGCCCGCGGTGCCGGTCGCCGTGTTTCCGGTCACGGTGACGTTCGTCAGAGTTGCGGTTCCATAGCTATAGATTCCCCCCGCATCGGCGGCAGAGTTTCCCGACACCGTCACGTTTGTCAGCGTGAGCTTGCCGCCGACAACATTGTAGATTCCGCCGCCCGTGCTGGCCGTTGATTTGTTGCCCGAAACGGTGACATCCGTCAGCGTCGCGGTTCCCGAGCTATACAAACCCGCGCCGGCGGAGCCGTTGTTCCCGATGATCGAACTATGGTTGATCGTCAGCGTGCCAGAACTAAAGATCGCGCCTCGCCCCGCGTTGGTCAGTGTCAGATTCGAAAGCGTAATCGTTGCCGCCGCCGTGATGTAAAAGATGCGGCTCAGATTATTGCCGTTGATCGAAACCCCCGCCGCCGGCCCTTTGATGATTGTCCCCGTCCCCGACAAATCCAGCTCATTGCCGTTCAGCGTGATCGTCTTGGGCGTGGCAAACACGACAGGGTCAAAAGAAATGGTGGTGCCGGCGGTGGTGTTTGCCTTCAACACCGCATCGCGAAGGCTCACCACCCCCGCAGGGTGCAGCCCGTCAACGAGCGTGTTGACAACAACAGCGCTGAGCAGCGTCCGCCGCTCGAGAAGCTCGATGTTCGATCGCAATTTTCGCGAAGAAACGCCACGAGTACGCGACTGGCGGCGCGCGCCAGATGTCCCACAAAAACCCAGATTCCGCATAATTCCTCCAACCTTCGCTAAAGAAATGGCCCGCAAGAAGCAGGCGTGAAGAGATGTGTGCCGTCATCGGGACGAACACGCATTCGCGGCTCGCCCCGGAACACCCGGGAATGAACGGCAAAATTACGATAGTCGAACGGTGTGCGGTGTCAATGTAATAATTAGGAATGCAACGGGTCCGGAACGCGCGGAGGTGGTAGCGGGTTTGATGAAGCCGCGGGCGGTGAGCGTCAGAGCGCGCGTTTCTTTCGAACGCCCTTGGAGCTTCGCCGTGGTGAGGGCGCTGCTCCTCCGCTCAGGTCTCCTTTCTCCTATCTACCCTCCACCGTCTGACCGCCGCTCCACGGGTCCGAGTGCGCGAAGAATTCGACGATTCGCTACGACTTAGCGGCGACGACGGCTTCCTCGGCCAGCTTCACCGCCATGTCATGTTGGGCATCGACACCGCGGAGCAGATCGGCGGTCTTCAGCTCCACTTGCACGTCGGGCACTGTGCCGCGACGACGGAAGGCTTCGTCTCCTTCCACCGCGTTCCAATATCCGAAGAAGGGGAATCGGAATTTCTGGTTTGAATTCGGCAGGGTCATAGTCGGCATGCGGCCGGAGTTGTTGCCCCAATATCCGCCGCCGGTTTCTTCGCCGACGAAGGTGGCGCGGTGCAGGTGATGGAGGATCGCGCACACATCGCCGGAGCAGGAGAATGATCCGCCTTCGGTCAGGATGATTACCTTCCCCATAAACGGTTGCTCGGCGGGCCGCTGCTCATTCAATCCGTCCACCATCGCAGACGTCAGCCTGTAACCGTCAGTGGGATTCGCGACGGTTTCCTTGCTGAATCGCTCGACCGCGCCCGCGTCGAAGTGCCCCTCCAGATGCTCATCAAAGCTCGGCTTAAACGTCTTGATGTTGATGTGATCAAAATATCGGAACGGCTTGTCGGTCAGTTCTGAAACCAGCAGCGCCCCGTATTCATCTTCGCCGCCGCCGTTGCCACGGAGATCGATGATCAGTGCTTTCGTGCCCTTGTCATGCAGTGTCTTGAACGTGTCGCGCATCCACTGGCGGTAGTCATTGCCAAGGAAATAGTGCAGGCGAATCTCCGCAATCTCCGGATCTTTGATGAAGCTCAGCTTGCGCTCGACGTGCATGGCGCCCATTACCTTGCCGGCGCCGCTCATGACCTTCGCATTCACCGGATTGTGATTCGCTTTGCGCTCGGCATCGGTCACTCCCGGAAGCTTCGCAATGACAGTCCTGCCCGCGCTGTCTTTGGCTGTGATGGTGAACACTGTCGGCTGTTCGATGAGCCACCAGTAGTACATCGAAAAGCGGCCGATCACATCATGATGCTTGCCGGTTTCGATGTCTCCATCGGCGCTGGTCACTCGATAAAAATGGTCGAGCAGATCGCTCGCCTTGTGCCCATTGATGTCGAGGATTTCCATGCCCGGCTTAATCGCGGTGTCAGCGGCCGTGTCATTCAGCAGCGCCATGACGCGATGGCCTTCAATCAGAATGCTGATTGGAAATGCGGGCGAGCGCTTAAACGCCGCGTCCATCTCGGCGTCGCCCTCCATGCTGGTGTGGCCGCAGCGCAGATTGGCGAGCATCTGGGCTACCACTTCGCGAAACTGCAGCCGCGTCATCGGGCGCTGGAGCTTCGCCCGCTGCGCGGCAAACATGCGATCCATCTCCGCCTCGGTAGAAAAGCGATACAAGCCCGGATGCGCCTCTTCAAGGGCATGCTGCAGCAGATCGAAATCAGATCGAATCGCGTCAATTGAAAGCATGGCGGCCGAGGCGGGTACCGCCGCCCCAGGCGAGTCAGCATGAGCGACGCGCGTCACCGGAGTAAGAATAATCGCCAGAAGCGTGATCAGCCGAAGCACCATGAAGATCTCCGTAAGCGATAGATCGCCTCTGGTTGTCGATGATCGAAGTTAAAGATTGCACGCAGCAATAAATCGGCGTTCGTTGTGGGCACAGGGGCGCATTCTCCAAGCGCGCCTTTCTTTGAACGCCCATGGAGCTTCGCCGCTTCGAGGCCGCCTGCTCTGCGCGGGAGTCTACTTTCTCCTCTCGACCGTCCACCATCTGACTGCGTCTCCATCCATGCGGATGTGCGGACATGCGGATGTGCGGACTTTTAGGGCGGACTACTTCTCATTAACATTGGGGCAATGGGCGATTCAATTCGTGAGCTACTCGCAGATCTCACTGGCAGGCCTGCGCCATTCGATGCAGACCCTGACCAGGAGGTTTCGAAACTGATGGCTGGTTCCGGTGTCGGCTACAGTCAAATTAATGAATTATTGCTTCTGCTCGGGTACGACAGAATATCGTCGGCGTTCTTCGCGTATCTGGTCGACGGAAAGTCCGATTATTCCAGCGGGACCGCAATCCTATCGCGTAGCCAGTTCCGCGCGGGCGTTGACCGGTTCATGCAGCTCGCCGCGCTGCGATATGGCAGCATCAAGATCGCATTCGGATATTTATCGACTTTGCCCCCCGACGGGCTGAATGCGGAGATTCGGATTCTGGATGTAATACCCGACGATGAGTACACGACGCGCCATGACCCGGTCGTACCGGTCACGCCGATCCCCGGCGACAAGACATACTACCTCGGGTATATCGTTGATCGGGAATTAAAAAATCGGCTCGCGCAAAACCCGGATGACGAAGATGCGCGACGCGAGGTGAAAATCAAAGACGAGGTCGTCGCGATCGGAAAGCGTAACCACGAAGCATATCTGGCTTCCGATCACATGGACGTTTACGTCGCAACGTCCATGCGGGAGCGCCACGAATACCAGATTGTGAACAAGGTCATCAGCGCAGTGTTTGCACATCCTGGTCTGACAAAGCTAAAGCTACGCTGCTTCGATCCCACTCAAGCGTACTGCGCTGATCGAATCGATAAAGGTCTCGCCGAGGGTCTGATGCTCAAACGGGCCAAATGCACTCTATATTTGGCGCAAGAAGCTGACACGCTCGGGAAGGATTCGGAACTGGCCAGCACTTTGGCGCAGGGGAAGCCGGTCGTCGCGTATATTCCGACTGTACGAGTCGGCGAAGAGGCGGTTTTCGTTGACGAACTGCTCGCGATGATTCGGCTCGCCCGGCCCGACGTTGACGACCGCGACCTCGTCCTTGGGCAACTTCGAGTGTTCGCGCCGGAAGCGGCGTGGAACAATGCGGACGTTATGCGCTGGATCAATGACAAAGCCGGGATGGATATGAATGCGGCGAAAGCAACGCTTGGCGTTGCAATCAGAACACACTACGACAAGCGCGCTGACACACTCAAGAGTTCGCATCCGCTTGGCATCCAAGTGAACTTGGAAACGGGGGTCGCCAATGGCGTTCTCGTCGCGCGCTCGACCGACCATTGCGCCGAAGTCATCCAGCGGGTACTAACAAATCGGCTGGAGTTCAGGCTGGAACGAGCTGAAAGTGACGGCAACCGGTATTTGAAGCTTGTTGAAGTCATCACGGGGTCAATTTTCCGGGTGGTGACTGGTGACCAATTGCTGACCAACGCGTTCTGGAACTTCTACGTGCAGAAATAATCGATTTGCGCTTTTGACCCGCTCGCTGCACGACGGTACGATTATGTGCAATTCAAACGGAGACGGTGGATGACACAAGACAACAAATCTACGCAACGCCCGAGCGCATATAAGCCAGCGCCGGTCCCGCAGGTTCGCGTAAACGTTCCGCCTGCGTCACTCGCGTCACGCTCCGTGAGCAGCCCGTATAGCCTGAGTTCGTCCCCTGCTTCGGCTTTGAAGCAAATCTCGGGACAAAAGCCTCGCTGAACGGATCAGCAAGAACGGGGTAGTCCCCGTTCGGTCATCCAGTGACGACGGGTGCTCTAGGGTGCGCGCTTCTTTGAACGCCCGCCTAGGTTTGCCGCTTTAAGGCCGCCTCGCCCGAGCTACGACCTCGATCCTCCCAAGCCATTCGATTTGCGTCCGTGCCGTTGAGCCTGCTAAAATCTCTTTAACAATTCAGCTGATTCGCTTCACCGAGCGAATTCGCGTAAGGGCCCGAATTCCCGCTCCGGTTCATCTCGGGTTTTCTTCGCAACGCATCTCCGGCGAGTTATGGCGCGTTGCGAGTTTAAGTTTCCCGGCGGATTGCCGCTTGAGAGCCGGTCGGGAATCGTCGACCTTACGATGATCTGTCGAATAGACGGACTCTGTTCATTTTTGAGGACCGCGCAATGAACCTATCGCATATCGCCACGCTCTCAATCCTACTCCTCGCGGCTTCGGTTTCGGCCGGTCAAGAAACGCCTGAACAACAGCGATATCGCGAGGCGATTGATCGGCTCAATGAACGAGATTGCAGCAAGGCGAGCGGGCCAAGAGACATCAGCTGAAAAGATCGCACGTCTCGAAAAGGAGATGAAACAGCAACAAGCGATTATCTCGGATCGGGACAACACGATTCGGAAATTGGAACGCCAGCTCGCAAGGTTTTCAAAAGTCAACGAGGTCTTGGCATGGAGTGAATTGTCGAATAAAGCGTGCTCGGCAATGCTCCAGTGCACGATACAGCAACTAAAGTTTTCCACAAATGCCAACACGTTTGACCAGATGGACACCACGATCCACGAGCTTAAGAGGATTAAAGAGTCGCTAGAGTACACTTCTATCACTGACAGCGAGGATAAGGAAAGAGCTAAGCTCATTCAGGGGCTTGATCGCGCATCAGCCAGCGTCGAAGCAGTTTATCGTTATAAAGGGTACATCGAAACCCAAAACGTCAAAGCTGCGGCGAATCCGAATGGGACTGCCGCGTCCGACCTGACTTATGCGAGGTTCGTTCAGGACGTGAGTCAAGCAAGGGTAGGTTTTACGGACGGCTTTGACATGATCCGCGCATCATTCAGAACTATTCGCGATCGTACCGGAAAATCAGAGCAGGATGCTATAGGAGACTGGAAGGCCTCAATGGAAAAAGAGGGGACGTGGTCTAAGGAGGCGGAAGCCTTGTCAAACCAGCTCGGCAAGCAATGACCGTTGGCAAGAATCCTTGGTTCGGCGTTGGCGGTGCGATTCTGTGTCGTCCGCTTACCGAGACAGCGCATTGAAGCGCTTCCAATAGATCCTTCCTGTTTTATTCAACTTAAAGCCACGGTGCAGGCAATCGGCTACGAATGGTTTCGCATGAGCAAGAAGCTGACCACCAAATCGCTTTGCCTGCTTCGGCGTCGGAGGCCGTGTCCCTGACCTAATCCGATCCCAAGTCATATGGGCACACCACTTGTTGATCGATTTACGGAAGTCTGCTTCTTCGAGGGTGTATGCGCGAAGCGTGAGCGGCAGAATCTGGTCTGCGGTGATGTCGACCGGATCTTTCTTGGCTGATTTTTTGTTGACTGTCTTGGTTGTCTGGTAAAAAAAGTCGTACAGGCACCTCACCTTCACGAGTGCAGCATTGAGCGCCAAATGTTCTTCTTGAAGATCGAGTGCTTTTGGCTTCCGTTGCCAACTCCGAAGAAACGCAAGCGATGCGGCAAGCGTGCACATGTCATACAACAGGCGCGTGATGACGGCGTTCTTATCTGCTTGTGATGGCGGCATCGGTTGATCTCCAGCGCGAATCATGGCCGGTCCGCCGACTTGTGCGACATTCTTATTTGGGTGCTTCTTAATGAAACATCCCGCGTGCTTCACTGAGGCTGCCGCCCCACGCAAGCGAAGGGGTAGCCGCCTTGCTTGCAAGGCGCGTCAAGCGAAGCTGCTCGGCGCACCGATCATCCGATGAACGCCATCGGGTCAAGCTTGAAGCGGGTCGCCAGTTTCTTGATTTGGGATTTGGACAATTCGCGGCCGCCGCTGAGGAACATCGAGACGGCGGATTCGCTGCCGATGATGCGGCCGATGTCGGCCTGGGTCAGTTGATTGGCTTCCATGAGGGCTCGAAGCGCTTCCCGCGGCGTCATATCCTGCTCAATGGCGTGGTGCTCGCCTTCGTATTTGTTGACCAGGACCAGCAGGGTATCGAGATAATCGCCGGCACCGGCTTCCAGGTCGCGGCCGATCAGCCGCGAAACGACGGCGATGGCCCGGGCATGATCGGCGTCGTTCTTAATCGTTTTGAGCGGGAATTCCTGGATCAGCTCCATGTACGTGTCGCGCTGACGGTGCGAGATTTTGGTGCTGGATCGTGCCATTGCAAACTCCGTAGCAAACTCCGTTCTAGAACAACTTCTTCCACGCCTCGCGGTCGTATTCCTTGTGGTCCAGGACCGCTTCGATCAGGATCGTTTGGCGCGTGTAATCCACGTGGGCGAGGATCCGGTATTTGTTTCCGCCGACATCGAAGATGGTGGCGGTGCGTCCGCTGTCGCCGGCAGCGACGTCCGTCCGGCCGAAGGTTGCCTTTGCGTCGGCAAAGCTGCGCCAGCGCGCTTTGCGGGCGAGTTTGAACCAGGTCTCAAACGCCGCCGCGTGCCGGCGGCGTCCCGGATCGGCCGAATAGAAGTCCTTCAGCTTCTTTCGGCTGATCACATTCATGACTTCACAATATGTGAAGTCATGGATGAATGTCAAGTCGTTCGCCGGAATAGCGAACGCGCATTGCTCGCACATTGTCAAAGAAAATGGTCAAAGAAAATGTACTTATCCCGTACTTATCCCTTTTTCTGTCCCCCGCAGCTCGATAAATGTCTTTATCTGCGTTCATCCGCGTTCATCTGCGGTTTATTCTTCTTTGTGAATAATCCGGGACGGGTCCCTTGCATCAGCCCTCGCGACAGGCGTTAATAGAGGAAGAGTGTCGCACAATCGGAACCGATTTATATTTTTGTAAGTCGCTTAATCATAGTATCTTATGATTACTGGCTTTGGTCAGTCTACGCGACAAATGCGACACTTTCGGGTTTTTAAGGGATGGAGCGACGAAGGGACGCAGGCATGAAGGGGAAAGTAGTGCCGAATGCTGCATGGGGATGCTGGTTGGGGCAAGCCTGACGGGAGGACGGTGCAGCGCGTCCATCGGGGTGTTGGGGACGCATCGCCGGAACGATGTTACACCCTTCGGTGGTGTAACACGCGCGCCCATGGCGTAAGTTTACCTATTGTCATTGGTTGCGCGATGAGCATCGCCCCTGTGACACAGGCGCGCGTGTAACATTTGTACCACGGTGGCGGAGGCGCGAGCTTGGTGGTTTTGAGTCAACGCGCGCTGGGGGCGCGCGGGCCTGCGGCCCTGCCGTTAAAAGTTGGGGAAGACGGCTGCGCCGTTACACTCTGTTCTTCAGCCTCAGGGAGTTCTCGATGCAGGGGCGGCCTATGGGGTAGTACTGGAAGCCGCTCTCGCGCATCAGGTCTCTGTGCAGGCAGTTGCGGCCGTCGAAGATCAGTGGCTGATTCATCGTGGCGGCGATCTTGCGGAACGGCAGCGTTGTGTATTGCGGCCAGTCGGTGATCAGAGCCACGGCGTCGGCGCCAGCGGCTGCCGTTACGGGGTCGTGGCACCATTCGACTTGCTCATCCTTGAAGAGAGCCTTCATGTTCTCGGTGGCCTTGAAGTCGTGGGCGCGGACGTGGGCGCCCTTGTCGAGCAAGTATCGGATGACGTCGATCGCGGCGGATTCGCGGATGTCGTCGGTGTCGGCCTTGAACGCCAAGCCCCAGACGGCGATCGTCGCGCCTTCGATCGGGCGGCCGAGCTTTTCGGCGATCTTCTCGGCGAAACGACGCTTCTGGTTTTTGTTGGTCTCCTGGATCGCATGCACGAAGAGGCTCTCATGGCCCGCCTGGCGGGAGATGTGCTCCATGGCGGCGACGTCCTTGGGGAAGCAGGAGCCGCCGTACCCGCAGCCGGCCTTGAGAAACGCGGGGCCGATGCGGAAGTCGGAGCCGATGCCTTTGCGGATGTCTTCGATGTCGGCGCCGTAATGCTCGCAGAGGATCGTCATCTCATTCATGAAGGAGATGCGGGCGGCGAGCATGCTGTTGGCGGCGTACTTGGTCAGCTCCGCCGACTCCCAGTTCATCGTCATGAACGCTTCTTCGCGCTTGACGATGGGATCATAGAGGCGGCGCATCATGCGGAAGGCTTCGGGCGATTCGCCGCCGATCACGATGCGATCGGGCTCGAGGAAATCCTGGACGGCGGAGCCTTCACGGAGGAACTCAGGGTTGCTGACGACCTGCACATGAGCGCGGGTTTGTTCCTTGAGGAACTTGTAGAGCTTGCGGTTGGTCCCGGCGGGCACCGTCGATTTGACGATGATGGTGACCATGTAATCGTTGTTGTTTTCGGCCAGCGCGTCGCAGACTTCCTTGCCGGCGGTTTCGAGGAAACTCATATCGACGGTGCCATCCGCCTTGGGCGGCGTGCCGACCGCGAGGAAGACCACCTCGGCGTCTTTCACGGCCGCCTTCACATTGTCAGTAAATTGCAACTGCCCGGCGGCGTAGTGCTCCTGCATGAGTTCCTGCAGGCCCGGCTCGAAGATGGGGCAATGGCCATCCTGAAGGATCTTGAGCTTCTTGGCGTCCTTCTCGACGCCGCGCACGGTGTGCCCGATGCTGGCCAGACAGGTGCCGGTGACCAGACCCACATACCCACATCCGATGACCGTTACGTCCATGGTTTAGCGTCTCCGTTGCAAAAGCGTTGTCGATTACCCTTATTTCGGGCCTGGAAGACCAGAGCTTTGCTGAATCTTAGGCAAAAGCGGTCTCTTCGTCAGCGGCCCAAAGAGCTAGCTGGCACCCGAGTGTTGGATTTATCGGACGTTCGTCAAGGCCGGCTTGAGCGAGGGTTCAGAGGGATGGACGCCGCTGTCTTCCTGGGCCGCGCCCAGATCGGACTGGCTGGAGGGCCGATCGGGGTGGACTTCCATCACGCCGGCCGGGGAGATTTCGGGCGTCGTAAAGGAGCCGGCGTCGGCGTCTTCCAGCGTGGTGGCATCACCCGACAGCGGCTTCTCATGCACCATCCCCATCTTATACGCGGCAACGATGATCGATCCGAAAGTCACCAGATAAATCGCCCCCGCATATCGCGTGCGGACGAAGAGCATGGTGATGCCGAGCAACCCAAAAAAGACCGCCAGCGAATAGCTGATGAGGACCGTCTGCTTCACGCTGAAGCCGCGGGCGACAAGCTGATGATGAAAGTGCTGCTTGTCGGCACTGAAAAGAGGGCGGCCGTTGACCCAGCGGCGGGCAAAAGCCAGCGCGGTGTCGAGGATCGGCAGCGCGAACATGACCATCGACGCCAGGATCCAGCGCGATTGCTCGCGGGCCATGGTGATGATCATCGTCGCGCAGACGTAGCCCAGGAACATGCTCCCGGTATCTCCCATGAAGATGGAGGCGGGGTTGAAGTTAAACGGAATGAAGCCGAGAACGGCGCCAAGAAGGGCCAAACCCATAATGACGCGAAGCGCGTCCCAGTTGGTATTGACGCCGCCCCCTTCCATCGCCAGATGAACGGCGACGAAGAGGAAGCTGGCGGCGATGATGGCGGTGACGCCGCCGCACAGGCCATCAAGGCCATCCATCAGATTGGAGGCATTGCAGCATCCGACGACAATCGCGATGACCATGAAGCTGCTGACCAGCGCGACGAGCCAATCATGACCTTCGCCGCTGATGGTAAAATGCGGGCCGAAGAGGAACTGGCCGGCTTTGATAGCGATGATGTTGATGATGGGCCGCGCGGCTTGGGTGCCGATGTTATCGAGCAAAAGACAGGTGGCCGCGAAAACCTGGCCGGCGATCTTCATCCATGGCCGCAGGCCGATCACATCGTCCCACAAGCCCAGCATCACGATGACCAGCGCACCCAGCACGATGCTGAAGCGGACCATCGGGTGCTCGGTCGGCCAGCCCGGATCATGGCGATGAAGCAGCAGCGATTGGCTGACAACAAGCCCGCAAAGCCAGCCGAGGAAGACGGCAAGGCCGCCCAGATATGCGACCGGAGCCGTGTGCATTTTGCGGACCTGATCGGGGCGATCGATGATGCCGTAATAGAGCGCGATCGCCCGGACGATCGGCGTGAAGACAAAGGAAACGATGAAGGCGGCGTAGAAAACGTAGATGTAGTTGGCCAGAACCTGGTCAACCG
>DATBDZ010000366.1:0-7601 GCA_036276235.1 Humisphaera sp. | reverse complement strand
CCTGCAGGAACCCCGGCTCAACCTGGGCGACCAGTTTTACCTGCCACAGGTGCTGATCGGCCTGGGCACCACGATGAAGCACATGCTCAAGGTGCTGGGCGGCAAGGACCGCGTGATCCAATACCCCGAGGAACGCCGCGAGGACCTGCCCGTCGAGCAGGGCGGCATGTTCCAGCCGACCTACCGCGGCGTGCATCGCCTCAACAAGGACGAGGAAGGCCGCGTCAAATGCGTCGCCTGCTTCATGTGCTCCACCGCCTGTCCTGCGCGCTGCATCCACATCGAGGCAGAGGAATCCCCCTGGTCTGATCGCGAAAAATATCCCGCCAAGTTCGACATCGACGAGCTGCGCTGCATCTACTGCGGCATGTGCGAAGAAGCCTGCCCCGTCGATGCAATTGAGCTAACCAGCGTCTACGACATCGTCGGACTCACCCGTCAGGAAATGGTCTTCGACAAATCCAAGCTTCTGCGCGTGTTTGATCAAACCGTCGGCGCTGAACCGATGTAATCCGCGCGACATGGATCCCTATTTTAGCGGCGCGCCCGAAGGGCCGCGCGGGACGCGATCAAGCGAGTTCATTCCAACGGTGTGACGAGTTTCCAGTTTTGCTTGCGCTTCCCCTCTTTCATTGGATTGTCATTCACATATTTCACCGCGGCGCGCAGGTAACTCTCATTATCGATGTAGACCATCCAATGTCCGTGCGACCAGGGTGACGGAAGCGGCTTGTTCTTATCCGCATATGGCGCCAGCGGATGGATTCCCTCTTCGCGCAACATCGCGGTTGCGTTTCCCTTCAAGAGATTCACAACCTCCTGCATCGAGTATCGGTGACGCCTGAGGACGAGGTGGACGTGGTCCGGAAGTATCGCGCACGCATGAATTACGCACCCCGTTCGCAAAATGGTTTTAGCAAACCCGCTGGCAATCGCCCGCGCCTGCACCCCGTTGAATAAAACGGGCGGGTACATGAGCGCCCTTTTAGCGTCCGCCCGAAGGACGGGGTCAAACGGTCGATTCGCGACCGATTTTCGAGTCTCCACCTTTGTTGCAGGACCGAATCGCAGCAGCTCCCAGCGCCGCACGAAATCCGACCACGATCCTCGCTCGTCGTTGGGAAGCCAGAAACCGTACGCGCTGATGATGACGTGACTCGCGATGATCATCGTGATGCGCAACTCAAACGCGGCCCTTCGGGCGCGCCGCTAAAAATAGTCGAGCGGACAACATCAATCGTCGTTTCCCGTTTCCACATCAGAATCCGCGCCATCTTTGTCGCGCGGATCACCCACCGGGTAATCCGCGGTGTAGGTCATCACCGCGCGGACGTAGCGCACGCGGGCGACTTTTTTCAGGTCGTGTACCTTCTGGCTTTCGATGGTTCCCTCGACGGTGCTCTGCTCGTTGTCGATGGTGTCGACGACCAGTCCCGCGGCTTTGAGATTCCCTACGACTTCCTGGGTTTGCTGGTCGTCCAAGTCGTCGAGCACGACGACAACGTCCGTCACTTCCGCGTCGCGATGATTCATAGCTGCCTCAGTTTTGCCGAGCCCTTGTTTTTTCCCGGTGGATTCTCGACAGATCGCTCGGAATTGGCAATGCGGAAGTTTGTAGAAATCGGCGAGGGCGCATGAAGCAAGGGCACGGCTTTTGGCCGCGCCCTTGCGATGCGTGCACCCATTGCAAACCCCTGAGCACGCAGTCCGCGCCCCAAGAAATACGATCCTCGCGGCCCGCCCGACGCGAGGAAGAAGAGTTGTGTTCGGATCATGCCTCACGATTCCCCGCCGTGTCGGACGGAGCGGGTGCCGAGCGGAAGAAAGTCCAGGCTTGGACGCGAAGATGGGGAGTCAGAATCGTCGGTGCTCAAGTCGCCGGTTAAAGGCGCGAGCGTGACGCCGATTATTGGACATCAATGCGCCAATGATGGAGCGGTTCGCAATCTTGCTTGCGGTCTTTCAGCGACGGTGTCTGAGACTGATAGATTCTTGCGATCGCCCCCACCCTGACCCTCCCCCGGAGTACCGGAGGAGGGAACCGGACCTGCCGGCACCAAAATCCCTTTACTCTGCCGCGTTGTCGGCGGCCTTTAGATGACTACAATCCTCTCTTTTCCCGTTGGACGTTTGCGCCGGAGGTTTACCCGATGCCGTCGTTATCTGAAGTGGATCCGCAAATCGCCGAGTTGATGAGCAAGGAAGAGCAGCGCCAGCAGGATACGCTGGAGCTGATCGCCAGCGAAAACCACGTCTCCCGCGCCGTGATGGAGGCGGCGGGGTCGGTGCTCACGAACAAATACGCCGAGGGATATCCAGGCAAGCGCTACTACGGCGGCTGCCAGTTTTACGACCAGATCGAATCGATCGCGATCGATCGCGCGAAGGAGTTGTTTGGCTGCAAGTACGCCAATGTTCAGCCGCACAGCGGCGCCAACGCCAACTTCGCCGCCATGATGGCGATGATGCAGCCGGGCGAATCCTTCATCTCGCTGAACCTCGCCAGCGGCGGGCACCTGAGCCACGGCATGAAGCTCAATGCATCGGCAATTTTCTATAAGCCGTCGCATTACGAGCTTGATCCGAAGACCGAGACGATCGACTTCAATTCCGTCCGCGCCAAGGCGAAGGAACTGAAGCCGCGCATGATTCTTTGCGGCTACAGCGCTTATCCGCGCACGATCGATTTCGCGCAGTTCCGGCAGATCGCCGATGAAGTCGGCGCTTATCTGATGGCGGATATCGCGCACATCGCGGGTCTGGTCGCGGGCGGGGCACATCCGTCGCCGTTCCCGCACGCGCATGTCGTCACCACGACGACGCACAAAACCCTGCGCGGCCCGCGCGGCGGGTTGATCCTCACCAACGACGACGATCTAAATAAATCAATTAACCGCAGCGTCTTCCCTGGGAGCCAGGGCGGGCCGCTGATGCATATCGTCGCCGCCAAGGCGGTGTCGTTTGGCGAAGACCTGCGCCCGGAATTCAAAACATACGCCAGGCAGATCGTCAAAAACGCCAAGGCGCTGGCTGACGCTCTCACCTCGCGCGGGTATCGCCTTGTGAGCGGCGGGACCGATAACCATCTGATGCTCGTCGATCTGCGCGCCCGCGCCGCGGAACTCACCGGTTCGGAAACCGAAAAAGCGCTCGAAGCCGCCGGCATCATTTCCAACAAGAACGGCATCCCCAACGACCCGCGCCCGCCCGCGGTAACCAGCGGCTTGCGCCTCGGGACGCCCGCGATCACGACCCGCGGCCTGCGAGAGGGTGATATGACGGCGGTCGCTGATTTCATCGATCGCGCGGTGGCAGGTCGAGCCGATCCGGCAGCTCTCGCTCGCCTACGCGGCGAGGTCGCCGAGTTCTGCAAGCGGTTCCCGATGCCGCATTAGGTAGAACCCTCGCCCCTGCACTCAGGGGAGAGGGCAGGGTGAGGGGACAGCGAGTTGCAATATAGCGCGGTTCGCAAATTGACGCGTTTGTCCCCTCACCCCAACCCTCTCCCCTGAGTACAGGGGCGAGGGAGTAGAAGACGCATCCCCCAAAACACAGGCTAAAATGAAGCAAGCGCTCCGCGCCTTGCTTCATGGATATCGGACCTGCGCCATCCTCGGCCACTTCCAGCAAGCTGGTGATTGGGGCTTCGTGCCCGTTTCCGGCGATGCCGCCGCCGGTGGCCATTGGGTTGACGGTGCTTCCGGCGCATCCATGCAGCTATCTGCCGGATCGAATGGCCCAATCTCGTGCGTTTCTGTGCGACGCGATCGATGGCCATATCTATCACGAATTCATGGACGCCGGATTTCGGCGCAGCGGCAAGCTCATCTATCAGCCGATATGCGCGGGATGCCGCAAATGCCTGCCGATTCGTGTTCCGGTGGCTCAGTTCGCGGCGTCGAAGTCGCAACGGCGTTGTGTCCGCCGCAATCAGGATCTCACTCTGTCGCTGGGCAAGCCGTGCCCGGCGGATGAGCGGTTTGAGCTTTATTGGCGATACGTGAACGAGTGGCATCAGGGGGATACGGACAAGCGCCAGGCTTTCGAAGATTTTCTGTACGATTCGCCGGCTCAGACGATCGAGTTTTCCTACCGCGATCCGCAGGGGAAATTGGTGGCTGCGGGAATCTGCGATGTATGCGCATGTTCGCTCAGCAGCGTTTATTTTTATTTTGATCCGGATGAGGCGTGGCGCGGACTGGGCACATATGGCGCAATTCAAGAAATTGCATTCGCACAACGCGCGCGAATCGCGTATTATTATTTAGGCTATTGGGTTGATGGCTGTGGAGCGATGGAATACAAATCATCGTTTCGACCATTTGAGTTGTTGTACCCGGATGGCATCTGGCGGGAAAAAGGCGGCGATGGTTGGGGGCCTTAGCCCGCATGCCATCAAGCCGGACGACGCTTTGCGCCGATTAGAGGCTGTAAACCTTGGCGCGGCGTGTTACCTTGGAAACGGGAGAAAATTCCCGCCTGACGCCATGCTAAATTCCATTTCGATGCCGCATTCGTCGCTGCCCATCCAGGAGCGCAAGCTCAAGATTCTCATCGTGGAAGACCACGCGCCCACGCGCATGGCCATGAGCCGACTCGTGCGCCAGGCCGGCGCCGAAGTCACCACCGCCCGCGACGGCGAAGAAGGGCTCGGCTATCTGCTGACCCAGCGCTTCGACGTTCTTCTGACCGATCTGCGCATGCCCAAGATGGATGGCTTTGAATTATTGCAGCACTGCCAGGAACTGCCCGAGATGCACCGCCCCAAGCGGGTGATCGCCATCAGCGGCGAATACGAAGCCAGCGTCCTGCACGGCCAGGCTGTGCAATTCCTTCCAAAACCATTCAATCTCGACAGCCTGCTGGACATGCTCGGCGGGAAACCGAATTAATGTAGGGGCGAACCTTGTGTTCGCCCGGCGTCGATCGCGTGAGAAGGGCGAACACAAGGTTCGCCCCTACGCTAATACAAGAAATACGCCTTCTGCACGGCCACCGCCACATCGGCGATTTGGGCCTGCATTTTCTGCATGTAGGCGGGGACTCCTTCATCGGCGATTTCGGATGGCTCCGCGTATTCGAGCTGCGCGCTGAGGCGGCCGAGGATGCGCTCGCCTTGATCGATCTGCAGCGGATTGATTTCCGCGCGGATGGCCGCGAGCGCCTGATGCGCCATTGCCACGCCATATCTCACGCTGCGCGGAAAATTTCGCTCCAGCAGGATGAATGAAATCACCCGTAGCGGGTCCATGTCGCCGGCATGATTGCGGCGATAGGTTTCGATCGAGCAGCAGCTGCGAAGCACCGCCATCCATTGAATCGTGCGCAGAGCGCTTTCCATCTTCACCTGTTGCAGGATGTTGAACTTCGTCTCGACCGCGCGGCAGGTGATGTCGATCCGCTCCAGATACTTGCCCAACTGCGTGAACAGCCAGCGCTGATCGTGGGCCATCGTCTGATCGGTGAGCCCCTGGAAAAGCATCGAATCATTCATTACCTGGCGATAGAAATCATCGGGTGAATCTTCGAATCGGGCGACGGCCTCATCGCCACGGAGCGACCAGTAGAGCTTGTTGATGCTCTCCCACATCTCCGCGGAAATATTTTCGCGAATGGCGCGGGCATTCTCCCGCGCGCGGCTCAGGCCGGTGTACATGCTGTTGGGATTGTCTGCGTTAAACGTCATGTGATGCGCGATGCGGCTTCCCAATGATTTCGCATCACCCGGTGGGGCGGCTTCCGCGCGGAGGATCGTCAGCACGCCCTGCCATTGCTCCCGCAAAAATTTTGGCGCAAGGTCGCCGACGTCCATCAGCAGGTTGGCGTTCACCATCAGCAGCCGTGCCGTGTGCTCAGCGCGCTCCACATAGCGGCTCATCCAATACATCGCATCCGCATCGCGCGCCATCATCGGCCGCGCCGGACGATGCAGGGAAAATTTCGGAACAGTGGGGAAGGCTAGGGTGGTCATGGGTCAGGTGTCATTGGTCATTGGTCATTTGTCAATTGTCATTTGTCGCTGGTCAGGTCGTCATGAGTCGCGTCGATGTTTCGCCGCAAATGACCAATGACAATTGACTATGCAGTTGGTTGCTCATCCTCTTCCAATACCCAGGTATCCTTGCTTCCTCCGCCTTGGGAGCTGTTGACGACAAGGCTTCCTTTGCGGAGGGCGACGCGGGTCAGGCCGCCGGGCATGACGACGACCTTTTCTCCATAGAGAATATACGGCCGCAGATCGACGCGGCGGCCTTCGAAGTGATCGTCCACGAAGCTGGGATGCTGGCTCAGCTCGACGATCGGCTGGGCGATGAAATTCCGCGGGTCGGCTTTGATCTTCTCGGCAAACTCCGCGCGCTCGGCGGCGGGGGCCTGATGGCCCATCAACATGCCATATCCGCCCGACTCGTTCGTGCTCTTCACGACGAGCTTGTCGAGATTTTCCAAAACGTATTTGCGGTCATCGTCTTTCGCGCAAATGTAGGTCGGCACGTTGGGCAGAATCGCGTCCTGGCCTAGATAGAATTTGATCATGTCCGGCACGAAGGGATAAATCGCCTTGTCGTCGGCGACGCCGGTGCCGACCGCATTCACCAATCCAACATTTCCCGAGCGATAAGCATTCATCAGCCCCGGCACGCCGAGCACGCTATCGGGCCGGAAGCAGAGGGGATCGATAAAATCATCATCGACGCGCCGATAAATGACATCGACTCGCCGCAGGCCGGCGGTCGTCCGCATGAAGACGAAGGAATTCTCGACGATCAGATCGCGTCCTTCGACCAGCTCGACACCCATCTGCCGCGCCAGGAAGCTGTGCTCGAAATAAGCCGAGTTGTAAACGCCCGGCGTCAGCACCGCGATCACCGGCTCTTCCGCGCGATTGGGCGCGGCATACTTCAGGCATTGCAGCAGGTTAAACGGATAATCCTCGATCGCCCGCACGCGATATGCGCCAAACAATCCGGGGAAAACGCGCTTCATGACGCCGCGATTTTCCAGCACGTAGCTCACGCCGCTGGGCGTGCGGCCGTTGTCTTCCAGCACGAAATACTGACCTTTTTTATCGCGCACCAGATCGGTGCCGCAGATGTGAATGTAGGTATTGCGCGGCACATTCACGTTCGACATCTCATGGCGAAACATCTTCGCGCCGAGAATCAGATCCGACGGGATGATCTTCTCTTTGAGAATCCGCCGCTCGTGATAGACATCCTGGCAAAAGTGATTCAGCGCGGTAATGCGCTGCACAAGGCCGCGCTCGATGATGTCCCACTCGTTTGCCGGAACGATGCGGGGGATCAGATCAAAGGGGAAAATCTTTTCGACGCCGCGCTGATCGTTGTAGACGGTGAAGGTGATGCCCTGATTGCGGAAGGTGACATCCGCCATGCGGACGCGGCGATTAAACGCCGTCGGCCCCAGCTCGCCCAGCCGCGAGGCCACCGCCGAGTAGTGAGTGCGCGGCTTCCCCTGCACCTCGAACATCTCGTCGAACAGCCCGTCTACCTCATACTTGTCAAACATGCGGCGTGATCCAAGCGGTTGGCCGGTAAGTTGAATTGTAAGGAAGGGGGCCGCAAGGGCAATAGGGGGCCTGG
>DATBDZ010000365.1:0-6604 GCA_036276235.1 Humisphaera sp. | reverse complement strand
CCACGGCCTCTCCTTGTTCCCCGATAGGAATTGTCTAAATTGGCGCTATTCACTTGCTGATTAAGCACTTGACCATCTTCGGGCTTTGGCTGCTTGCCACCCTGTCGCTCATTGGCTGCGGCCGGCCGGATCCGCCGCATCAGCCGCCGGCGGAGGTGCGGATTGGGTACTTCGCCAATCTCACGCACGCGCAGGCGGTGCTCGGCGTCGCATCGGGCGAATTTGCCGACGCAATCAAACCCTCGAAGCTTGTGCCGCAGGTCTTCAACGCCGGGCCATCGCTCATTGAGGCGGTGCTCGCCGGCGAAATAGACATCGGCTACGTCGGCCCCGGCCCCGCGCTCAATGCCCATCAGAAAACGCGCGGCCAGGGCATCCGCATCCTCAGCGGCGCGGCGGCCAACGGCGTCGTCATCGTCGCGCGAAAAGGATCGGGCGTCAAATCGATGCAGGACCTTGCCGGCAAGCGCGTCGCGACGCCGCAGACGGGGAACACGCAGGATATCGCCGCCCGGTATTTCATTACGCATTTGCCAAACGGTAACGCTCAGGATGTGCGGCCGGTTCCCAACGCCGAGCAATCGGGTTTGATGAAGCGCGATCAGATCGATGCCGCCTGGGCGCCGGAGCCGTGGGGATCGCGGCTTGTCGTCGAAACGGATGCCACGGTCATCGCCGAGGAAAAAGACCTCTGGCCCGGCGGCGAATTTGTGTTGACGCTGGTCATCACGACGCCGGAGTTTCTCGAGCGTCATCCGGAAGTCGTTGAAGCGGTGCTGCGCGTGCATCACAAATGGACGGTCCGATTGCAGCAGGATCCGCAGAAATATATTCCTGATCTTGATGCCGCGCTGTTTGCCCTCAATAACAAGAAGCTGCCAAAGGGCGTGTTGGCTCAATCGCTCAAGCGCGTGAAGTTCACCGATGATCCGCTGGAAGAAACGATCCGCACGATGGGCAACTGGGCATTTGAGCTCGGATTCGCGCCGCGCCCGGCGAATCTGGCCAATCTCATCGACACGCATATCATTGACCGACTGCGGGCCGGCAATCCGTAGGGGCGAACCTTGTGTTCGCCCTATCCCGGTAGCGCGAGCAACAGAGGGTGAACACAAGGTTCACCCCTACGGGCGCGATGTAGGGGCGAACCTTGTGTTCGCCCGGCATGGTCGCGCGAGCAACATGGGTGAACACAAGGTTCACCCCTACGGAAGCGATGTAGGGGCGAACCTTGTGTTCGCCCGATATGGTTCGCAAAACTGGCATTGGGCCAACAGACGGTTCGCCCCACCAATAACTAATGAAGCAACCCGTTTCATCCCGACAGCGCGCGTTGGTTTTCCGGAAGGATCCGAAGGCGGCGATTGCCGCCAGCAGTCGCGGCAAGCCGGACGACAGCAAGCGCACCAAGGACAAAACCAAGCGGAAACATTACCTGCGCCAATACATTCGCTGGCTCTGGCCCTATCGCGGGGCGCTGGCGGCACTGCTTGGCCTCGCGCTTCTGGCGGCTGCGCTGGACATGATCTGGCCGCTGGCGATCCAGGCGATCATCAACATGATCCTCGGCAGCCAGGCCGGCGCGACCGCCGGCGCCGGGCGATTGCAGACCTGGATGCGGCAACTGATCCCGCCGTCACAATCCGCCTCCGAGCGGCTTCGGCATCTGGATGTTCTGGGCGCGGGCATCATCGTCATGCTCGTCAGCAAACAGCTCATCGATTCCTTCCGCAGCTATCGCACGGCAGTGCTCAACGCCAAAGTCGTCTTCCGCCTGCGGCATCGCCTTTATGAACGCCTGCTGTTTCTTTCGCTGCACGATCTGGCCGAGATGAAATCAGGCGGCATCGTCTCGCGCCTTTCCAGCGATGTGGACAGCGCCACGGGCCTCGTCCAATCCGCGGTCCTCAGTCCACTTGTCGCGATCATCCGAGTCATTCTCACGACGCTGGTCCTCTTCCTGCTCTGCTGGCAACTGGCGCTGGCCGCGCTGATCGTCATTCCCCCGATGGCGACCATCAGCCTGCTCTGGCTTCGCCGCGTGCGGCCGATCTATCGCTCGACCCACGCCGACCGCACCGACGTTGATGCCCGCGTGAATGAAACATTTGGCGGCATTCGCGTCGTGCGCGCCTTTCGCCGCGAGCCGCGCGAAGAGCATGGCTATGCCGTCGCCAATCACACCATCATCCGCAAACGCCTCTGGGCCGAGCTGCTGGAGATGGGGCTGGAGTTCGGCTGGGGCGTGCTCATTCCCGCGACGAGCTTGATGATCGTCTGGTTTGGCGGGCATCTATATCTGCACGGCAAGCTCGATCCGGGAACGATCTTCGCGTTTCAGATTTATGCCGTCCTGCTTTTGCAGCCGGTCTGGGCAATCGTTTCATCCGTCAGCGCGACGCAGAAATCGCTGGCGGCGATGGAGCGTGTCTTCGAGGCGATGGAGATGCCGCCCGATAAGCCCGATCGCCCCGACGCCATGGACGCGCCGGCCAGCGTCGAGGAATTCCGCTTCAACAATGTCGGCTTCGAATATCGCGCCGGCGTGCCGGTGATCTCTAATTTCTCGCTGCAAGTGCCAGGCGGATCGATCGTCGCCCTGGTCGGCCCCAGCGGCGCTGGAAAAACCACGCTGACCGATCTCGTCGCCCGCTTTTACGACCCAACAACCGGTGCGATCCTATTAAATGGCACCGATCTGCGCCAGTTTCATCTGGCCAGCTACCGCAGCCTGCTGGCGGTCGTGCAGCAGGAAACGTTTCTCTTCGACGGCACCGTTCGCGAAAACATCGGCTACGGCAAGCGCGGCATCAGCGAGGAAGACATCCACGAAGCCGCCCGACGCGCCAACGCCGACGAGTTCATCACGCGTCTGCCCGAAGGGTACGACACCCTCATCGGCGAGCGCGGCTTCAAGCTCTCCGGCGGCCAGCGCCAACGCCTCTCCATCGCGCGAGCAATCCTGGCCGACCCACAAATCCTCATCCTCGACGAAGCCACAAGCAACCTCGACACGGAGAGCGAACAACTGATCCAAAGCGCCCTTTCCGATCTCTTGCGCGGCCGCACCACGTTCGTCATCGCCCATCGCCTGAGCACAATCACTCACGCGGACATCATCGTCGCATTAGATGGCGGCGAAATCCGCGAGGTCGGCAATCACGAAGATCTGATGGCCCGCCGCGGCTTCTATTTCGACATGGTCGAACGCCAACGCAATGCGATGGTGGAGAGCGGGTATTAACGTTCGTGGATTGTCTCGTTCGGCAGTAGACTAACGCTCACATGGCGACGGCCGATCAAATCATCGACTACGTGACCCGCATAGCGGCGTCGTTTACGCCGCACCGCATCGTGCTATTTGGCTCCTACGCCTACGGTGATCCGACAAGCGATTCGGATGTCGATTTGCTGATTACCCGCCGACGATGGTCGATGTCGCCATTGACGGCAGCAGGACGAGTTCGTGTCGAGCTAGGCGTGCCATTTCCAATGGATCTGATCGTGCGCTCCGAGGCGGATGTCGATCGGCGAATCATCGCCGGTGACCTGTTCCTGAAAGAAGTTATCGAGAAGGGAATCGCACTCTATGCGGCCGATGACGCGCGAGTGGGTAGCCAAGGCAGAATCCGACTACGACGGCGCTTGCGAAGCGCTGCGATCGCGCAAGAAGTCGCGGCGCGATAGAGTCTGCTTCTTTTCCCAGCAATGCATTGAGAAATATCTGAAGGCCCGACTGACCGAGGCCGGACTACCGTTTCCGCGCACACACGAGCTGACCGTGCTGCTACAGTTATGTATTCCCCTCGAACCGCTTTGGACTATATTCGATCGGCCGATGGCCGCGATGTCGCAATTCGGGGTTCTGGTTCGTTACCCGGGCGTCTGGGCCACGCTTTCCGAAGCCCAGCACGGCATCCAAACATGCCGGCGTTTCCGTGCCGCTGCAAGGCAATCGCTTGGGTTGCGGCCGTGACCACTGGACGGCGGCGAAATCCGCGAAGTCGGCAATCACGAAGACCTGATGGCCCGCCGCGGCTTCTATTTCGACATGGTCGAACGCCAGCGCAATGCGATGGTGGAGAGCGGGTATTAAGATGTCCGATGAGCGAAGCAAGCGATCTAAATACCGGCTCAAGGATGATCCGGAGCTTTGGCGCATCGCGGTGGAAAAGACCGCGGCGGAAGAACGTTGGCGCGATGAACAGATGAGGCGGGCGCGGGAAAGTCGGCGACGCGAGAACAGTCTTCTTTTTAAGCTCAAGAGGATTTTCATGAGCAAGGAACCTGCAGCCGCGCCGGCTCCGTTGATGCAGCGGCGGAAGCTTCGCTTTGAAACCGTCGCGGAATTGCTGGCGGATGTGGATCGTCTTGAGGAGGCGCAGGAGACTGGCCGAATCAGGCCGCTGGGGAACTGGGATTTTGGCAAGACGCTCAATCATCTGGCGACGTGGGCGGAGTTTGCCTTCGCGCCCTGCCCGATCAGCGCGCCGTTTTTTGTGCGGTGGTTCTTTCGGCTGCAGAAGCGCAAGCTGCTAAGCGCGCCGATGAAGTCGGGCGCCAAGATTCCGCATGTGCCGGGCGGGACTTTGGGGATTGAGTCGGCGGATTGGGAGCAGGCGCTACCGCGCTATCGGCGGGCGATGGAAAGACTCGCCGCCGAGGCGCCGACGCAGCCGAGCGTGATCTTCGGAAAGATTTCACAGCGCGAGTGCATCGACCTGAATCTGCGGCATGCCGAGTTGCATTTGAGCTTTCTGGCGATCGAACAGAAGTGAGTAAAAGAAACGCCCGGATCATCCTTTGATGATCCGGGCGTTTTTCTTTACTGAACTCCTAAGACCTGGCTGCCAGCGTGACTACTCGGCGAGCTTGGCCTTGGCTTCGGCGGGAATCTCGACCTTGGTGGTGCCGACGTTTGTGAAGTCCGTCGTGCGGGTCTGATTCACTTCGACCTCATCGCCTTGGAAGTTGGTGGTTCCGTACTCTGAGTGGACCTGAAGCTTGCTGATTGCTCCATCCTTGACCCAGACCTTGACGGTCGCCTTGGCGTTCTTGAGGGGAGGGGGTGCCTGGCCGCCCGCGCCACCAGCACCGCCGCCGCCACCGCGACGACCACCGAATCCGCGTCCACCAAATTCGCGAACAGCTTCGCCGGTTACGGTGCCGATGTAGGCGTCGCCTTCCTTGGTGACATCAGGAATCTTGGCGAGTTGTTCAGCGGCCTGGGTAGCCGGCAACGGCTGATTGGCGCCGAAGCCGCCAAACCCGCCGCGTCCGCGTCCGCCGCCGCCCCCACCACCGCCGCCGCGCGCCGCCATTTCAGCACCCGACGCCCAGGCGTCCATGAACTTCATGGCATATTTGTCGCCCTGGCGAACGGTCTCAATCGTGTTGTCACCGAATTGCTGGGTGGTGTAGGTCAGGCCGTCCTTTTGAGTCTTGCCTTCCTGTGCTCCCGGCGTGAAACCGCCCTGAGCCGCCGACTCGGTAGTGGTTTTCCAAGTATAGTTTCCGCCATCCGCGAGTTTCTTCGCGGCGGCAACGACATCATCCTTCGGTCCGGCGCTCGCGACGACCGCGCTACCGGCCAACAACGCAACGGCTCCCAACAGAGCTTTACGAAACATGTGAGTCTCCTTCCAAAAAGGGGTGGTGAATTGCCGAATACTGCGTGCGTGCATGATAAACAGTCGATGGGGACGTGTCATTAACAATCTTCGCCCTACTCGCTTACGCAATACAGCGTGTGTTGCCCGCGAAGAATCAAATCCTTACCCGCAAGCGCAGGGGAAGCATCAAACTTATCCTCCAAGTGATTAGTTGCGATCACGCGCGGCTTTCCGCCATCTTGCAGCACCAGAATCGTGCCGTTGCGGGAGGCCAGGTAGACTCGCCCCGCCGCTGCCACGGGGGAGGCGTACACGCCCGCCATGTCATCCATGCGCTCGCCATCGATGATCGGCTGGCCGGTCTTTGCGTCCAGGACCGTCAGAATCTCATTGTTATCCGCGAAGAAATAGAGCTTGCCCATGTAAAGCAGCGGCGAAGGAACGTACGGCGTCTTCTTGTTGTATGACCACACAATCGCGTCGGAGCCGCCAAGATTGCCGGTGCGATCCAGCTTGATCGCAAGGGCCGAATGCCCCTGATAGCCGCTGGTGGCGTAGACAATCCCATCGCCGGCGACGGGGCTGGGGATAACGTTCTTGGTTAAACCGGGGCCTTCCCAGATCAGCTTGCCGGTTTGGGCGTCATAGCTGCGAGTCTTGGAACTGGCGGTGGTGATGACCTGCGCCTTGCCGCCGCTCTCGACGACCAGCGGCGTTGACCACGCCGTCTTCTCATCGCGCGGCGTTTTCCAGACTGTCTTACCGGTGTTCTTGTCCAGCGCAGTGATGAATGAGCCTTCCTCGTTGTCCCAGTTGATGATCAGCAGATTTCCCCACAGAGCAGGCGAGCTTCCTTCGCCGAACGTGAGGAAGATCCGCATTTTTCCCAGGTCCTGGCTCCATTGCAGATGCCCATCCATGTCGTAGCAATAGAGCCCGCGCGAGCCGAAGAAGGCAAACAGATGTGAGCCGTCGGTCACCGGTGAGGGAGA
>DATBDZ010000364.1:0-8676 GCA_036276235.1 Humisphaera sp. | reverse complement strand
CTATCCTCAATGCTCCATCCTCAAATTATGATCCTCACCAGCCGCGCATCGATCACCTACCCTGCCCCTGCATGCTGGCGTTGCCGAGTCGGATGTTCCATGTGAGCGTGTTCCAACTGAGGGTTTCGGCGTGCGTGGAGTTGGTACCGCTGGCTGAGGTGTAGACTGCCGGGTTTGCGGGTGTGCCTTTGGCGGTCACCCAATGCGTCAGCGGATCGAAGGTGAGCTCGTGGGCGGTGAGTGTGTTGCCGTCGTGATTGACGGTGGCGGGCGTTCGGGCGTCGCCGCTGGCGATCACCTTTTGCAACTGCATTGAGGTACTCGGATCTGCCGGACCGGGGGTGGCCGGTCGCGTCGCGACTGGTCGCGTCGCAACCGGTTGCGATGTGGCGGCGCGCGTTGCGGGACGCGCCGGCGCCTTCTCCCTTGCCGGCTCGAAGTAGGCTTTCACCGACGCGGCGTTGATCACCATCGGCGACTTGTCGTTCGAATCCGCCGGGCGATTGATCACGGCAACATCCTTGTCCATTTCCGCCAGATGCAGCTCTTCGTTGTAGAAGAATTTTTCCTTCCATGCGAAGAGGGTCTGGCCGCGACTGCCTTCCATGCCGCCCGTGACGTCGTTGGCGTTCGCGGAGCGCTTGTCGGGATCACCGTAATTTTCAAGCAGCATATTCCCGGCGGATGGCACGAGCACAAAAATCGTCTGCTCACGACCGGAACCTTGCAAACCGTAAATGATCGTCGGCCCTTTGATCGTGCGGCGACGGAGCAAGCCGTCATGGCCATCGGTGAGGGTTGAGATGATCTGCGCGCCGCCATCGAGGATGACGCGCTTCATCTGCTTCTGGCCCATCGGGTCCATCTTCATGGCGGAGGTGATGCCGGACTTGGCGGGCGCGGTGGCGGGATTCGTCGCCGCAAGCGCGGGGCGCGTGACGGCGCTGGGCGTTGTCGGGCGGGCAGGTCGAATCGCGCCCGTAGGTTGCGTCGCGGCGGTGGGTCGAGTCGGGCCGGTGGGTTGTGTCGTTGCGGCGGGCTTGTCTTCCAGATCGACATGCACCAGATCGCTGGTGGCGACGTCCCGGGTGCCATCTGATTCGACCGTCTCGAACGTAATCCCTCCAAACGCATCGATCGCGTTGGCCGGGCCGTTGAAATCGGCTCGCGTTTTCCACGCCACGTTCACCTTGCGCGGCGTTTCGCCGGGTTTCTGGGGGGTGCCGGGTTTCTCGTCGGTGCTCCCGACAATCGAGCCGGGGCCTTCGATGTGCGCGAGCTGCCGCTTGGTTTGCGCGGTGATCAGCGGGCCGGTGATGATATTTTTCTTCGCGTCGATGATCTGCGCGTTGCCGGCCGTGCTGCTGAGGCGCACGTGCGGCTCGTCGTTTTCCATCGTGACTTCCAGACGATCGCCGGTGGCGGTGGAGGTTTCCGAATTCTCGTTCCGGGAAGTAGCGATCACATCGCCGATCGCGAGCATTCGCTCGAGCTGCATCTCCGCCGGCTGTGTGGTTGCCGGTTGCGTTGTCGCACGCTGGGTTGTTCCCGGTTGAGTCGTGGCTGGCTGAGTCGCCCCTCGACGGCGCTGTTCCTGCGACTTGGCGGCGTCGGGCGCCTGCCGCAGCGTGAACTGCAGGTTCTGCGCACGAAGATCCTGCGCATCGTCGAACGCATGCACCTTCCCGGTGGCGTTCACCTGCCGCGGATGAATCTGGCCATCGGTTCCGCGCGCGGTGAGCAGCTCCAGCTCATCTCCGTCGATTGTTTGATACTTGCCCTGTGCGTCGAGAAGACGAGCGTGAACGGCGGTCGTCGCGAAGATTCGCTTGATCTCGATTTGCCGTTCGCGATCGGGCTGGGTTGTCGGATTGGTCGTGGCCTGCGCAGTGCGGCGTGTAGCGGGTCGCGTTGTCGCGCCCGCGCCGGAATCAAAATAGATCGCCAATTGCTGGCTCTGCATCGACAACTGCGGATGCTCGACATCAACATCGCCGAGCAGTTCCATGTGATCAATCGCGATCTCGCGCGTTTCGCCGGTGGCGCCGCCAAACAGAAAGACCTTCGCCTGCTTCGCCCATTTGGCATCGAGATTTCCCTTGTCGGGAGCGCGATCATCGGCGGGCATGATGACGCGGCCGGGGCCGTCGAGAATCGCCAGATGCTGCGCGGGAAATTGATGGACCGAGCGGCTGATGAGCGTCGCGGTGGGATCGGGCTTCCCATCCGTGAATTGCTTGAGAATTACATCGCGCGCCTCGGGCGATGAATCGAGCAGCACGCTTCCATCGCCGGTGTTGTAGGCGATCGTGGCGGCACGAATATCCTGGCGTTTGTGCTCCTCGGGGATCGCGCGAAGAATCGCCGCCGGGCGGCCGTAGAGCCAGATCATCGCCGAGCCGCTCGCCAGCGGAAGCACGCGATTCACCGGCGCGGGATAGATCGTCAGCTCGCCGGTCCATTTGATGACCACCGGCGGCTGCGCGGGTTTGGTCGTCGGCTGCGTTGATGCGCGGGTTGCGGGCGCGGTCGATGGCGCGCTCGGAAGAGTCGCGGCCGATGCGACCGTTTCAGATGAACGCTGCGACGTTGCCGGCTGCGTTGTCGATTTGTCGGCATCCGACTTGGTCACAAAATCGACATCCATCTTGTCGGCCACCGCCAGCACTGTGTCGCCCTGCGTGATGCGGACATCATCATTGAACGTAGCAAGATAAGGAGTCGGCCCCGTGGCGGCCGGCGTCTTTGTCTTTGCCTGGCCGCGCGCGGCGCGGGTGGTTGGGCGCGTCGCCGAGCGCGCTCGATTGGAAGGTTGAATCGCCTGCCTAGCGGCGGCGGGATCCGCCGAGGCGAGCATGATCGGGAGCATCGCGGTCGGCACTGCCGGGGCGAATAAGGGATTCGGCCAGAAGTCCTGTTCCCTCCTCCGGTACTCCGGGGGAGGGCTAGGGTGGGGGCCGTTAGCAGAATACGCTCCTCGAACCGAGCCCCCACCCCAGCCCTCCCCCGGAGTACCGGAGGAGGGAGAAATACTGCTACCCAATGGGCTGCGCGCCGGGCGCGGCGCTCCCCCGCCATTCATGGTCGAGAGGCCGGAGATATTGGATGTATCCTTCACGACCAGTTGCTCGCCGTGCTTGATGTTGAGCATCTCGAGGCGGCCATCGTGATCGTTCCAGCGCATGGTCAGCCCGCGGCCGTCAAAATCATATTTGCCGCGCACGTGCACCGGCACCTGATCGCGCGCAATGTTCTGCCCGGCGGCATCGGTGAATCGCTCGGTGGTGATCAGCAGCGTATCATTATCAAACTGAATGTTATTGGTGGTGAGCACTTCATCGGGCACGCCCGGCGCGCTGCTCGCGGAGAACATGTTGACGATGACATGATTGAGCCGCCCGCGACTGGGCGGGGCGGGCGGCGCGTTGTCGGTGTTTTTTGCCGTCAGCTCCGGCGGATTTTTCACTTCAACTTCGCCATCCGTGCCGATGACCTGCATCGTCTGCTGATTGGCGCCGTAGAACCAGACTTCAGGTTTATCCACCAGCACGGTGCCGCTCTGCTGCGGGGAATAATGCTCGGCCCGGAATTTGCGCGTCAGGCGGCCGGTGGTTTCGTCGAATTCCTCAAACCACGCCCCGGTCCCCTCCTTCATCGCGCCGTATCCTTGTGTCGTCGGCGCGATCGTGGGAATCGGATCGTGCTGCTGCGACTTGAGACTCTGAACCGCCGGAGTGGACGGCTGCATTCTCCAGTAGACGAAGAATCCGCCAACAAGAATCATGAGCGTCGCGGTGATCAGCAGGATTGAGCGCATTTATATTTGTGGGTTGTGGGTTGTGGGTGGTTGGTTGTTTGTTGTGGGTGGTTGTTGTTTGGTTTCTGGTATGCAGTCAGGTTTTACGTGCAACAATCAACACACCACCTACAACCAACAACTCACAACACACAACCCACAACCTACGACCCACAACCCACGATTACGTTTGCTGATCCACATCAAACATTCTCAACACCACCAGATCCTGAATATCGATCAAGCCTATCGGACGTTCCTGATCGTCGATCACCGGGAGCTCATCGAAACGATGCTGGCGCATCAGGGCCATCGCTTCGCTGGCCAGGGCATCGCCGGAGATGCGCTTGGCGCCGCGGGTCATCACTTCGCGAACAGGGCGGGCCAGGGCAGCCGACTCATTGCCGACGATGACGCGGCGAAGATCGCCATCGGTCATCAGGCCGCTCATTTTGCCGCTGTCATCTACGAGAATGACCGCGCCGCTGCGGCGTTTGATGCGGCTGACTTCCTGCAGCACCTGCCCCACCGTCAGCCGATCCGACGCCACGGGAAGATTTTCGCCGAGGCGGAAGGTCATCGCTTCCTTCACGCGAATGAGCCGCCGGCCAAGCTGGCCCGCCGGGTGATAGAGCGCGAACTGGTCGGCGGTAAATTCTCGCCGCTTCATCACCGCCAGAAACAGCGCATCGCCCAGCGCCATCATCGCGGTGGTCGAGGCGCTGGGCGCAAGCCCCAGCGGGCAGGCTTCCTCGATCTTCCCAAGCTTCAGCACCACATCCGAAAACCGCGCGAGTGAATTGCCCGCGGTCGCGGTCATCGCGATCACCGGATGGCTCAGCTTCTTGATGACGCTGAGCATCCGCAGAATCTCATCGCTTTCGCCGCTGTGCGAAAGAATGAGCACGACATCCCCCGGCCGCAGCCGGCCAAGATCGCCATGCAGCGCCTCTGCCGGATTCAAAAAATGGCTCGGCGTACCCGTGCTGCTGAAGGATGCCGACAGCTTGCGGGCGACATATCCCGCCTTGCCGATCCCGCTGACGAGCACCGAGCCAGGGCAATCGAGAATCAATTGCACCGCGCGATCAAATTGCTCATCGAGCACGATGGCGTTGAGCGCCGCCGCCTCGGTATCGAGCACCTGGCGCGCGAATTGTCGAAGGTCCTCGGGCATGCGAACCGTGCATGGTACGCGATAAATCCGGTGCGGGGAACACAGGCGATAGACTCTGCGGGCGGTGGTATAATCGGCAGCGAGCGACAGTCACCACGAGGTCAGATCATGAAAATCATTATCGAAAAGCATTCCGACGGCTTCGTTGCCTACCCATTCGGGCTTAAGGGCGTCGTCGTCGGGCAAGGCGATACTTACCAAGAGGCTCTCGACGACGTGAAATCCGCAATTCGATTTCACATCGAAACCTTTGGTGAGGAGGTCTTAAAATCCGACGCGCCGGTCCTTGATGCATTCATGATCGAAGAGCAGGTGGCGTGATGCCACCCATGCGTATTGGCTGTTGCGGCAGCATGATCTCTCCGAAAGCCGATCCGGTCGGCATCGACATCATCGATGATCTGGTGCAGCTTGGGTTTGATTACATTGAGCTTTCGATGGCGGATGTGGCGGCGCTGCGGGACGAACAATTCGCGGATCTTCGCCGCCGGGTTGAACAATCCGGCATCGCCTGCGAGGCGTGCAACAATTTCTTTCCGCCAACCATGCGGCTCACCGGGCCGGAGGCAAAGTTATCGCAAGCACTGGACTACGTTTCCCGCGCGCTGGATCGCGCGGCGGCGCTGGGCGCCAAGATCGTCGTCTTCGGTAGCGCCGTCGCGAAAAATGTCCCGCAGGGGTTTCCGCATGATGACGCGATGAAGCAGATCGTCGAGCTGCTTGCCCATATGGGCCCGATCGCGCAGCGCGTGGGCATCGTCATTCCCATCGAGCCGATCAACCGCGGCGAATGCAACATCATCAACTTCGCCAGCCAGGGCCTTGAGCTGGCGCGGCAGATCCATCATCCCAACATCCAACTGCTGATCGATTACTATCATCTGAAGCTCGAGGCCGAGGACCCGGCGATCATCCTCAGGGCCGGCGACGCGATTCGTCATGTGCATTTTGCCAAAATCGAAAACCGCGTTTTCCCGACGGAACCGGATCCGGACTATGCCGCGTTCTTCGATTGTCTGCGGCGGATCGGGTATTCTGGCCGTTGCAGTATCGAAGCCTATTCGCAGGATTTTACAAATGATGCGAAGCGGGCTTTAGGTGTGTTGAAACAACTGACGAAGTGACAATTCGTAGGGTCCGCCTTGGCGGACGTGGATTGGCGATCAGCGCTACTCGCGCGAACACGTCCGCCAAGGCGGACCCTACGAAGTCTTTGCGGAGCGACCATGGCCACCAATCTTAAAGGCAAAAAACTGGGCATCATCCACGCCACGCTGCTGACCACGCGGGCGGTGCAGAAATACATCGACGAGGTCGTGCCGGATGTGGAGGTTGTGCACTATGTTGATGACACCATCCAATGCACCAACTTCGCCTGCGAGCCGGGGACGATTCCACGGAAGAATCTCTACAAGTTCGTTCAGGCGGCGATGTCGCAGGAGGAATATGGCGTCGATCTGATCCTGCTCGCCTGCTCGACGTTCAACCGCGCCGTCGAATACGCGCGGCCGATGATCGCCACCCCGCTGCTGCAGATCGATCGCCCGATGATGGACCTTGCGGTGCGCGAGGGCAAACGCATCGGCCTGCTGGCGACGGTGCCGACCACGGTCCCCGCCTCCGAGCGGCTGCTCAAGAAAGCCGCCGAGGACGCCGGCAAAACCATCGACGTCACCACGCGGCTCTGCAGCGAAGCCTTCGCCGTCCTCAAGGCGGGCGACACCGAAAAGCACAACCAGATGCTGATGACCGAGATCGACGCCCTCTCGGGCAAGGTGGATGCGATTGTTTTGGCGCAGCTTTCGATGAGCGCGCTGGAGCCGAAGCTCACGAGCACGAAGGTTCCCGTCTACAACAGCGGCCGCACCGCGTTCAATCGGATTCGGCAAATGCTCGAAGAAGGCGCGAGAAAGCCGGCCTAAATAATTTGGCGCTGGAACATTTCATATTCTGATAACCGTCATGCTGAGGTACTCCGAAGCATCTGGCCTCGTCCAAGTGGGCCAGATGCTTTCGGGCACGTCAGCTGCCGCGTCCGCCAAGGCGCCGCCTTGGCGGACCCTACAAATAATTTCGGAATTCTGAACCAACTCCGTCCCCCTATAGCTAGAGGGATGGGTCACGCGAAGAAGCGAAGCGACGAAGGTCGCCATGGACCCACTTCGCGCGTTCGTCTCTTCGCGTGACATCACGACTCCAGCGAAATGGCGGATCGTCGAATCCATCGCCGCGCGTTCATTCCGATTAGCCTCGCGCTCATCGGCGCGGTGGCGTTGATCGGATGCAGTCCAATCCCCATCGGCGAACACCGCGTCAAAGGGACGGATTATCGGCCGGTCGCCGGCAACCTTGGCCAGTATCTCCAGGAGGGCCGCACGACACGGCAGCAGCTCGAGGCGAAGCTCGGCCCGCCGCAACTGCGCGCCGGCAGCGGGCGATTCGCCGGGTATGTTCTGCAAACTAACTCCGGCGTGTGGGTCATGCCGCTCTGCTTCAAGGCCGTACCGATCAACGACTTCTACATGCTACAGCTCGAATACGACGATGCCGGGCTGCTCGTGAGATACGATGTCAGATCGTCAGATACGTATCCATGGCTCTTCACGATTGCGGAGGCGAAGGAGTCCGATGTCACCACTAACTTCTCCGTTTTCCCAACGACTCGCCGCGCGGATGAGAAGATGCTGGAAAGATAAAGCTTCAGATCACTTCCATTTGCAAAACTTTCCTGAACTCCCGCGACGCTGCCGACGGCGTTGCGCCTTTGACGCTGACGGCATACAGCGGTCGTCGAATCGACAGACCGGAAACGCACACGACCGCCAGCGTCCTTGCCTTCAGCTCCACGCCGATCGATAGCCTGGAAACAATTCCCACGCCGATGCCGGCGGCGACGGCGCGCTTGATCGCTTCTGTCGAGGACAGGGACATGATTGGATCGACCGACAGCCCGCGCGCGGCGAGCGCTCGTTCGACGAACGAACGCGTTTCCGAGCCGGTGTCGCGGACGACGAACGGCTCGCGGCAGAACGCGGCTGCCGTGACGTTCCGGCTTTTGAGCAGGCGATGCCCCGGCGGCGCGATCGCCGCCAGCTCATCTTGCATGAAGATTTCTGATTTCAGCCGCCGATCGGTTGGCGGCACCTCGGTTAATCCAATGTCAAGCGAATTTTCGAGCAGAAGCTGCTGAATTTGGCGGCTGGAGCCGACTTCCAGCGTCGTCTGCACGCCCGGATGCGCGCGGCGGAATTTCACGAGCGCCGCCGGCAGCAGATAGACGCCGATGGTGGTGCTGGCGCCGATCGCCAGGCGGCCGCATTCTACTCCCGCGAGTGATGAGAGTGCGCGCTGCGCCTCTTCTTCCAGCGCGAAGATTTTCGCCGCGTACGAGGCGAGGAGTTGGCCCGCGTCGGTCAGGCGGATGCCGCGCGAGCGGCGATCGAAGAGTCGCACCTTGAGGCTTTTGCCGAGCTGCGCCACCTGCTTGGAGACAGCCGGCTGGCTGATTAACAGCCGCTGAGCCGCGCGGCTCACGCTCTGTTCCTGCGCCACTGCGTGAAAGATCGCCAGATGATTGAGATTCATGGGCATTTGCCATCTCCGGCGTTTTGATCCACGAAGTGCGCGAAGGGAGCGCTAAGGGCCACGAAGAAAGAACCAGAGGATCGCAAACCGATTTCGCGTCTCTGTATTCTTAGTGGTT
>DATBDZ010000363.1:0-4859 GCA_036276235.1 Humisphaera sp. | reverse complement strand
TCACGCGAAGCCACGAAGAGACGAAGGAAGCCGTGAAGACTTCTACGTAACTTCGTTGCTTCGCGTGACATTCATTCGGATTTTGGTCATTCGGATCTGAATCCGCGCTGCTGAAGTCCGCCCGTAGGGTCCGCCTTGGCGGACGGGATTTGCATCCCCGCGCGACGACGTCCGCCAAGGCGGACCCTACGAAAACTAGAAGTTTCCGAGGATTTCAGCAGAGCAAATTGATCCGTGCTTCGGGGATTCAGATTCAGAGCTTCCTTCAAAGCACACCTGAAATTTCTGGTGGTTTAGACAAATCTCCCCATCGACTCCGTCTTATCATTGAGGAGTCGATTTGCCCGACGATGGCCAGCTTTGGCGGGAGTGGCTCGCGCGGCATGGGCCGGCGCTGGGGCTCTTTGCCCGCCAATGGGTCAGTTCCTCCGCCGATGCCGAGGATGCTGTGCAGGAAGGATTCATCCGCTTCTGGCGGGCACGCAACCGGGCAAATGACGTGGCATACTTGTATGCGTGCGTCAGAACCGCCGCGATCGATCTTTCGCGCACTGGCCGCCGCCGGGAGAAAGTGGATGAGCGATCAAGTACCGCCGACATTGCTTGCCCGTTTGCGCCAGAGCAAGGCGAGCTTGCCGAGTCGATTGAATCATCGCTGGCACAACTTCCTATGGAACAGTGCGAAGTTGTCGTCATGAAGATCTGGGGCGGGCTCACATTTGCCGAGATCGGCGATGCGTTAAAGATCAGCCCCAACACCGCCGCCTCGCGATATCGATATGCGCTGGAGCGTCTGGAAATTCTGCTGTGCGATGAGGTGATCCGTGACTGATCGCGGCCAACAACTCCGGCAGCGCCTGGCGCGGATTCGTCCGAGTCCGCTGTCGGCAAAGCTGCATCAGAACATCGCGGATGCGCTCTCGCTCGCGCCGTCGCCCTGGCCCGATCGGTGCCTGCTACTTGCGATCGGCAGCGGCCTGGCAGCGGCGTGCGTCATCGTCTCGATTTTATTCGTGCAATATCCCAGCGCCGGCGAGCCGGTTCGTCCCGTACCGTCCGCCAACGGTATCCCGCATTTTTCCGATTATCCGATCGCGGTCGCGCAGGCCGATCAGCGATCCCCCTGAAAAGATGTTCAGCGACACGACTCTCACCTGGAGCCTTCATGGCAAAGCTGTTGCCCCGCAGCCGGTTTTGGCGATTCGCGATTTACTTCATCTGCTTTTTGCTGGTGCTGCTGGCGATCGATCTGATCCTCGTTCAGACCCGCCGCACGATTCATCCTGGCTATGAAACGACGCGCATCGTCGCGCCGCTTCAAGAGGACGGCACCATCGATTACCTCGCGGCGATCGAAGAGCATTTCAGCCGCGGCGTCACCAATGAGAACAACGCCGTGCCGCTGTTGTTTGCGGCATTTGGGCGCGCCGCCTTGCCGCGCACGCAGCCGCCGGATGGGATCACCGATCGGCTCGGCATGCCGCATCTGCCGGAGAAGGGGGATTACTTCATCTCGTATGACGATTACGCGAAGCAGAAGGGCGCGCAGATCACCGATCCCGATCCGATGGAATACACCAAGCCGCAGCCCTGGCCGGCCAAGCCATCCGACCTGACGCTCGATTGGCTGAAAGCCAACGACGGGCCGCTCGCGAAAATCGAGCAGGCCACGCTGCGCCCCAGATATTTCGTCCCTTTCAACGGCGGCAATCATCCGCAAACGATTGTCGAAATTTTGCTCCCGCACGTGAATACGCTACGGCAAGCCGAGCGTGGCATCATCACCCGGGCGCTGGTCAGGGACAACAACGGCGACTTCGACGGCGCTCGCCAAGACCTGCTGGCCGCTCATCGACTCGCAAATTTGATGAACCAGAGCGCGACCATCGTCGAGCATCTGGTCGGCTATGGCTTGGAAATTGCCGCCTGCCGCGCCGAGCGCGAGATCGCCGAAACCGGGAAGCTCACTGCCGAACAGGCCACGATGCTGGCCCGCGATCTGGCGGCTCTGCCCGAACCCCAATCCTGCGCCGACTGCATCGACATCAGCGACCGCTTCATGTGCCTGGACATGGCGCAAATCTGCGCCAAGGTCGGCCCTGTCGAGGCTTCCCGTATGCTCGGCGCCGTCCTCGGAGCGCAAATTTTTCCGATCGACGCACAGCTCTATCGTTTTGTTCCCGTGTCGTACGATGCGTCAATGCAAGGCGCGAATCAGCTTTACGACGGAATTCTCTCCGCCGGGCGAAAATCCAGCTATCCGGAGCGCGCGGCGGCGATGCAAGTGTGGTCGGGCTATTTCACCCGTCTTCAATCCGGCGACCCGCTTTCCCGACTCCTCTCACCCGCGTGGCCATCGGCGCTGCTGGTTCCCGCGCTGAGCAAGCCCGACCAAAGCTGGGAAAGATCGCGAGCCCAACGCCGACTCGCCCGCGTCGCGCTCGCGCTGACCGCTTTCAAGGCCGAGCACAACGAATACCCCGCGGCGCTGGCTGAGCTATCGCCCAAATATCTGCCAGAGATTCCGCTCGATAATTTCACCGACAAGCCGCTGATCTATTCGCGCACCGCCGCAGGTTATACGCTCTACAGCGTCGGCCCCAACATGATAGACGATGGCGGCAACAGCACCGGCTCGGCGGATGATGTCCGCTAGCACCCTCTCCCCTGACTTCGACGAGCTCAGTCGAGTCGTACTCAGGGGAGAGGGCAGGGTGAGGGGACAGCGAGTCGCCATACCGCGCGGTTCGCAAGTTCGTGTGCTCGCCCCCTCACCCCGGCCCTCTCCCCGAAGCTTTTGTAGGGTGGGTGTACTCGCCCACGAGCGACAAATGGTGGGCGAGTACGGCCCACCCTACATGAACTCGTAAATCGTCATGCTGAGGTACTCCGAAGCATCTGGCCGGATTGCGCGAATGGGCCAAATGCTTCGGGGTACCTCAGCATGACGGTTTCTCGCCTTGACGTTTGCACGCTCGCTGACGAGCGCCCTGCCTAGAATCGCTTAATGTGGATGCGATTCCCTCACACTCCAACGCCCTACGATGACGACTTGGAAGACCAGCCTGCCCAGGGATGGTTTTTCCCATGGATACTGGGCGCGGCACTACCGCTTGGCATCTTTGCGTACGGCGTTTGCGCGACTATCACACGCCGCGCAACTTTCTTCGGTTCGCAGTCGACAATGCCGGTGACCGGCACCAACGCCACCGCGCTCGGTATCGCGGCGATCTCGCTGGCCATCTTCCTCCATTGCCACTATTTCTGGGGAAACATTTACGACCAAGCATGGCCTGCCGTGTTGGGGAAGATTGTCTCAGCCTGCGGATTTATCGCGGGCCTGGGAACGCTGATTGTGCGCGTCGGCCTGTTGGGGATTAGTTGATCAACTGATACGTCACAAACGCGATCTTCCGCCCATCCGGCGACCAGTTGGGCACGTTCGCCGTCCCTTGCCCGCCGAACATGTTGCCTAGCACGTCGATGCGTTTCGTCGCGAGCGTCATGATGCGCAATGTCACATCCTTGTTCTCGGGATGGCCGACGACGTCTTTATCGAATGACACAAACACAATCCGCTGATTGTTCGGCGACAGATGGGCAAACCAGTTGTTGTACTGGTCGTTGGTCACCTGCTCCTGCTCGGAGCCGTCCGGCTTCATCCGCCAGATCTGCATCAGGCCTGAGCGCACGGAGTTGAAGTAGATGTATTTCCCGTCGCTTGAGTACTCTGGCCCATCGTCGAGTCCCGGTGAAGTGGTGAGGCGGGTTTCGGGGGCGCTGCCGTCGGCGGGAATCGTGTAGATGTCAAAATCGTCGTTCCGCTGACCGCAGAAAGCGAGCGTCTTCCCATCGGGCGACCAGCCGTGGAAATAAGAGGGCCCGGTCGGCGTAATGAGCTTCGGCGTGCCGCCGGTGATCGGCACCGTATACACGCGCGAGTTGCGCTGCTGCGTCTGATCGCTGATCGCCAGCATCGTTCCGTCCGGCGAGACGTTGTGATCGTTATTGCATCGGATGGCAAAGCCGGTGTCGATGACCTCGGGCTTGCCGCCGGCCGCGGGGATTTTGTAGATGCGGCCGCCGCTGTTGTAGATCAGCGTCGTTCCATCCTTCAGCCAGTTCGGCGCTTCGATGCGCGTGTTGGTCACCATCGTGATTCGGCGATCGGTCGAGGTAATCGTCTGCGTCTCCAGCGTGCTGTAAAGGGTCGGCCGCCCCGTTTCCGCCGGCAGCGCCGTGTTCAGCTCGACGTTGGCGAAGATCGCCTTCTCCACAAGATCCTTGTTATGAGCGCACACGCCGATGCCGACATAAAACGGCTCCTGAAATTCAATCCGCTCGGCAGCGCCGGAAAAGCTCAGATCCTGTCCTTCCATCGCCAGCCACATGCGAACGTATTTGCCGCGTTTTTCGATCCGCAGCCGCTTGGGCATCTCCAGATTTGATTCCACCTCATGCGTGGCGGCTCCCTTGCTCTCGCGCCATTGCAGCGACGTCAATCCCGACCCATGCAACGCCACATCCACATAAGGCGAATCCGCATCCAAAGATTGGCGGATCAGCAGGCACGCCTTGCGGTGCGGATCGGTCCCCTTGCCGACAAACGAGATGTCGGCGGTCAGCGTCAGATCGCCCGAAGCCTTCTTCCAGGCAAATTGAAACGCGTCCTTGGCCGCCCACATGTTGTCGCCGCTGCCCGAGAGCGTGTAGCTCTTGGCGCCGGCGTCAAACTCGCTCGCCCCCGCATGCAAAACCTCGCCAATATCCTGATGATTCTCAAACATCCCCACCGGCGCCAGGCTCTGCGCCCCGGCAACCGACCCCAAACCCGCCAAAACCAAAACGCAACCCCATCG
>DATBDZ010000362.1:0-3719 GCA_036276235.1 Humisphaera sp. | reverse complement strand
CCGCTTCGCGCAGAGGCCTTTGATGCCGATTTGGGTAATCCGTCTCTTGGTTCTGCTAAGCTTGTCATCTCCCGTATACGCAAGGGGCGACGACGTATTGGGTTGGCAAAACACGCGATGGGGGATGACAGAAGAACAAGCCGCAGCCGCGCTCGGCACTCAGGGGCTGCGGATAACTCCGCCGATCAAATATGCGGGACTGTACGTGCCTCTTAGGACCAGAGTTCAAGTTTCCGGCTACACGATGAACGCGCTACTCCAATTTTCGGATAAGACAAATACACTTCGCCAGGTCTTGTTGAGGTGGAGAACCGATAGCATCGTTTTGTGGGTAAGGCTTCGTGATCTTCTCACTGAGAAGTATGGCTCCCCGGCTCGAGTCGGGAAATTAACCGAGTGGCGATTCAAAACGACAATTATCGATCTTGATCGCTGGTCCGAACCTGAAATCAATGGTCAGGTGGCTGTCCGGTTCTATCCAGCATCCGATAACAAGGATAAAACGAATAGGCGTTGAGCTTATGCGGATTGAGAGCCGCAACTGACGGCAGCGGAGCGGCGTCGGTCTCATGCGTCTGATTTAATTCGTTCCCGCCGAATATTTTTCTAGCACCGACCGATTTATCGCGACCTCCGCGATCTCAAAACGCTGGCATCATCATCGGGGCGGCAAGACTGCGTCCACGTCGAGTCGAAGCGCACCCACTGCAAACAATTGCGCGATCTGGCGACAGGTCGGCGGTGGCGACGCAGCAATCCATTGGGGACCGAGAGCGGCTATCCTCCGAGCACCGACATCCCATGTCGTCGTTCAACTGTCGGGGTGCTGAGTTGAGAGTGAACAAAGCGGGCCTTGTGGCACGATAGTCCGCGAGAGGCTTCGGAAACTCCCTCATTAAGCTTTATTTCGATTTCTATATCTATTTGCGGCCCGTTAGTAGATGATTGTTAACCAAATGGGGGGGGCGTAGCATGTACCGCGATTCCGCCGCGCAGACAGGAACCGACAAACCGGTTCGGGGAACCTACCGTGTCGGGCGGTTCTTAATTACACACACGAAAAGCCGCTGGCACATTTGTGCGGGGCATTCTGTCCCGCAACAACATTTCTCTACGCTGGGCGGAGCCATAGCTTGGTGTCGCCAGCAGTCGGTGAAGCCATAAAGGCAACTGCGCCAGGGATCGGATCGAAATAAAGGCCCGATGCAATGGCGCAAGAGGCGTTGATGGGGTCCGGTGTCGCGCTGTGATGGGGGACGACATGGCACCGCGCTTTCGGCTTGGCAGGAAAATGGCGCCGGGCACGAAAAGCGACTCGCAGAAATCCAGTGGCGGTGGCAACTAGGGACCAATACTGCTGACCATTGTGATAGTTGCGGTTATAGCCTTCGCCACCTTCACCAACAGCCGATGAACGAAACGATCCGCACTGCCGCGCCTGCATATGTCCGAATGGATCGACCGCGAGATCGTCCAAGGCATCTCTGCGCTACCCGGCCGCGCTGCCGTATCAAGAGTAAATAGCCGGTGCGAGGGCCGACTGCGGGTACATGCGCCCCGCAGCAGGAATCTCGATTAAACCGCCAATGCCACCCGGCTCAGCGCGGACATGACCAATCCGACGATGCGACTCACGGCGCTCAAGGACTTTTGCTTAGCCCGCCTATCGGGGACGCGGCATCGCTTGCGCACCCACGGCGTACGTCCTCGCTTGCGAAGTGAGTGCTGTGGGCAGCCTCACACCGCGTGGCGGAGCGTGGCATCCCGTCACCGAAGTTGTTACGCGCCTAACCAACGCAGCCTAATCCGCCGCTGGCCTCCGTTTTGATCCCGCCGGTGATGGCATACAGTATCGGGTAGAGCGCAGCGTCCGCCGTAAGCTCAACAGGAGCGCCGACAGAATGCCCACACATAAACACACATCGGACCAAGCCAAGGCGGAGTCGTTTCGCGAATTTGCGCTGTCCATGAAGCCGTTAGACCCCGCGAGTCATGGAAGTTCGCCGGAAGATTGGTGTTTGTGAACGTCCCGAACGCGCCGCTGATGCTGCTGGCGGTGAGGATGGTGTACTTCTTCGCAATGTAGCTGCCGTTCGCGAAGGTGGCGCTAACCGTCGCGCCGCCGAGCGTCGCCGTGCCCGAGACATTGGCGAACGACGCCGTCGCCGGACTGACGTTGACCAGATAGGTCGCCGCCGCGTTCAGCCCGAGCGTGCCGGCGACAGTCATCGACGAGCCCGCCGTGCCGGACCCGGGCGCAAACGTGCCGCCGACAATCGACGTGTTGCCGACCGTGCCGGTGCCCATCAGCGCGGCGCCCGCGTTCACCGTGACGCCGCTCGACGCCAGGATCGAGCCGTTCACCGCCAGCGTGCCGCCGTTCACTTCGGTCGCGCCGGTGTAAGTGTTGGTGCCCGACAGCGTCAGCGTGCCGGTGCCGATCTTGATCAGCGAGTTCCCGGTCGTGATCCCGGTGCCGGTGAGAACGCCGGTGACGTTGGTCGATAGATTGTTGCCGCCAACCGTCAGTTCTGTGTCGTTGAGGTCGAAGCGGCCGTCACCGGCGATCGAGCCGGCGCTGATCTTGCCGTCGCTGTTCGGGCCGGGGGTGAAAAAGTTGATAACGGCGCCGGGCGCGGTGTTGATGAACTGCGCGTTGCCAGGTGTGGAATCGCCGTCGAACAGCACGTTGCCGCTGTTCATGATGATGGCGTTGCCGGCCGTGGTGTTGGAGTCGAACGTCAACTGGCTGTTGTTGGTGATGGTCGCATTGCCCGCCGTGCTATTAGAGGTGAACTGTAACGAGTTGTTATTGGTGATGGTGGCGTTCTCGGCGGAACTGGTGTCGTCGAAAACCACGCTGCCGCTGTTGTTGGTGATTCTGGCGGTGCCGGCCTTGCTGCTGCCGGTGAAAAGGACGAGGCCGGTGTTGACGATGCTGGCGCTGCCTGCCGTGCTGGAGTCATTGAATTGCACGGTATCGGTGTTGGTGATACTGGTGCTGCCAGCCGAGCTGCTGTCGTTGAAATTCACGTTGCCGCTGCTGGTGATGGTGGCAACGCCGGAGATTGCCAAAGAAAAGTCGGATCGCGTTCGCACGAAACTCGACAGCGATCTCAAGGCGCGCGCCGCCAAGGAAATAGCGGAGTTTATCGCCCAGAACTCTTCCGCCGAACAATGGGATGGCCTCAAGGCCAATCTCTACGCCGCTGGCGCAATCGAACATCGCGCACGAACTCACGAACTTTACAGGCTAGGCAATCTTGTCCCGCGCATGTGCAAGGCGTTACGCAGTCTAGTTCGTTCCGGCGTGAGCGTCTTCGGCTGGGACACGATAAAGGAAGCAGAGCACTACACGCGGGCCGCCATCAGAAGCGCGTAGCAGAGAGCGCGAAGACACTCGTGCGGTCGCGACGGCCCTTCATGCAGAACTAACGGGGATGTGCAAAACGCTAGAGGACAACGCCGCCGAGCTTAGGGACGTGAAGGGCGATTTTGTATCGCCGCTGGCCAGAACGCTGCATTCGTAGGAAACGAGCGAAACGAAGCTATCATCAACATGATTCTTCAACGTAGCTTAGTCTTACTGTGTCATAAAGTTTTGCGCTGTGCGAGGTTCCTGATCGGAGCGGCGCAGCATGGACATCGCGGCAAGTTCTTGACCAGGGCGAAAACGAGCCGTCGGCGCATGGTCGCGATCGAGTTTGGAATGTGCCGCT
>DATBDZ010000361.1:0-12479 GCA_036276235.1 Humisphaera sp. | reverse complement strand
CCTCGTGCTCGACACGGAGGGCAAGATCACGCCGCATTCGCGCGGCAAGGACACGAACGGCGATTATCAGGCTTTGAAGGCCCTTGCAGCGCCGCCAGCCGGTCCTGCTCCCGCGCCGGTGAATCCGCCGCGGCAGGTCGGGGTCAACAAGTAGTCGATCCTTCGCTATTTATTGCTTCCAAACCCGGGGACAGGCTCGCGTCATGCGGTCTGTCCCCGGTTTGTTTATCCCCGCAACCTTGTCTTGCCGCGCCGATCGCCTTAAAGTCGAATCGTGGCGACAGATGGCGGATTGCCGTCAATCTTCTCCGTGTCGCGTCCCTGCTGATTGATTCATATGCTTCCTCTGACTCGTCATGGCTGGCGCGAAATGTTGATCGGCACCACCGTTCTCGCGGTGGTGGCGTGGGGTTTGGGGATCGTCTTTTGGCCGCTGGCGCTCATCACGCTTCCCGTGCTCATCTGGTTGTTCGCATTTTTCCGCGATCCGCATCGCATTGTGCCGGTGGACGAGAACATCTTGGTGAGCCCCGCCGACGGGACGGTTTCAGATATCACGCAGATAGAAAATGACGCAAATCTGGGCGGCCCCGCGGTCCGCGTGGGGATTTTTCTTTCGGTCTTTAACGTCCACATCAATCGCAGCCCCTGCGATGCGAAGGTGCTCAAAACCGAATACAAGCGCGGCAAATTCATCAACGCGATGAACCACAACAAAGCCTCCGATGAAAACGAATCGAACACCGTCGTGCTCGGCGAAGCGCAAACCGGAAAACCGGTGGCGGTGGTAAAACAAATCGTCGGCCTGATCGCGCGGCGGATCATCTTCACCCATAAAGAAGGCGACCTAGTCGGACGTGGAGAGCGGATCGGTTTGATCAAGTTCGGCAGCCGCACAGAATTGATTATTCCCAAATGGCTGGAGCCGCAGGTGCTGGTGCAGGTCGGCCAACCCGTGCGCGGCGGCGCGGATGTCATCGCCAGGCTCGGGGTGCCGATACATACTGCCGTCCGAAAGTTGGATGATTCGGAAGTGGAACCGCTGGCGCCGCGAAATACGCCGGCGTGAGTGCGGCATTTAGCTCCTGCGGGAGCTGTAGTCTTATTCCCTCCTCCGGTACTCCGGGGGAGGGTTAGGGCGGGGGCCGACCGAAAATAGCCCCCACCCCGGCCCTCCCCCGGAGTACCGGAGGGGGGAGCATCGGGCACGACCCATGGACCCCGACGTCAAACAACTTCGCGAGATCCCCGGCGAAGGGCGGCCGGCCGAATCGACCTTTGCCGCGCCGATGCCGGCGCGGCCGCGCAAGAAGCGATTGCGGCTTCGCCGCCGCGAGCTCACCGACGATCAGCGCGAGCGTCGGCGGCTGCGCATTCGCCGGCACGGACGCCGGGCCTATATTCGATCGATCTATTCCCTCCCGAGCCTCGCGACGCTGGGCAACGCGATCTGCGGCTTTGGCGCGATCTACGTCGCCGCCATGGAAGCCTCCAGCCCGACCGACCGAATTTCGGAATGGTTCTTCCACTATCACTTTGTTGCGGCGGCGTACCTGGTTTTCGTGGCAATGCTCTTTGACGCGGTGGATGGCCGCCTCGCCCGATTCACGCGGCACACGACCGATTTCGGCGGGCAGCTCGACAGCCTCGCCGACGTCGTCAGCTTCGGCGTTGCGCCGGCATTCGTAGCGCTGCAGGTGTTCGGCGACAGCCTGCGCGATCTGCATTATTCGATCAGCCCGATCGTCAGCCGCGCTGTGTGGGCGGTGTGCGCGCTGTACATGAGCTGCGCCGCGCTGCGATTAGCGCGGTTCAACGTCAGCAACGAGCATGGCGAGCAGCATCATTTCAGTTTTCTCGGCTTGCCAAGCCCCGGCGCCGGCGGAGTGGTCGCCGCCTTCATTCTGATGCAGCAGGATTTGGCCGAGCAGACGCACGACTGGATGCGCGGGCTCTCGACGGTTTGCCTGGCGGTTCTGCCGCTGATCGTGCTGATGAGCGGCCTGCTGATGGTCAGCAACATCCGCTATCCGCATCTGGTGAACCGCTATATGCGCGGCCGCCGATCCTTCGCCCGCGTGCTGGTGATGCTGGCGGTCCTGCTGCTATTGGTGATTGCGCATCGATACACGGTCGGCATCGGCACGTTAATTTACATGCTGTGGGGCTTGCTTGGATCGAGTTATCTTCGCCTCCGCCGTCGCGCGCCCACAGCCAGCGGAAAGGTGCCTGCGGTCTAATATTGGGCAGTGGGTCAGTTTGAATTCGTCTGTGGGTGCCACAGGTCGCGGTACTCCGAGACCTGTGCATTTTGGTACAAGAGACGCACGGGTCTGCGAGTACGCCGAACTGTGGCACCCAAATTGACCCACTACCTAATATTGTTCTCGGTCTTCAAGGCGTGTGTCATGCTGAGGTACCCCGAAGCATCTGGCTCGATTGCGCGAGTGGGCCAGATGCTTCGGAGTACCTCAGCATGACGACTTGGCTGAATCTAGTGTAACAAGTAATTTTCTCGCTCGAATTGAAAAACCAGCATCCCCTTTCGCAACCTCCATGTCCAACCCAACCATCGTCACCCGTTTTGCTCCTTCACCCACCGGCTATCTTCACGTCGGCGGCGCGCGGACCGCGCTGTTCAACTGGCTGCTGGCCCGCCATAGCGGTGGGCGCTATTTGCTGCGCATCGAAGACACCGATCTGGCGCGCAGCACCGACCAGGCCACGCGCCAGCTTGTCGAAGACCTGCGCTGGCTCGGGCTGAACTGGGACAACGCCGAGCTGGTTTACCAGTCGCGCCGGCTGCCGATCTACAACGCGATCATTGATGATTTGATCGCGCGCGGGCTTGCATACAAGGCGTACGAAACCGCCGAGGAATTATCCGCCCAGCGCGTGCAGGCGGAGCGCGCTCGCCGCCAGTATCGCTATCGCCGGCCGCAGTTGACCGATGAGCAGATTCGCAAATACGAATCCGAGGGCCGCCCGCATGTCGTGCGGTTTGCGATGGCGGTGAAGGAATATCGCTTCAGCGATGCCGTCCTGGGCGCCAACCAGGGCTTTGGCCCCGGCGAGGTGCAGGATTTTGTCATTCGCAAAAGCGACGGCATGCCGACCTATCACTTCGGCGTCGTCATTGACGATCAGGAGATGGGCGTTACGCACGTTCTGCGCGGGCAGGAGCATTTGCTCAACACCTGCAACCACATCGCCCTGCAGGAAGCGCTCAACTATCCGCGCCCGATCTACGCGCATCTGCCGGTGATTCTCGCGCCCGAAACCAAGGCGAAGCTCAGCAAGCGCGATCGCGACCAGAAAATTCGCCAGCGCGCCGGCGAATGGATGCGATCGCAGAAAAAGACCGCCGCCGATCTGGCGACGGCAAGCGGCCTGCCCGAAGCGCGCCTCGCCGAGTGGTTTGGCAATACCGCCAAGCAGCTCGATTTATCGGAACAGCCGCCGGTGATGCGCATCGTCGGACTGCGTGAAGTGGATCTGCCGGAAATCATGGTTCACGATTTCCGCAAGAACGGCTATCTGCCCGAGGTGCTGAACAATTTCCTCGCCCTGCTCGGCTGGAGCCCCGGCGGCGATCGCGAGCGGATGACGATGGACGAATTGGTCAGCCATTTCTCGATCGACGGAATCGGCAAAGCCAACGCAATGTTCAATCGCGACAAGCTTTTGGCGTTCAACACCGAGGCCAGCGCCGCATCCCCCCCGCCGCGCATGCTGGCGGCGATGCGCGATTATCTTGCGATCAACACGGATTCGCCGCTCGCGTCGGCTGACGATCCACAGCTGGAAAAAGTGCTGAAGATGAATCACGGGTTTCATATCCTGCGCGAAGCGGATGAAAAATCGCGATTCCTCTTTCTGCCCGACAATGAGATCGAATATCAGACGGACGCCGTCGAGAAAGTCCTAAAAAAGAACGATGGCCAGGGTGCCGCCGCCCTCCGAGAAGTGCGCGGCGTGCTCGACGGCCCCGCCAACTGGCAGGCCGCCGACATCGAGGCGGCCGTCAAAGGATATTGCGATCAGAAGCAGCTTGGCCTGGGCAAAGTCGCCCAGCCCATCCGCGTCGCCGTCAGCGGCACCACGATCAGCCCGCCGATCTTCGAAACCCTGGAATTCCTCGGCAAAGCGAAGACGATCGCGCGAGTTGACCGATGTATTACGCTGTCATGCTGAGGTACTCCGAAGCATCTGGCCGCCTCGGGTGAATGGGCCGGCGCTTCGAAGTGTTGTAGGGTGGGTGTACTCGCCCACCACGAGCGGCAAATGGTGGGCGAGTACACCCACCCTACAAAGACTAGCGGTGGAGCAGACATTCTTCGATGCTTTGCACGAACGCTCGCACTCAAGTTGGCGTACGGAATTTTGTTTCTGCACTCAGGTAACTGTCATGCTGAGAGCCTGTGAATTTTTATATTCTTGCCTCGGTTTTCGGGGCCGAAACGCGGTTTTCGTGGGCATTTGGCTTAAAAATTCACACGCTCTGAGGTACTCCGAAGCATCTGGCTGCTTGCGCAAATGGCCAGATGCTTCGGAGTACCTCAGCATGACAATCGATGGATAATTGGAATGCTGCCGCAGCCGAAAATTGCCCCGATGGGGTGATTGGTCGTGGCAAACCCTGCGGCATTGGAGTAACTTTTCACCATGCTTCTTAACGTTTGCATCGCCAAGATTCACCGGGCGACGGTTTCCGACGCCGATCTGAATTACGTCGGATCGATCACCATCGACGAGGCGATTCTCGACGCCGCCGGCCTGCATCCGGGGCAGATGGTGCAGATTACCAATGTCTCCAATGCCGTCCTCTGGCGGACGTATATCGTCCTCGGCCAGCGCGGCAAAGGGGAGATCATCATGAATGGCCCGCCCGCGCGGCTGTTTCAAAAGGGAGATAAAGTCATCATCCTTGGCGAGGCGTGGGTCGATGCCAAGTACATCAAAAAGATGAGCCCGACGCTGGTTTTCGTGGATGACAAAAACGCCATCACCAAAGTACAACCCGGTTGGCGGCCGCCGGAATAGGCTCGCACTTTCCTGGAAAAATCATGGGCGCGGAGTTATCGGCAAAGCACGAAGCACTCTTGGAATGTCCTTGCCTCGTTGAGCTTTCCGAAAAGCTCAACCCGTTCAAGCAGGATCGCGTCCGCATCTACGCGCAAAGCTGCGGCGACAACATCAAGAAGTTTGCCGCGCTCAATCTCCTGCTGGAAGCGCAGGCCGACGGACGCCTCAAGGGCGTCCACACGCTCGTTGAGAATTCCTCCGGCAATATGGCGCTGGCGCTGGGGATTCTGGCGCCAGCCTTCGGCATCAAAAACATCATCGCGATTCTTCGCGCGGATATTCCTTCGGGGAAGCTCGATCCGTTGCGTCTGTCGCGGATCAAGTGCCACTTCAGCACCGAAAGCGCCGACGAGCCGGGCGGGATCGAGCTGGCGCGGCAAATGGGCGCGCGGCCCGGCCACATCAATCTCGCGCAATACGAAAATGATTCCAACCCGCGCGCCTACGAAAAATGGCTGGCGCCGCGAATCTGGAAGCAGACGGATGGCAAGCTGACAATCGCCTGCGCGGGGCTGGGAACCACCGGCACCGCGATGGGGATGTCGCGATACTTCAAGCGCGTTTCGCAGAACTGCGTTGTCGTCGGCGCGATGTGCGCGCCGGGCGCCGCTGTCCCTGGCCTGCGCGGCGAAGATCGCCTGCGCGAAATCAAATTCCCCTGGCGGCAGACACTCGACGCAATCGAGCAGGTCGGCACGAAGGAATCATTCGTCAAGAGCCGCGAGCTCTGGTGGGACATTGAGATGATGGTCGGCCCCAGTTCCGGCTCGGCGCTGGCCGGCCTGCTCAACTTCATCGCCGCTCGCAAAGAAGCAGGAACGCTCGATCAACATCGCAACAGCAATGGTGAAGTCTGCGCGGCGTTCGTCTGTCCCGACACCGCGTACCCGTACTTCGACAAGTACTCCACGCACCTTGACCCGCAGGATTTGGTCTAGATGTTGAGATTTGAGTCTACAATATCTTCACGAAGTACTGTCATGGTGAGTGGCCATGTGCCAGAGGCAGACCCGCGAATTATAAAAGACGCCACGGGCACGCTGTCGCGAGCCCATGCCACCCAATTGTGTGGTCAAGCGCCATCTTGGGTGGCATGGGCTTGCGACAGCATGCCCGTGGCGTTTGTAGACAACCGCCAACATTTTCAGAGCGTGTACTCCGAAGCATCTGGCTTAGTCGGGCGAGGGGCGAGCTCCTTGCGAGCACCTGTTCCGAAAACGCGGCGGGCAGTGCCCGCCCTACGCGCCGCTTTCTGTCGTAGGGCGGGCACTGCCCGCCGTTTTTGTGCTTTGAAAGGATGCAGGACGCACACGGCCACTGGGCATGACGGCGTTGGACCATTGGGGGCCGCTTAGATGGATAACGTTCCGTCGATCGTTTCTAAAGCTGTTCCCGCGCCATTTATTGAATCTGCTACTAATACGCTGTTCGCGTTGAGCATTGAACCCGGCGCGCCTTTCTCAAACGCCTTTGTCGATACAAAGCGCATCACGTTGCCGGCGAAGGACGGAATCGAGCCGACATTGGAAGTCGTCGTCGGCGATCGGGCGAATGTCGAATCCTATTTCGACGACGCGAGCGGCTGTTGCGTGTATCGCTGGGGAATCGCCGCGCACCCGGATGTGCGAAAATCGGAATTGCTGAAATGGATCGCCGATGTGATCAATCGCGGCGATTTTTCCGCGCTGTGCCAGCTCGTCGGCATGTTCGTGATTCTGATTGATGATCGGCGCCATCGCCGCGTGCGGATGGTGTCTGATCCACTGGGGTTTCGGCCGTGGCACGTCGGGACCGCGAAGGGCAAGCTTGTTTGTGGCAGCGATGTGTGGCTGCTCCAGCGGGCGGGCTTTGACATGGGCGGCGTCAACTACGACGCTGTCGCCGCCTGGCTGCGCTGCATTTTCGATCTCACAGAGCGAGGGCTTTTCAACGGTTTTCCGCCGATCGGCTACGGTGTCGTCGCGACTTGGGAGGCGGGAAAATACAGCGAATCGCGCTACTGGAATCTTGCCGGCGTCCAACGAACGCCGCCGGATGATGAGCTGATCGAAGGCATGCATCAGCGGATTTCGCGGACGTTTGATGCGCTGACGTGCGATCTGGATCGCGTGTCGATTGCGCTGTCGGGCGGCTACGACAGCCGCTATGTCGCCGGCCTGGCGGCAAAGAGCGAGCATCTCAAGACCGAATCATTCTGCATCGTCGATCGCGAGTCGGAGGAAGTGGGTGCGACGAATGTGGTCAAGGCGCTGAATCTACCGATGTTCAAGGTGCTCAAGACCGATGGCACGCTTTGGGACATGTACGCCGCCCCGTTCAGTTTTACGCCGGCAGGATTTCCAATCACCAAGCAGCTTTCGTATGTGGCGGCAGCCCAGCGGCCGGGCGTTCCGTGCCTCACCGGCTTCTTCGGCGACCCGATGAATCGCGGCTCGCTCGACCGCGTCGGCGGAAAGCTTGAGCGCGAAACCCAGGAAGACCTGGCCGTCGCATATCATCGCGCGTTTGCCAGCTCTCATTTGCTGGCGCGCTTTGATTTGCTTGATCCACAAGTGACCAAACGCGGCGACGAGCGAATCATCTCCGTGCTTCGCAAACGATTTGCCGACTGGGCCGACAGCGGACACGCGATCCTGGGCGTAAACCTCGTCGCACAGCAACGGCACTTCATGTCGAACAACGTGCTGCAGCATCTGCACGTCGCCGAGGCGATCACGCCGTTCTACAGTTGGGAAACGATTCAATACAAGATGGGGATCGATGCCGCTTGTTTTAGCTACGACCTGTATCGCAAGCTGCTGGACCGGTTTTATCCGCAGATGAGCAAGATCCCGCACAACTCGGCGCTGGCGGATAAGAACGTCCGACAGATCAAGCCAAGCCGCTGGACAAAACGGTGGGCGACCACGGTACTCAAAGATTTAGCGCGGCCGGGGCGTTTGTCGCTGCTGAGCCATCGCAAAGCCGCGCCGCGATTGCTCGGCACTCTGATCGGCCGGCGCGAGATGGACGTCGTGGCAATGTTCTTGTATCGCCTGCATCTGCTCGAAGACCGGCTTCGCCGCGCGGAAGTGCAATTCGACTGGCGCGAAATGTAATTTCGAGACATTTGGCGGAGACTCAGGAGCCGCCGGCGTCCTTTCGCTCAAACAAGAGCGCGGCACCGCCTTTATGGTTATCGGGGAGCTTGCGGATCTTTTCCGTCGCCACGGGACTCAGTCGATCCACCAGCGGCGCAAGCGCCTTGTCGGGATCGTGCTCCGGAAGCATCGGGAAGCAGATCCAGAACCGGCGCTCGGGGATGCGCGAAACGTCTTTGGGCAGGCCGGCGTGATAGTTCTGCGGGTCGTGCCAGTAGCAAAGCAGTTCGCGCGAGAAGCTGCCGGTGAAATCTTTTGGCTCGCCGGGGATGCCCATCGCATCGCCGACCAGATACAAGCCCTCGCCCGGCTGGCGCATGCGGCGGATGTATTCGACCATCGGCCGGATATTCGATCGGCTGCGCGGAACAAACAGCCGCCATGTTCCTTCAACCGCGCCGCGCCCAACGATCACCAGCGCCAAGGCAAACCAAAGCTTCTGCCAGGGAAGCGGAAGACACTCCCGCAGCCATGCCGTCCCCGCGCCGCAGAGCAGGAATAATCCCGGCACAAGATAGACAGTCAGGCGATCGCCATTAAATGGATATTGCTTCGCGAATGCCGCGAGGATGGCCAATCCAATCGGCCACAGACACGCGCCAAGAACCTCATAGCGGCGGCGACGCGCCAGCCCGATGACCCCGGCGATCGCCAACAGGCCGATCAGGTATCCGAAGCTTCGATAGGGGTGATCGCATAGCCGGCCCAGTTCCCATATCAGCCAGTATGGAATGCGAAGGGGATGGGAATAATCTGGGAAATCGGTGACCCAGTAGTTTGAGAGGTAGTTGCCCGATTCATCATGCTGATGGCGAACGGTGACGAGATAAAGCGCGACAAAGGAGGCGGCGACCAGGCCGTTGCCCAGCACCCAGATCGCGCGGGCCAATCCGCCGCGCCTCCACAGGCGCGGAAGCAGCGTGAGACTCATTCCCCCAAACATGATGGCGGCGGGAAACGAAAACCAGACGAAGATCGCCGAGATCATTGAAAGGCGGGCAAACCGCAGTGCCGCGGATCCGTGTCGAATCGCCAATGCAAGGAGCAACAGCACGACGGCGCAAAGCACATCGCTGCTGTACGGCTTCACTTCCGCCGAATGCCAGATCAGCTTGTCGGAGAGCGCAAAAAACGCGGCTGTCCATGGAGCCGCGGCCCCCGGCAACAATCTCCAGCACAGCAACGCGAAGAGTGGAACGGCGGTGATGCCGCAGATGAATGACACCAGCCGCAGGGCAAAATCCGGGTTGCCGGTTGCCACCCAAAGGCCGCGCTCGGCAAGCAGAAATAGCGGCGGCGCCGCCTGTGCATAATCGAGTGGCCCAAATAACTGCCCCGCCGACCGATCCATCACGTTCAGCGCCACCAGCGCCTCATCATGCCAGAGCGAGGGATTGGCCATGTATTGCGCGACGCGGCAAAGAATCCCTGCGAGCACAACCAACAGCAATAGGGCGCGCTGTTGCCGTAGGGGCGTTCGGCGGCTTCTTCCCGACGGAAGATTGGCGACGGGCTGGATGGTCATACGTTGGACATCAAGATTGTCGTTGTTGCCGCCCTTTTAACTCCGCTTCTGCATACGTTGATGGCGACGACAACGCAACTCATATCATTGAAGCGTGAATCCAGGATGAATCAGCACGCGGGATGCGGGCCGGCATGGCCGGGATGCGTTGAAAGCCTCCGAGTGCTTTGATACAGTGTTTGCGCACACAACGTCAACCCCACGCCCCCCCTCGACGTGCCACTAAAAGTCCATCACTATTTTCCGCTCGGCAGCAACAACGTCGGCGATCTTCTGGTCGCGCGGGCAATTCGCCAGGCGATTGCGCGACATTTCGGCGAAGCGCAGTTCGTTGATTTCCCGGTGAATGACCGCTATCCGGGCGACGACCGATTGATCGGTTTGCGCTCAGAAAATGTCGAGCGAAGTAATGCCGAGGCTGACTTGGTCATCGTCGGCGGATCAAATCTGCTCGAGGCCCGAAAGCCCCGCCGCGATGGATTGATCGGCAAAACCGGCGGCTGGGGCGTCTACACCGATGTCGAATCGATCGAGCGCCTCAAGGTGCCGCTGCTGTTGCTGGGGATGGGAACCGGCAGCAGTTTTGGGAAGCGAATCCGCAAATATCATCCGCCGGCGCTGGACGAAGTGCGGCTGCTGCATCGCAAAGCTTTCGCATCGGCGGTGCGCGATATAACTACAGTGAATAAGCTCGCCGAGATCGGCATCACCACGCAATGCACCGGCTGCCCGGTCACGTTTCTGACCGATCGCCCGATCACGGCCGGCGATGCAAACCTGCCGCTGATGATCTCATTTCCCCCGCCGCGAATCGTCGAGCGCGTCGGCGGAAAGCAATACATGCGCGCGGCGATGCGCTACATCCAGACGCTTCGCGATCGCGGTGTGCCGATTATCGTTTCGCTGCACGATCTCATCGACACCGAGCCCGCCAAACAATGGGTTCCCGCCGGCGTCGAAATCTTCTGCACGGCGGATCTGGATGAGCTGATCGCGCGCTTTGAGAATAGCCGCGGCGTCATCGGCTTCCGGCTTCATGCGGCGCTGCTGGGCATCGGATTGGGCAAGCCGGTCATCCCGATCGGCGTGGATTGGCGCGGGTTGGCCTTTATCGAAACCTTCGGACTGAGTGACCTCTCGGCCCGCGCGCATCGACCTGGCCAACATTCAAAGCTTCTGCGGCTCACGGACAGGCTGCTCGCCAATGACGAGGAGCTGATCAAGCGGCTTAATAACGCGATGACCGAATATCGCAACAAATACCACGCGTTCCTCGCGAGTGCAGCCGATCAGTTTCAATCTCTCGACCGATCCGCCTCAGTGTGCGATGCGACATCCAGCGAGCCACAGGGCTAGCTTCCCGCTCCCGGTTTGTAATTCTTCACGAAATCCACGCACTTGGTCACTTCAGGCAGTGAGTTCTGTTCGTTGTGCTCGTATTCGATGGAGATGTTGCCGTCAAAGCCCTGGCGTTTGAGCTCATCGAGCAGTTCGCCAACACCGGAGACGCCGGTGCCCCATGGGATGTCGTAGGCGTTGGGATTGCCGAACTCTGTAAGGTCCTTCATATGGCTGCTCATGACGCGGCCTTCAAGAAGCTTCAGGGCTTCGAGCGGCTTGACGCCGCTGCGCACCCAATGGCCAATGTCGGCACACGAGCCCATGCGCGAGTCGCGATTCTTCACCAGCGAAAGCACATACGCCGGATCCCAGAACTGATAGCTCGGATTCCACGGCTGGCGCGGGTGATCGTGAATCGCAAAGCGAATGTTGTTTTCCTTCACCAGCGATTCGATGAAATCCATGTCGGCGACATTCGGCTCGCTGGTGACGCAAACCAAATCCATCTTCTTCGCGAACGCAAAAATCTTTTTCCAATCCTCCTGGCGCGCCTGAGGCGTATTGCCGCCGGCGGACACGACGCCGTAATTCACCGGCTTGATATGGAACTTGCGGAGTTGCTCCTTCACCTGCTCGATCACCGCATCCGGCGAGGTGTGGCTGAACGTGACGGCCGGTTGATCTGCGCGCAGCTTCTGGCCCGGATAAAACTCGATCACCTTGCCGCCGGCTTGCGAGGTCTTTTCGATCGCTTCCATCACGGTGAAAAGACGGAACGTATAAGCCTGGCAGCCGACGGCAAAGCCGTTGATTTTGTATTCGTCGGGAATGTTGCTGGGCGGAGGATTGGCGCTTGAGCGTTGCACGGCGCTGAAAATGGCGAGTAGTAATGCAATCGCGATCCGCGGAAAAAATCGATCGGCAAAACGCATCCAGCTCTCCTTCATCATCAAAGTCAATATCGCGATCAGGCAGCGGCGATCGCGCGCTGCCGCGCCATCCAAAGGTTGTATGCTGGGGCGCGGAAAGCGTTGTGATCGCGTGGTCCGATAACGTTGCCGATCCTGTGCTGATTGCCCGCGCGGTGAGAGATTGTTACGCGCGATCGCATTGGGCGCACGCAATCGGGCGGTTCCGAAATATTGATCCGCTTTCCGTCTGCCGCCGATAAAAACAATGCGCAGCGAGCGCCGAGGCCAAGCGTGGGATTGAAAGGAATTCGATCATGTCATCAGGCAGCATCGGAGGCGTGGGACAGGGGTTGTACCAGTTCTTTCAAAGCGTCACCGCAAGCGGCGGACAACCGGCGGCAGCAACGCCGCCTACGAGTTCCGCTTCCGGCGGGGACTCATCACAATCGGCCCAAACCACGGCACCGGTTGGCGGCC
>DATBDZ010000360.1:0-8605 GCA_036276235.1 Humisphaera sp. | reverse complement strand
AGGTGCCATGCCTCACGTTTGCGTGAGCATGTGTTCGGACTTCTCGACACGGAGACACGATCCGAAGTAGGGCATGCCCACGCAAGCGTGGGACATGGCACCCCCAGTGGAAGAAAACCCCAATCGTCTGGACGACGGGCTGCTATCGCGCTGAGCTGGCCCCATCCGCCGCGGCCAGCGGCTGCTTGGCTTCGATGCGATAGAGCGCGGATTTGGAGCGGAGATAGAGGGCGTCGCCCGAGACGGCCGGTCCGCCCATGAATCCATCGCCGAGCTGGTTTTCGGCGAGGATTTTCAATTGCCGGCCGGACGCGAGCACTGTTGCCTTGCCGGACTCGTTGAAGAAATAGAGGCGGCCATTGGCGTAGATGGGGGCGACGGAGTAGGTGCCGTCGATGCGGCCGCGCCAGACGTCCTTGCCATCCGATGCCTGAATGCAGCTCACGACGCCGTTGTCGGCGACGAAGTAGATCAGATCATCCACGAGAATCGGCGAGGAGCGGGTGGGGACGGCCTTCTTGGATTTCCAGTCGATCATCGAATCATTGAGCACGCCATGCCCGCCCGGCTTCACCGCCCAGATCTCCGGCTGCTGATGGCCGGTGCAGTAATAGATCCTGTCCTTGCCAATCAGCGGCGTCGCGCTGCCGGAGTGGGCGGCGCGATACTCGATCCGCCATAGCTCCTTGCCGGTCATGGGGTCGTAGGCGTAGATGCATTTGGAGCCTTCGCTGATGAGGAAGGGCCCCTGGCCGAAGTCGGCGATGCGCGGCGTCGAGAAGGCTTTGCGCATGTCTCCATCATTGAGCGGCTTGCCATTGGTCAGGTCCTGGAAGTCGATCGAGCGCGGGGTTTTCCAGATCGTCTTGCCGGTGTTCTTGTCCATTGCGGCGACGAATTGAAAATCGCTGCCGTCGAATGGGAGAAAGAGCATGTCGTTCCAAACGTAGATCGATGCGCCAGCTCCGCGGAAATGATTGCAGACGAAATCTCGCCGCTCCCAGATGACGTTGCCGGTGGCCATGTCGAGGCACGCCGTGCCAGGTGAGCCGAAGGTGACGTAAACGCGGCCCTCTTCGACCAGCGGCGTGGGAGACGCGTAGCTATTGAATGGATGGCAATACTGCGGGTTGGCGATATCGAAGAGCTTTTTGTCGAGCAGGATCTTGCCGGAGTTCTTGTCCACCTTGATCACCGAAAGCTCGTGCCCATCTTCGGTGGCGGTGGTGAGCCAGATCTGATCCTTCCAGATCACCGGCGACGACCACGCTTTGCCGTGGATCGGCGTCGTCCATTTGACGTTTTCCGTTGCCGACCATTTGAGCGGCAGGTTCATCGCATCGGAAATGCCCTGCCCGCTGGGCCCGCGGAACTGCGGCCAGTTTTCGGCGGCCTGGGCCGCGACACAGAGCAACAAACAGAGCGGTAACTGCCAGATGAAGCTGATGGATTTCATGCGAAAGTGAATACCCCGCTCAACGCGGCGGCGTTGTGGCCGGCGGCCCGGGAGCCGCGCTATAAAGTCCCTCGCTGATTGTAGATGCGTGCGGGTGGAACTGAACTTACGCTGGCTCGTATTATTCGTTGGGTGATTGGTATGTGGATGTCAAATCTATACATCGTGATTAATCGAGAAAATGTAGATCGCAATACGCTGCACGACATTGCCGCGGCCATCGCGGACGGCGGCGCTACCGTCTTCGGAATCGACGAAGAGAACTACGTGATCGAGGCGGCGATGCCTTCCGCGGAGCTGCCGATTGTTCGCGCAATGGAAGGCGTCTGCTATGTCCGGTCCGCGTTCAACTACTTCCGGACAGTGCCGGCGCCAGCACGAGCGGCGTGATCGCGTAGGGGTGAACCTTGTGTTCACCCTCCGTTGTTCGCGTAGCCACGGAGGGCGAACACAAGGCCGAAGGTCCCGGCGCGCCGGGTTTCGCCCCTACAAATTCCCTGCATTGCTGGGTGCCACAGGTCGGCGTACTCGCAGACCTGTGTTGACCGCCAAAAAAAGGCACAGGTCTCGGAGTAGGACCTGTGGCACCCGATGAGCGAATCCAAGCGGCGTCGAAACGACTCAGCTCAAGTTAAGGCCTGGGCATCATTGCAGCGGCAGGTCATCGCCTGCGATCGCTGCGCGCGCTTGCGTGAACATTGCACGAAGATCGCTTCAGAAAAGCGGGCGGCATTTGCGGATCAGACTTATTGGGGAAAGCCGGTGCCGAATCTCGGGTCGCCGGATGCGCAATTGTTGATTGTCGGACTCGCGCCAGCAGCTCATGGGGCGAATCGAACCGGCCGCGTGTTTACGGGAGATCGCTCCGGCGACTTTTTGTTTCGCGCGCTCTTCGAGGCGGGTTTTGCGAATCAGCCGACCAGTTCGCATGCGAAAGATGGATTGCTTTTGAAGGATGCAGTGATTACCGCCGTCGCTCGCTGCGCGCCGCCCGGTAATAAGCCGACGCCGGTTGAAATTGCAAACTGCGCGGATTACCTCGAGCAGACTTTCGAATTGATCACGAATTTGCGGGAGGTCGTGGCGCTGGGGCGGATCGCGTTCGACGGTTGCCTGCGGGTCTATCGAAAGCGCGGCTGGCTCGCTGGGCTGGAAGAGCGGCCGGTGTTCAGGCATGGGGTGAGTTATCGGACGCAGGGCGCGCCGACGTTGACCGCCTGCTTTCATCCGAGTCAGCAGAACACGTTCACTGGGCGGTTGACGCCGCGGATGATGTTGGATGTGTTTGGAGGGGTTGCGAGCCGGTTAAGCGAAGGGTGAGTGAGGGTGCCACAGGTCGGCGTACTCGCAGACCTGTGCTTCCCGCACGAGCACAGGTCTCGGAGTACCGCGACCTGTGGCACCCATTTGAGCAAGCAAAGTGACATTTCGCGCCCTCGGGCGCCGCGCATCCACGTCTGATAATCTTTCTGTGAAACATTAGCGGGCGTAGGGAAGATCGGGTCCGGTATACCGGCGCGGCAAAAGCCGCCGACGTGGATTTAACCAGTTAAGTGACTTGCGCGCCCCTCCGATGAGAAGGTTGCAATCGGGTTCTGCCGGAGCGGCCCACACGGGCAAGATTCTGGCAAACCCTTCCCGGGCGCGGCCATGCGGTCTGCGAAACCGGGGCGCACGGTGCGCATGCACTCGCAAGTCCTTGGCCAGACGGTCGGGAGCGCGAGAACGTCGGTCGCCTAGAAGGAGAATGTCATGCAGGCGATGAAGAACCTGTTGACGAAGTTGGTCAAGGACGAGCAGGGTGGCGAGGTGCTTGAGTACGCCCTGATCGTTGGTCTGATCGTGGTTGCCGCCATCGCGGCTGTCACGTCCGTTGGCACCAAGGTGCTTGCGAAGTGGACTTCGCTGAATAGCTCGCTGTAAGCGGCTCACGTGGCGAGCCAGGGCCTCGGGGTACACTCCGGACACTGGTGCATGGCCATGGGGTCTGACCATCACCCTCGAGGCCCGGTTGCCGGCATGATGCCGGCCCGGGCCGCGATGGTTTACGACCCAACCGCATCGCAGCGAAATCAGAAGGAGCGGATCCGTGAGCGGCAAGAGTTTGATTTTCCGCGTGCTGGCCGATGAAACCGGCGGAGAAGTGCTCGAATGGGCGATCGTCGTTGGGCTCATTGTCGTTGCCGCGATTGCCACAGTCACCGCCGTCGGCACGAAAGTGCTGGCCAAGTGGACGTCGATAGACGCGGCAATGCCGTGAGTGACACGATCCGACTTTGAAAGTTGCCTATGGCACCAGGCTATTGGCTTAGTTCCGCGCCGCTGCTGGCGATGCTCGTCGTCGCCGCCATCATTGATGGCCGGCATCGGCGCATTCCCAACTGGCTGACGCTGACGTTGATCCTCAGCGGGTTGGCGCAAAGCTTCACGGCACTGCACTTGGCGCGGCCATCCATGGCGGCGCTGGGGATCCTCGCCGGCTTTGTGCTGATGCTCGGGCAGTTTGCTCTGGGTGGTCTGGGCGGAGGAGACGTTAAGCTGCTGATGGGCGTCGGCGCCTGGGTGGGGCCGCTGCCGCTGCTGGCGGTTTTCGCCGGCGCTTCGATCGTGGGAATGATCATTGTGATCACACAGGCGCTATGGCAGGGCCGCTTAAAGGTTCTGCTCAATAACAGCGCTGTGGTGGCCGTGAACCTGGCGCACCTGCGGCAGGTGGGAGTGGAACATGCGATCGCCACCGGCAAATCCTGCCGCAGCGTCGATCGCCCGCTTCCGTATGCGGTGCCCGTGTTATTGGCCACAGTCGTTATTGTCGGACTTCAAAGAGTCCTGTAGCCGGAAGAATTTCGCTTGACCCCAAGCCGTGCGTATTCGATTTGATCGTCAAGGTTTCAACGGCGCGGGACGCAATGATTTCCGGCGGATTGGGTTGAGATGGCAATGAACAGAAAACGCCCATCCAGATTCGGATTCCGCCGCGGGGCGACATTGTTGGAGACCGGCATTGTCATGCTGATGCTCTCCTACCTGGCGTTCGGGATGGTGGAGTTTGGCTATTACTTTTATGTGAAGAACGCCATGGAAGGCGCGGCCAGGGAAGGCGCCCGCGCGGGAATCGTCCCCGGAAACGATAACACCGCCGTCACCACCGCGGCGCAGAACGCGATGATCGGCTTCAACAGCGCCAACTACACGGTGTCGGTGACAGACACAAGCGGAAACGCGTTGAATGCGGGAACGGCAACGACCGGCACGCAGATCGAAGTGACGGTGTCGGCAACGTGGAGCACCATTGGCTCGGGATTCCGGCCAATGAACCTGATCGGTGGAACCAAGACGGTGAAGGGCATCTGTGTGATGCGCAAAGAGGGCTAGTGTTTGTGCGAGGTTCAAGTCATGCGTAAACCCCGTTCCAGCGGTTTCACCTTCATCTGGGCCATTGTCGCGATGACCGCGCTGATGGCCCTGGCGTCTTTGGCGGTGGATTACGCCAATGTACAGATGGTCAAGACACAGCTTCGGCGCACCGCCGACGCTGCGGCGCGATATGCTGCGCGTCAGATGAGTGTTGGGGCGGCGGTTGCCGCGGCACAGGCCTCCGCCGCGGAGCAGATCGTCAACGGCGCTCACTACACGGTTCTGGCCGGCGATGTGACGACCGGCAACTGGGGCGGCGGCGTATTTACCGTCGGCGGTTCTCCAACCAATGCCGTCAAGATTTCACTTGCTTGCGATGCAGCGCACAACAATCGCGTCCCTTTGATCTTTGCCAAGCTGCTCGGCCAGTCGTACTGCAATGTGTCCGCGTCATCCATTGCAACCTACACGAATACTCCCGACGGCGCGTTCGTTGGATACACGAGCGTAACAATCAAGAACAACGCGCTGATCACCAGCTACAATTCGACGGCCGACCCAAACCCGACGCCCATGAATTACAAGGTAAACGGGATGGTCGCCTCAAATGGCCCAATCACCGGCGGCAACAATAGCCAGATTAAGGGCGGCGTCACCGTAGGGCCCAGCGGATCGGTCAACTTTCCGTACACGGGAACAAAAAATACGCAGACGCTTGTCCAGGCAGTACTCCCTACCTGGAGCCCAGGCACAAACCCCGGGAACGTTCCTTCCGTCTATACCGTCAACGGCAACGTGACATTACCGGGCGGCACGTATTGGTTTACGACGCTCAACGTCACGGGAACTTTAAGTTTTAGCGGGCCCGCGACTGTGTACATCAACGGCGACGCGAACATCTCCGGGAACTTCCAAGCCTACAACAACATCCCCGCGAAGCTGCGCGTCTATCAGTACGGCGCATATAACTTCGGGGACTCAAACGGTAACGATACGTCGATTGTTGGCGACGTTTGGGCGCCGGGCTCTTCATTGATTGCCCAGAACAATCTCTCTTTCGCGGGCCGCGGGTTCTTCAACATCATTAACGTAAAGAACAACGCCACTTTCTACTACGATGAAGCGTTCGGCGATCCGGTTGGCGGACAATCAGTCAGCACGGTCAAGTGAGTTTGAATGTCTCTGCGGGATCATCATCGACGCGGTGCCGTGCTAATCTGGTTCATCGTGCTGCTGACGGCACTGATGGCGCTGGCGTCGTTGGGTGTCGATTTTGCCCGCGTGCAAGTAGTGAAGACTCAACTCCGCCGCACCGCGGACGCGGCGGCGCGCTATGCGGCCAACGGGCTGGCGGACGGAACCGCAGTGACCCGCGCCATTACCGCGGCGGCGGAAAACCCAGTCAATGGCGTCGCCTATACCATGTCCGCCAGCGACGCGGTTTTGGGGAACTGGTCCGGCGGGACTTTCGCCGCGGGGACCACGCCGTATAACGCTGTCAAACTTACGCTCGGCCTGACGGCGGCAAAGGGGAATGCGCTGCCGCTCATATTTGGCTCCTTCATCGGGCAGCGCTCTTGCGATGTGACGGTTTCCGTGATCGCCACCGGACCGCCCGTCCCGCCCTACAGCATTGTCGGGTTGAGCTTCATCAGCATGAGCGGCGGCACTGCCGACAGCTTTCTTTCCTCCAGCGGCACAACCAATCCCACCGCCAAAGCCGTATTAGCCTCCAACGGCGACATCACGCTTGTCGGCGGCGCGATTGAAAACGGCGACGCCGTCGCCGGTGTCGGACACCAGGTCAGCGCGAGCGGCGGCAGCAGCGTCACCGGCCTTAGGCAGAACCTCACCTCCGTCCTCAGCTATCCTTCAGCCAACGCCGGAAATTACGCGACGACCAATGATGATGCCAATTTTGGAGGCTACATCAACGGTAGCAAAGACCTGACAATGGCCGGCAACAGCGTCGTCAACATCCCCGCGGGCAATTATTACGTCCATAATTGGACAATGAACGGCGGCGGAACGATCAACTTTACCGGCAAAGCGACGATCTACGTGACCGGCACGCTTAACCTGAGCGGCGGGGCGTTTGTGAATACCTACAACGGGCTTCCCGATAACCTGCAAATCCAGATCACGTCCTCCAATACCACGACGCTCGCCAACGGTGTGCAGCTCAAGGCCGTCCTGTATGGTCCGCAAAGTCCGCTGGTCTTGAGCGGCTCCACAAGCATCTTCGGCGCGGTTGTCGCAGCGAGCATCACCGAAACCGGTGGCGCGACGATCTTCACCGATCGCTCCAGCTCGGGCGTGCAGGCGGGTGTCATCAGCCTGGTGAAATGACAATCACGGCTGATAAGCGGCGCATCGATCACCAAGACAATTGCAAAAGAAGCTCCCGCGCAAGCGGGTTTTTTTGTAGCTGCATCCCGCGACCTCCGCTCAGCCTCAACAACCATCTGCGCTTGTCAGCTTTTCACAGCAAAATCGAATAAATCTTGCATGCTACCACTGAGGTCGCTAAGCTTCCGTCTTGCTGGCTGGGTCAGCGCGGATGCATGAGGGCGAACGCGTTGGACGTACGGGGTGTACGTTGGTACGTCAGCCGGTGGGTTTGTCGGGGATTGCGGGAATCAGGTCCGCCGTTCCTATTTGTTCAAATCTTGTGCGGAATTGCCGCATTCGAAGCGGACGATGGAGCATTTGAGATCTGTTCCTCAATGACGCCGGACCGGCGCTTTGGCGCGTTCGCCTTTTTCATGAGACGGCGGGTGCCGATTCGGTCGGTTTCGGTTCAATGGAATATTGGGTCACAACAAGGGTCTGGTTTAGACCGCGGCAACGCGGAAGGGTGAGAATATGTCAGTTGTTTCGCGCATGAAAAAGTATCAAGGGAAGTCCGCGTCGTCGCGCCGAGCCGCTTTGACGAGCGCGGTCGAATCGCTTGAAGTTCGACAGCTCTTCTCCGGGTTGTTGAACCTGCCCCTGTTGCCGTCGCCTCCTTCGCCGAGCCTGGGGATCGATGGCGGGACTGGCTCCGCCGTGGGGCCAGTCGGCGGAACAAAAGAAGTCACCGTCAACAGCCCGAACAACTTTACCGCGAATCTCGGTGGCAGCCCGACCCTGATCCTTCCTCCGTTCCTCGTCCAGATCGATGTGCAGGTGGACAGCGGCGGGAATCTGGTCGGCGGAAATCCGCACGGGGGCGCGGACCTTTTGGTCTATCAAGACGCCAACGGCAATGCCGTGTTTGACGCCGGTGACACATTATTGCTGCAAGGGAATGTCGCGAACTTTGGCGCGGGCGGGCTTCGGGAAGAATTCGTCTTCACGCCCACCGCAGGTTCCTTGCTCTCGTACTTCACTGTGCCAGCCGGCATCGAGCCAGTCGGCGTTCAGCTTGACCTGCTTCCGACTGATCCCACGATCACGAGCCTGGATTTCAATAACGGATTCTCAGGCGACCAGCCCAAGGGACTTCTCGGCGCCCTTCCGCCACCGAATGGCGGCCAGCTACCGGTAACAGTCGGCGACTTCGTGTGGAATGACACCAATCACGATGGAATCCAGAACAGCGGCGAGCCGGGCATCAACGGCGTCACGCTCACCCTGACCGGCACCAATTCCAACAACAGCCCTGTCACCGATCACACCACAACGACCGGCAACGGCGGTTATCTGTTCACTGAAGTTCCCGGCACCTACACCGTGACTGTCGATGCCGGCAACTTCGCCGTCGGCGGAGCACTGGCGGGTTATCTTGTCTCGCCGACACTCCAGGGTGCA
>DATBDZ010000359.1:0-9013 GCA_036276235.1 Humisphaera sp. | reverse complement strand
ATGGAAGGGGATAGCCGCGATCTCTCGCGCGCTCCGGCGGAGCGGGAAGGTCAAGCGATAGGCCGCGCTCGCGTGATGGCCAGGCGCATGAACCCGGTCGGAGTTTCTCCGATGGTTTTCTGATTCATTTCTTGCGGGCGGTCGGTGGGTCGACCCCATCAATATATTCTTCAGCGGCCTGTTTAGCGGCGTCCCGCCCCTTTACTCGCCCTCTGCTGACCCATACACCAGATTCGGGGTTAATGTCGCCGAAGTTCCAATAGTCCCACCGGACGTTCGGATTCCAAACGACCAGCAGCTTTCCGCGATGTGTCCAGACTAAGTGCTTTGGCATACACGTTACGCTCGCGCTCTACCTTACCGCGCTCGCCTCGGACTGTGGTTTGGCACGGGCTCATCTCCTTTCTTGCTTTTGGGGATGTGTTGAGCATCATCCTGTTGTCATGGACCGTCGAAGGCAGCAGGCTTTATGCTCGAGATGGACGCTGGATATAGGTATCTCGTCTACCCTTCATGGGAGTCCCAAGAATTCGCGCGTGCGGCTGCGCAATTTCCCCCGGCGTGGAAGGTGCTGGACATCTCCACGTGCCAGATTGACGGCGCCGCTGGCGGCGGCATTCTTGTTATTCCGATAGATTCGTCGCAAGGTGGCGAAAGCGAGCGCGGCGCGTCAGTGGTCCCACAGTCCGCGAGTGCTTTCCGTGCTCCCATCCAAGAGATCATGAAGCACGTCGCGTTCTTCGATTCGCGCGCGAACCGGGAAGTTGGATCAGTAGGTGTCGCCATCGTAGAGCACTCTGACACCGCGGCCGATTGCGTCTATTGGGCGATTGCCGTTGTTGCGGGTCGGGATGAGTCATTGCTAAGTCGTGTCTTGCCGCTTGCACGGTCTTTCGGCCTTAAGGCAACTCTTACGCCACGATTGGCAAGTAGCGTCTGGATTGATGGAGTGACAAAGAACCAACAGTGGTACCGGATCGAAGGCGGAGGTGATCGAGTTGGCCTACATTACGCTTGCCTGCTGTACATCGCATCGCACTTGAAGGCGGTTGGAAATAATTCGTGCCTTGCCCGAGCGTGTCTTGTCGCCAGAATCAGAGATACCGAAACGAAGCCTTCTCCGCCGCCCAAAGCGCAGGTTTTTGCGAGCGTCTTCGCACAAATGGCGGAAATCGATGCGATGTCGGGCGCGCAGTTTGAAACGTTCGTTGCGGCATTACTTCAACAGCGCGGTTACGTTACAAAAATGGTTGGCGGGGCCAACGACAAAGGCGTTGATCTTATCGCTGAAAAAGACGGCGTCCGATACGCGGTCCAGTGCAAGCGCTATGCATCCAAGCTCTCTCGCTCCGCTGTAAGTGATTGTGTCGCTGGGATGCGATTGTATGACTGCGGGCGATCGATGGTCGTGACAAATTCTGGATTCCATCACGGTGCCGTCCAACTCGCAGCAGCTAATGATTGCATTTTGGCTGGTCGGCCCACGCTTCTTACGTGGCTGACGAGCGGTGGAAATGGGGTCGAGCGATATGCTGACTTTTCTGGGTCAATGATTCTGTCGGATGTCGAGGTCCGGGTACTCTCAGTTGAGGTGGGACCTATCGCGGCTGATCCGGCAAAGGCGAGCGGTGCCGACGTGGCGGCTGGGCCGCATCTCCTTATTCGGGTCCAGCTGCGAAACCTGTCAACAACGAAGAAGCATAATTTCAGAACATGGGGTCTCCATCCGGTCGTGGGATTCAACTACGACTCGAGCACTAAGAAGCTGTGGCGGTCTTTTGGCGAGGACGTCGCAGAACTATCGGACAATTTCGCCAACGAATACCGCTTGCGCGATCTCGGTGTCGATCGCCCTCCGGACCAGGTTGACCACCAAGTGCTTTACCCCGGTAAAACCATCTACGATGCCCTCGTCTTCGAGCCTCCCGTCTCAAGGATGGAATACTTGCAGTTGCGCCTTCCGTGCTGGAATCTTATTGCCGGAAACAAAGGGGCATTACGACTGATGATTCCGGCGGCGGCGTTGGCGACCGACGCGCAAGCGGCCGACAAGTAGAGTCACACAGGCAGAAAGCCTTCACCCAATGGTGATCGGCGTCACCACGCCGCCAACGAGCCTTGGGCGAGGGGGCGGATCCTCCGGCCGCGCTCTGAGAATCCGCCCCCTCGCTTGAAGCTCGTTGACGGCGTGGGGACACCGTTCGGCGACATCGGGAATGAGTTTCAGGTTTCGGGTTTCGAGTTTCGGGTTAAAGACCGGCGCCTCCGCGAATACTCTCCTCATCTTGAGGGTGCTGCTGATTTTGCAGTCGCTGATTGCAAAATCGGCGGCCGCTCCCGATTGAGAAGGTAAAACGCTCGCGAGATTGCGCGACGACCTTCGTTGTCCCCGCGTTCCCAGACGCGCCGTGCAAGCACAACGGCTAACCGATAGTGGCGCTGCGCGGCAGACAGATGATGTGAGATCGCGCGGACCTCGCACCTACGTTGATCCCTCGTCCGCCGCGCAGCGTCCTTAGCGGTTAGCCGCCCTGCTTGCAGGGCGCGTCCAGCGACACCGAAAAGCCAAGCACGCGCCATCCGTGAGGAACACAGCGAGCCGGGATATGCCTGACGCGAAAAGCCCGGACAGCGAAAACTACGCCGCACCCGGAATACGGCGCTTGCAGGCGTGGGGCGCACGTGACAGGATTGCGGGCGATGTCTTTGCGGTTGATTGAGCGAATTCACGAAGCCGCTGTGCGGGGGGGCGATCGGGTTGCGGTGCGGCAGGTTTGGCCTTCGGGTGGTCAGGCTATTTCATATCGCGAGCTTTCTGAATCGATCCATCGCGTTGCGGAATATTTGCGGCGAGCGCTCCCGCGCGATGGGGTGGTGTTGCTGAGTTGCTCGAATCGGCCGGCGTATCTGCCGGCGTTTCTGGGGGTTCTTGAGGCGGGAATGGCGGTCTTTCCGGTTGCGCCGGATTTGGCGGCGGCGGAGCTGCTGGATGCCGCCCGGCGATGTGGCGCTGCCGCGATGCTGTCGGCGGGATGTGCCGACCCGCTTCTGGGCGGCGCGTTTGCGGAAGCACAATCGGCCGATGTTCTTGGCGGCGAGTTTATTTTATCGCATCGGCCGGCGTGGCCGGCGCGAAGCGATCTTGGGTCGGCGATGCTTCTGCTCAGCTCGGGGACGACCGGGCAGCCGAAGATTGTCGTGCGCGATGCGAAGTCTTTGGACGCGGTGGCGAAGAACATGGCCGAGGCGATCGGTTTTACGGCGAGCGATCGCGTGTTGGCCGCCGTCCCGCTTTGCCATTCTTATGGGGTTGAGCATGGTTTACTGGCGCCGCTGTGGGCGGGGTGCGAAGTCCGCCTGAGCGATGGTTTTGAACTCTCCATCGCGCGGCGGCAGTTGGCTCATGAGGGAATCTCAATTTTCCCTGGCGTTCCGTTTATGTACGAGATGCTTTGCGCGGGGACGGATGTCATCTCGTTGCCGAATATCCGGCGGGCGTATTCGGCGGGTGCGCCGCTGCCGCGCCAGGTTTTTGAAACGGCGAAGGGCAAGCTGGGGATTCGCGTCACGCAGCTTTATGGCGCGACGGAGATTGGGTCGGTGACTTTCAATTCACCGGAGGATCAGACGTTTGATGCGGCGAGCGTTGGATGCGCGATGGAAAATGTCCGCATCGTGATTCTCGATCCGGACGATCCGAAGACAGATCAGCCGCTCGCGAGCGGCGACGAGGGCCACGTGGCGATTTGCGCGCCTTCGATGATGAGCGGATATCTGGATTCGGATGAATCGCCGATAGCGGATGGATTTTTTCTGTCCGGCGACCTGGGCCGTCTCGACGAGCAAGGGAGATTGACGATCACTGGCCGGATCAAACTGCTGATCGACGTCGGCGGGAGAAAGGTCAATCCGCTGGAAGTCGAGCAGGCGATCCAATCGCATCCGGCGGTGGGCGCGTGCGTGGTGGTGCCGTATCAGATCAGCCAAACGCTGTTTCGCCTGAAGGCGATCGTGACGCCGGCCGCGCCGGGCGTGATGCCGGATGTGAATGAGCTGCGCGAATGGGCGCGGCGGCAACTGAGCGGATACAAAATTCCCCGCGTCTTCGAGGTTCGCGCGACATTGCCGCGCTCGGCGGCGGGGAAGATTTTAAGGCAGATGGTAGAACCTTGAAGAGCACGGAATTTGTAGGGTGGGCGTACCCGCGCGTACTCGCCCACCGCAAGCGGCAGACGGTGGGCGAGTACGCCCACCCTACATAACGTCGCGCAGAGAACCCTCTCCCCTGTACTCAGGGGAGAGGGCAGGGTGAGGGGACGGCGATGCGCCAAACGGCGTACTACGCCAACCGGCGCATCCGTCCCCTCACCCCAGCCCTCTCCCCTGAGTACAGGGGAGAGGGAGAATGCAGTCACTTTGAACTGTTGCGATAGATGCGCGCCTTTCGCGCGAACCCCCTCCCTAACCCTCCCCCGGAGTACCGGGGGAGGGGACAAGGCCCCGCTTTAAAGGGCGCGTGCGATAAATCGCCGTCTATGTGACGGAGCATGCCATGTCTGGCGTGAATCGATAAACTACTCTGCGTGCCCGATATCGTCCTCACCACCTTCAACGCCAAATATGCGCACGCCTCTTTTGGCTTGCGGTATCTGCTGGCGAACCTTGGCGCGCTTCGAGAGCGCGCGACGATTCTGGAATTTGAGATCAGCCATCGCTCGACCGACGCCGCCGAGGCGATTTTGGCGCTCGATCCTAAGATCGTCGGCGTTGGCGTTTATATCTGGAATGCCGAGCAATCTGAGCGGCTGGTGGCGGAACTCAAGCGGATTCGGACGGATTTGATCGTCATCATCGGCGGGCCGGAAGTGAGTTACGAAGTCGAGCAGCAGCCGATCGCGGCGGCGGCGGATTTTGTCGTCACCGGCGAGGCGGATTTGGAGTTTGCGGGCCTGTGCCGAAGTATTCTGGCGGGAACGCCGCCGCTGAACAAAGTCATCGCGGCGGCGCTGCCGGAGTTTTCCTCGAAAACTGGTTTGACGATCGAACATAAGCGTGATGTCGTCGCGCTGCCTTACGAATTTTACGATCAGCAGGATATTGCGCATCGCGTGATTTATGTGGAAGCCTCGCGCGGGTGTCCGTTCAAATGTGAGTTTTGTCTCTCCTCGCTGGATGTGCCGGTGCGGAATGTGCCGCTCGATGCGTTTTTGGCGGCGATGCAATCATTGCTGGATCGCGGGTTGACGCGCTTCAAGTTTGTCGATCGGACGTTCAATCTGAATCTGAATTTCAGCCGTTCGATTTTGGAGTTTTTCTGGGAGCGGTATCGGCCGGGGATGTTCCTGCATTTTGAAATGATCCCGGATCGACTGCCTGAGGCGCTGCGCGAGCCGATCAAACGATTTCCGCCGGGCGCACTGCAGTTTGAAGTGGGCGTTCAGACGTTCAACGAAGAAGTCGCGGCGCGCATCAGCCGGCGGCAGGATAATTCGAAGCTTGCCGACAACTTGCGTTTCTTGCGCGAGCAGACGGGCGTGCATGTGCATGCCGATCTGATTGTCGGCCTGCCGGGGGAAGACCTGGAGAGCTTCGGCCGCGGGTTTGATCGGCTGCTGGAACTGGGCCCGCAGGAGATTCAGGTGGGCATCCTCAAGCGCCTGCGCGGCACGCCGATCGTGCGGCATGACAAGGAATGGGGAATGGTGTACAGCCCGCATCCGCCTTATGAGATCCTGCGGACCGCGCAGATGGACTTCGCGACGCTCCAGCGAATGCGACGGTTTGCGCGATATTGGGATCTGATCGCCAACAGCGGCAATTTCCCGCAGGCGTCTTTGCTGATTTGGCGGGAGCAGCCTTCGGCGTTCCAAAGCTTCCTGCGGCTGACCGACTGGCTCTATGCCCGCTTCGGGCGGAATCATGCGATCGCGATGAACAATCTGGCGGAGGCGCTGTTTGTTTATCTGACAACGGAGGTTCGGCTGGATGCCCAAATCACGGCAAAAGCCCTCTGGAGCGACTATAAGCAGGGTGGCCGGCCGGATTGCCCGATGTTTCTGCGGCCTTTCATTCCGGAGGCGGATCGGGCTTTCCAGCGGGGCCGGCAAATGCCTGACATTCCCCGGCGGCAGGCCCGGCATCTTTCCGGGTCCTAATTTGACTGGACGAACGAGAGCAAACCTGCTAACGTATATGCTCAGGTAAGGTTGCATAACGAGACTCTTGGTCGTGGGTCTGTAGACCGTCCGCACCGTCTGCCTCGCTTTCTCTCCTACCTTTTTTGGGCCAAAACGTCGGCCCCTTTCAGAATCGAACCCGGAAAGTAAAAAGCGGGTTTGTCAGCCCGAAAAGCGATAGGAGCTTAACAATGGGCAATAAGTTGTATGTCGGGAACCTGAGCTATAACACCAGCAGCTCTGATCTGGAACAGCTCTTCAGCCAGCATGGCACGGTTCAGTCGGCCGAGGTGATTGCGGATCGTGAAACCGGTCGCAGCAAGGGATTCGGCTTCGTTCAGATGGGTAGCGATTCGGAAGCACAGGCTGCGATTGCCGCTCTCAATGGCCAGCAGCATGATGGCCGCGCGTTGACCGTCAACGAGGCTCGTCCGAAGGAAGAGCGTCCTCGCGGCGGTGGCGGTGGCGGCGGCGGTGGTGGTGGCGGCGGAGGTCGCCGCGATCGCTACTAAATCCATTGCGATTGTATAAATCACAGGAAGGGCCGCATTTTTTTTGCGGCCCTTCTTCATTTTCCCGCCCCGCTTCATTGAAGCTTCGCCGACGCACGCTAGAATCTATTTCACCGGAGCTCCCAGTTTCTGCCAGATGGGCGATATGGCAGAGGCTGCCCCACAATCTGTGCTAACTATCCGGCTACCCGCCCGCACGGGCGAGACAGGATTTCATGCCCAGGACTACGTTCCCGGACATCACGCGATTTGAGAATGTGCTGCTGGATTATCACCGCCGCGCTGACAAGATGACCTGGTCTCCTTATGACCTGGTCGAGGATGACCGCATGCGGGAAATCGCGCGGCCCGAGCGGCTCAATGAGTATCAAGTTGGCGCTGTGAAAACGGTTCTGTTCGTTGAGGATCACCTGCCGGGTTATCTGTCAGAGTATTTGCGGATCATGACCGATCCGGCGATGCCGGATGATCAGCAGATCGCCAGCCGCAAGGTTTTGCATTTCACGTTTCGCTGGGTGGCCGAGGAAGATCGGCATGCTCACGTGCTCGAAATGTATCTCGAAAAGTCTGGCTTGGTGAAGCCGGCCGAGCTTCAGCAGGAAATGCTCCGGGAGCGTAAGACGGCTTACATGTTTCCCTATGACCACGACAACAAAATGGTCGAGGGGTTCATCTACTTGGCGTTGCAGGAAAAGGCGACGCACCTCTATTACCGAGCCTTGGCCCGCGATATCAACGAGCCATTGCTCAAGACGGTGCTGACCAAAATGGGCGCCGACGAGGCCAGCCACGGCGCGTTCTTTTATGAGATGCTGATCGAATCGTTTCACGGAAATCTTGATGCGCTGGCGCAGAAAGTGTCGGCGGTCGCCCAGGATTTCAAGATGCCCGTGCAGCAGAATCTGCAGAACTATCGCCGCCAGCTTTTGGGAATGATGCGAGCCGCCCCAAGCTACAAGCACAGTGATGTGCTGGCGGACATGATGAAGGCGATCGACCGGGCTGCACAGCAATACAGCCGCGATTCGCTGCATCTGATCTCGCCGGATTTGGCGCCGTTTGGGGGATGAGGCTCTGTTACTTCTTTGCCGGCAGCACGCCGCAGTGAATGCTGGTGGTGACGATCTGGCCCGCCTCCAGGCCCGCCTTGCTGAGCATCGCGCGGTATTCGGCGGCGCTATACGCGCGGCCTTCGGTGATGGTGAACAGCGCCGTCGAATAAAGCGCGACCGTGAGCGGCCCATCCATCGCATCATTTAAGAAGACATCGTGAATTAGAACCTGGCCGCCAGACGAAAGCGCGGCGGTGCAGCGATCGAGCAGCCGCTGACACTCCGGCACATCCCAATCGTGCAGGATATTTGAAAGCAGAATAGTGTCGCAGCCGGCGGGTATTGGATCGGCGAACATATCGCCGGCCAGCAAGTGCATCCGATCGAGCACGCCGAATCGCTCGCCCATTTCCTGCGCCACCTTCAGCACCTGCGCGCGATCCCAGATGATGGCTCGCAGGTTTGGATTTCGCTTCAGCAGGCCGATGCTGTAAAGGCCAGTGCCCCCGCCGACATCGAGCAGAACGCGCGCATCGGGAAGCGGAAAGCGTTGCGCGAGGATTGGCGCGACGATCCGCGCGCGGCCGGCGAGCGCCAGCGTGAGCCTTCGCGCCGAGGCTTCTTCGTCCATCGCCGATTCCATGCCGTCGCGATACATGAACGCCGCTCCCTCATCCGGCCGCGCCTCGGCGGGCTTGTTGGTCCGCAATCGCTCGACCAGACCTTTCACGCCCGGATTCTGCGCCACCAGCCCGACGTAATCTCCCATAAAAAAATCGCCGCCGGGCACGAGGTGCTCGCGCACCGCCGGCGGCAGATCGAGCCGACCCTGCTCGTCGGCGGCGAGCAATCCCATCGCCCGCAGCGCCGTGAAAAAGACCGCCGCCGGCCGCGGGGCAAGACCGAGCAGCGCCGCAAGTTCCTCACGGCTCAGTGGTTTATCAGCGAGCTTCGAGAATAGATCAAAGTGCGCCACAGCCGCCGCGATGAACTCCGTCGCGTGATGCGCCCGGACAAAATCAAAGAACGGCGTGGCGTCGCTACGCGGCGCCGGAAAGTCTCCGTTGCCCGGCCATTCAAAATCGATTTGGGATGTCATGGAAGAGCGCAGAGTAGTCGAGTGCCTTGCGGCTGGCAATTGGGTGGTTGCCTTCGCACATTAGACGTCAAATCTTCCCCCTTCCCGGAGTACCCAACATTTTGCAAGAAAGTCTAACTCAAGTTGCCATCTGCGATTTCAACTTCGAATTCGAGACAACCGTCATGCTGAGGT
>DATBDZ010000358.1:0-24262 GCA_036276235.1 Humisphaera sp. | reverse complement strand
CGATTGCTTTCGGAGAAGAAGGCGGTCGCCGATCTGATCGCGACGCTTTCCCTGCTCGATCCGGATCCGGTAGTGCGGATCGCAAGCATTCGCGACGCCGGCGAGCGTGCGGCCCGCGCGATGCCTGATCCGGATGATGCCGCCCGATTGCTCGATGCGTTGGGCAAATGCTCGGCGGCATTAAATGCGAAACTCGCCACGGCGAATGCCGACGAGAGGGCGGTTATTGCGCCAGCCATCGCGGCGATTGCCATTGCGAAAGCGGATCGCCCAACATCAGTGGCATCGCCCGTTCCTGGAAACGCAACCGTGTCAGCGGCGAACGCCGCGCTGATCAAGGCCCAGCAGGCGACCGCCAGTGACACATCCCTCGTAGCGACACTGAAAGACACGATCTCGGCAAGTTCCACTTATCTCGATCATCTTGAGGCTCGCCAGGCGCTGCTCGAAGAGCTTCCCAAAACCGCCGCCGCGCTGAAGCGACAACTTGAGAAGGATCCCAAAGGCCAATTCGCGCCAGCGTTGAACGAAACAATTGCAAGCATCGAGCTGGTCACCAGCGCCGATTCGGCAACGCGAATCGCTTCAGCCACGACACTGGGAAAGATGGGCACGAGCCGCGCTGCGAATCTTTTGGACAAGATCGCCCAGGCCGCCCAGCGAATGGGAGATAAGGAGCTTGAGTCGGCGGCAACCACCGCGCGCGACTCGGCCAATCGCTATCAAACCTTCGCTCATTCCGTTCAAAATACGTTTGCGGGATTATCGCTGGGAAGCATCCTGGTGTTGCTGGCGCTGGGGCTGTCAATCATTTTCGGCCTGATGGGCGTGATCAACATGGCTCAGGGGGAGTTCATGATGGTTGGCGCGTTTACGACGTTTGTCGTCGCCAACTTCTTCAACCAGCACATGCCGCAGTATTACGGCTACTACCTGGCGATTGCGATCCCGGCGGCTTTTCTTGTCTCGGCGCTCGTTGGTTACTTTGTCGAGGCGACCGTCATCCGCCATCTTTACGGCCGGCCGTTGGAGACACTGCTGGCGACATGGGGCGTGGGGCTGGTGATGATCTGGGCGGTGCGCTGGAAATTTGGCGATAACGTTTCGATCAGGCCGCCGCGCTGGATGGAAGGCGGGTGGGAGATCGCGCCGGACATCGTCTTCCCGCTCAATCGCGTTTACATCATCCTCTTCTGTGCTATATGTATTGCGATCGTATATTTCGTAGTGAACGGCACGAAGCTTGGCCTGCTGCTGCGGGCGACAACACAGAACCGCGAGATGGCGCTGGCGCTGGGCGTGCCGACGCGGCGGGTGGATGGCCTGACCTTCGCCTTTGGCGCAGGGCTCGCCGGGTTGGCGGGCGTCGCGGTGCCGCTCTGCGACAAGATCAAGCCGGAGATGGGGCAGGATTACATCGTCGATTGTTTCATGGTCGTGGTTGTGGGCGGCGTGGGAAAACTTGCCGGCGCGGTCTGGGCGGGATTGGGGCTTGGCTTCATCGGAAAATATCTCGAGCCGATTCTGGGCGCCATGCCGAGCCTGGCTTCCGGTGCGTCGGTCATCGGTAAGGTGCTGGTGCTGGGGATGATCATCCTCTTCCTGCAATGGCGGCCGCAGGGGCTCTTCCCGCCGAAGGGCAGGCAGACCGATGCATGAATCCCCCGCGAGCGACGTGACCGACTCCGATGCGCAGCGCGCGCAGGAACTGTTTCAATCGTCGCAGACGTTCCTCATGCGCATGCCCGACATCCGCGTCATGCGCATGCGGATGGCGGCGGGCGCAATTGTGCTCCTACTGCTTTATGCGCTGGTTCCACTGCTCAACATCGCCGGCAAAGTGCCCGATTACAAAGTCAATATCCTGGGGCAGTATCTCTGCTATGCGATCGTCGCACTGGGCGTCGACCTGATCTGGGGTTACACCGGGTTGCTCTCGCTCTGCCAGGCGCTTTTCTTCGCGCTGGGCGCCTACGCGATGGCGATGCACCTGAGCCTCCCTGAAGGCGGCGGGCAATACAAGATTCCGCAATTCATGGAGTTCGCCTACTACGGGCATGGCGGGCAGTTACCCGCGTTCTGGCAGCCGTTCCGTCATTTCGGATTTGCCCTGTTCGCAGGCATCGCGATACCGGGAATTTTTGCAACGCTCTTCGGCTTTCTGATTCTGCGCAGCCGCGTGCGCGGCGTTTATTTTTCGATCATCACGCAGGCCCTCGCCGCCGCCACCTGGCTGCTCATGTGCCGCAACGAGATGCTCCTGGGCGGCACCAACGGCCTGACGAATTTCTATCGCCCGATGACCGCCGACCGGCGATGGATCATCAGCCTGTATCTGCTGACGCTGACGGTGCTGGTACTCGCGTACCTCTTTTGCCGCTCGATTGTGAAATCGCGGCTCGGCCGCGTGCTCGTCGCGATTCGCGATAAAGAAACCCGCCTCTATTTCGCCGGCTATAAGCCATACGCGTTCAAGGTTTTCGCGCTGGCGGTGGGCGGCATGCTCGCCGGCATCGGCGGAATGCTCTATTCGCCGCAGACAGGCATCATCACGCCGCAGCAGATGAACGTGGAGGAATCGATCCTGATGGTGGTGATGGTCGCGCTCGGCGGCCGCGGGCGCCTCTGGGGCGCGGTCTGCGGCGCGATCCTCTTCCGCGCAGCCAGATCCTCGCTCACATCCGATTTCTCCGGTGCGTGGCTGCTGGTCGAAGGATTAATCGCGGTTGTCGTCGTGCTCTTTTTCAGCGACGGATTTTCGGGATTGTGGCTATCCATGGAGCGGCAAATCACCGCCGGTCAATCCGTGTTGCGCGCGTCGGTGACGATCATTCCGCTGATCGCGGTCTGCCTGTTTCTGGCAACTGAAGCATTGGGGCTGACGCCAAGATTCCTGCAGGTCGATCCTGCGCATCCACAGGGAATCGCGCCAAAGTATTACGTTTTGGTCGCGATCCTCATCGCGGTCGGCGTGTTTCATCGCCTGAATTCCAAAGTCACCAACAAGCGTGCTTTGATCGCGAGTGCATCTTCCGTCACGGCAAACGCGGAGCCCTCGCTCGAAGCGGCCGGCATTAAAGGGGGAAGCTGATGCTCGCCCCCGCGATCGATTTGCCGATGGTTTCAACGCCGATGGTGGCGCTCAAGGATGTCACGGTTTCCTTCGACGGCTTTCGCGCGCTGAACATCAGCGCGTTCTCCGTCGCTCACAACGAGCTGCGCGTGGTCATCGGCCCCAACGGCGCGGGTAAGACCACGCTCTGCGATGTCATCAGCGGCAAGACGCGCGTCACGGCTGGCAAGGTTTATGTCGATGGCGTCGATGTCACGCATCTGCCGGATGTGGAGATCGCCCGCATCGGCGTCGGCAGAAAATTTCAGACGCCGACTGTTTTCGACAGCCTGACGGTTTACGAGAACATGGAGCTCGCCCTGCCCGGCCGGCGCAATGTCTGGCGAAATCTGCTCGGCCGCGAATCGCCAAAGCAGCGCGCCGACATCATGCAGATCCTCAATCGCGTGCATCTGCTGCGCGAATTCAGCACACCTGCGAAGTATTTAAGCCACGGCCAGCGGCAATGGCTTGAGATCAGCATGCTGATCATCGCCGACCCGCGCCTGCTGCTGGTCGATGAACCCGCCGCCGGCCTCACGGATAAAGAAACCGAGCTAACGGCTCAGTTGCTATTGGAATTGAAAGGCGCGCACACGCTGATCGTGATCGAACACGATATGGATTTCGTCCGCCGACTGAATTCGAGAATCACCGTTCTAAACGAAGGCCAGGTCCTGGCCGAAGGCGATATGGATGAAGTACAGCGGCATCCGGATGTGATCGAAGCGTATCTGGGCCGCTAACGAATTATGCTGGCAATTAAAGACCTCACATTCTCCTACGGCATGGCCCAGGCGTTGCGCGGCGTCAACATGACGATGCCGCGCGGGAAGGTTACTTGCGTCATGGGACGCAACGGCGTTGGCAAAACTACGCTCATGAAAAATGTCATGGGCCTGCTGCGCCATTCGGGCGGCGTCATCACCCTGGCCGAGCGTGATGTGAGCGATCTTCCCGCCAATCGCCGCTCGCGCGAGGGGATCGCGCTGGTGCCGCAGGGTCGGCAGATCTTCCCGAAGCTCACCATCGCCGAGAATTTGCGCATTGGCCTGGAAGCGCGTACCGATCGCAGAAGATCGATCCCCGAAGAAGTGCTCGATCTGTTCCCGATTCTCAAGACCATGTCCAAGCGCATGGGCGGCGATCTTTCCGGTGGCCAGCAGCAGCAGCTTGCCATTGCCCGGGCGCTGGTGGGCGATCCGAAGGTTTTGCTGCTGGATGAGCCGACCGAAGGGATTCAGCCGAACATCATTCAGCAGATCGGCGGCGTGCTGCGAAAGCTTGTGGAGCGCGGGATGACGATTGTGCTGGTGGAGCAGTATCTCGACTTCGTGCGCGAGTTCGGCCAATATTTTTACATCATGGATCGCGGCCGCGTCGTCGCCGAGGGCGATACCGCGCAACTGACCCCGCAGATCGTGAACCAGCACCTGAGCGTCTGATTGAAATCTCATGGCCACGGGCGAGGATTTGTGCGGATCGAACAGGTGGACGGCCAAAGCGCCGTCACCCGCCTGCAAGCGCACAGCCCGCTGCGGCTGCTCGCCCCGCGCAGCGCAGGAAAAAGCGCCTGGGTCTTCACCAGCACCTTCGGCGGCGGACTCCTCGCGGGCGACCGTATCGATCTGGAGGTGGAAGTAGGACAAGGCGCGACGTGTCTTCTAGGAACGCAATCGCAGACTAAAGTGTACCGGTCGGATCAGCCGCTCGCGGCTTCGCAGGTCCTGAACGCGCAAGTTGCGATCGACGCCACGCTAATCGCGCTCCCCGACGCAATCGCATGTTTCCGCAACGCCAATTTCGCGCAACAACAGCGGATCGATCTAGCCCCCTCAGCATCGCTCTGCTGGCTAGACTGGTTCACCAGCGGCCGCCGAGCAAGAGGCGAACGCTGGGCGTTCCGCTCGTACATCAGCCGCGCGGATATAACAGTCGGCAACAAACTGATCTTCCGCGACGCCCTGCGACTAGACGCAACAGACGGCAAGATCGATCACCCGTACCGGATGGGAAATTGCGACTGCTTCGCCACGGCCCTGCTGATCGGCCCAAGATTCGCGAATTATGCGAAGGAGCTTTTGATATGGTCATCCACCCAGCCGGCGGCGATGCAGGAGTCGGTTATCTTTGCCGCCAGTCCGGTGTCAGAGGGTGTCGTGCTGCGAGTCGCGGGAGCGACGACAGAAGCCGTCGGGCGCTGGCTGCGGAATCGATTGGGTTGTATTACGCAGGAATTGGGAGACGATCCCTGGGAGCGAAAATGGTAGCGCGATCCCGAAGAGGACGGCGGGATAAATCCCCCCCTACGCTGGCTCCGAGGTAGGGCGGGATTTATCCCGCCGCTCAGAACCCTCTCCCCTGTACTCAGGGGAGAGGGCAGGGTGAGGGGACAGCGTGTCGCGATATGGCGCGGTTCGCAAGTCGATGCGTTCGTCCCCTCACCCCAACCCTCTCCCCTGAGTACAGGGGAGAGGGAGAAGGTCCACGAATGCGCTGCGGCCATAGTTGATTCCGAAGATAAGTTCTCAAAAAGCCACTAATGCATCTCTCCCCCCGCGACATCGACAAACTCCTGCTCCACAACGCCGGCGCGCTGGCTCAGAAACGCCTTGCGCGCGGCCTCCGTCTCAATTATCCCGAGAGCGTCGCACTTATCGCTGCGCAGACGCTCGAGTTTATCCGCGACGGCAAATCCGTCGCCGAGCTGATGGACATGGGCCGGCGATTCCTCGGCCGGCGGCAGGTGATGGCCGGCGTCCCGGAGATGGTCGCCGAGGTGCAGGTCGAGGGGACATTTCCCGACGGCACCAAGCTGGTCACCGTTCATCATCCGATCGCGGCGCTCGACGGCGATTTGAAGCTCGCCCTCTATGGGAGTTTTCTGCCGGTGCCGGATCTTGCTGTGTTTTCGAGCGAAACGGATGCCGATGATCGAACCCCCGGCGCATATGAAACCGCCGCCGGCCAACTGGAGTTGAACGCGGATCGCGACAGCATCGAGCTGACAATAACCAATCTCGGCGATCGCCCGATCCAGGTCGGCAGCCATTATCATTTCATCGAAACCAACGCCTCGCTGAAGTTTGATCGCTCCAAAGCCTACGGCCGGCGGCTGGATATTCCCGCCGGCACGGCGGTGCGCTTTGAGCCGGGTGATTCCAAAACGGTCCGCCTCGTCATGATCGGCGGCAACCAGATCATCCGCGGCGGCAACAATCTCGCCGACGGCGCGGTGAACGAACCCGGCCGCGCCGCCGCCATGCAGCGCGTCATTTCGGAAGGATTTGCAAATGAGACAACCTAGACCGCCTCACACAAACACGGCGCACACAAGCGCGGCGGGCAGTGCCCGCCCTACGAAGAAGCTTGCACGTAGGGCGGGCACTGCCCGCCATCTTCGCAGTTGCGCCACGATCTCGCTCCTCGGCATCGTCCTCGCCGGCTGCACGGAGAAGGGCTACCGCACGGAAGTAGTGGGCAACGGCCAAGGCGGCGTCGATGTCAAAACCGTGCCGTTGGAGCCGCGGGCGCCAACCGGGCAGTCCAGCGCATCAACATCGACCACGCGGCCCACTTCCTCAGAAGATGAGCTGCGAGCCAAGATTGATGCGATGCAGGCTCAGATCGATCGCCAAAACCAGGAAATCCAACGCCTGAAGCAGTTGGGGACGGGCCCGACCACTCAACCTTGAATAGCCGTATCAACGCAGGATCAGCACAGCTAGCGAGAATCGATTGATAAGCTAATTCTACGGCAAGAAACTGTCATGCTGAGGTACTCCGAAGCATCTGGCCGCTTGGGTAATCCAGCCAGATGCTTCGGGGTACCTCAGCATGACAATGCTCGGGATTCACGAGCATATAGCGCTCGGAACGAGCAACCGCCAACATACTCATCAAGACCATATTCATATGCCCTACCGCATCCCCCGCTCCACCTACGCCGACATGTACGGCCCCACCACCAGAGACAGGGTTCGCCTCGGTGATACCTCATTAGTTCTTCAGGTTGAAAAAGACTTCGCCGTTTATGGCGATGAATGCAAATTCGGCGGCGGGAAAACCATCCGTGAAGGAATGGGCCAGGCCGCCGGCGTGGACGATCGCGATGCGCTCAATTGCGTCATTACCAATGCGCTGATCGTCGATTACACCGGCATCTACAAAGCCGATGTGGGCATTAAAGCCGGCTTGATTCACGCGATCGGCAAAGCCGGAAATCCGGATGTGATGGCGGGCGTCACGCCGGGAATGATCGTCGGCGTCACGACGGAAGTCATCGCCGGCGAGGGTCTCATTCTCACCGCCGGTGGGATTGATTCGCACATCCATTTCATCTGTCCGCAGCAGGCGTATGAAGCGATCGCCTCGGGGCTCACGACGATGATCGGCGGCGGCACCGGGCCCGCCACGGGAACCTGCGCCACCACCTGCACGTCTGGCGCGGCGCATATGCGGATGATGCTGCAGGCGACGGATGATCTGCCGCTCAATTTCGGTTTTACGGGTAAGGGAAATACGTCCAAGCCGCAGGGGTTGGCGGACCAGATTCTTGCTGGTGCGATTGGCCTGAAGCTGCACGAAGACTGGGGCACGACGCCGGCGGCGATCGATTGCTGCCTCTCCGTCGCAGAGGATCACGACGTGCAGGTGACGATCCACACCGACACGCTCAATGAATCCGGTTTTGTCGAGGCGTCGATTGCTGCATTCAAAGGCCGCACGATTCACACGTATCACACCGAAGGCGCGGGCGGCGGGCATGCCCCGGACATCATCCGCGTGTGCGGCGAGCCCAATGTCCTTCCCAGTTCCACCAATCCCACGCGGCCCTACACCGTCAACACGCTCGATGAGCACCTGGACATGCTCATGGTCTGCCATCATCTGGATAAGGATTTGCCGGAAGATGTCGCGTTCGCGGAGAGTCGCATTCGCGGCGAGACGATTGCCGCCGAAGATGTGCTGCATGATCTGGGCGCGATCAGCATGATCAGCTCCGACTCGCAAGCGATGGGCCGCATCGGCGAAGTGATCACGCGCACCTGGCAGACGGCTCATCACATGAAGCAGCAGCGCGGCCCCCTGCCGCCCGATTCGAATAGCAACGATAACTTCCGCATCAAACGCTACATCGCCAAGTACACGATCAACCCCGCGATCGCCCACGGGTGCGGCCACATCCTCGGCTCGATCGAAGTCGGCAAGCTCGCCGACCTCGTGCTCTGGAAACCCGCCTTCTTCGGCGCCCGCCCGGAGATGGTGCTCAAAGGCGGCATCATCGCGTGGAGCCAGATGGGCGATCCGAATGCCTCAATCCCGACACCGCAGCCGATGTACATGCGCCCGATGTTCGGCGCGCTGGGCCGGGCGACGAGCGCGCATTCAATCGCGCTGGTGAGCGGCTCATCCATCAAAGATGGCCAACTCGCAAGCTACGGTCTTCGGAAAAGATTAGAGCCAGTCCGCAATTGCCGAAACATCGGCAAGCGCGACATGAAGTTGAACGATGCAACGCCGAAGATGGAAGTGGATCCGGAAACGTATCGCGTTAGCGCCGATGGGCAGCATCTGGTGAGCACGCCTGCGGAAATTCTTCCGCTGGCGCAGCGGTATTTTTTGTTTTGATGAGCCGGGGCCGTGTGGTCGCTGGATGTAAGCTCCGCCCACAACTTGTGCGTGGAACTTTGTTTCAAACCCACCCGGTCTTCAAGAATCGTCATGCTGAGGTACTCCGAAGCATCTGGCTGGCTCGCGCGAACGGGCCAGATGCTTCGGAGTACCTCAGCATGACGGTGCTCGAGATTCGCCGTCTTCTACCTGCAATCTTGGCGCGCACCTCTGGAACTTCAATCCCGCCCTAGTTGTACATTCCCCGCCAATCGCTATAGTGGCTTCTGGTAAGTCTGACGCACGAGTCTCTCGGGCAGGCTGGTTTGCTTATTTTTCTGTGAAGCCTTGCGGCTTCACTTGAAATTGCCGATCACGCCGCCGCGTACTGCTTTTGTCTCTCTCCTACCTCCCGGGCCGGAATGAAGGCCCCTTTCAGATCACAACCCGGAAAGTAAAAGATGCGGGTTGATCGTGCCTACACATAGGAGAAACTCCATGGGCAGCAAGTTGTACGTCGGAAATCTGAGCTACGAAACAACCAGCTCGGATTTGCAGCAATTGTTCGGTTCGCACGGCAGCGTGCAGAGCGCCGAAGTCATCCAGGACCGCGACACCGGCCGCAGCAAGGGCTTCGGCTTCGTTCAGATGGGCAGTGACGGCGAGGCCCAGGCGGCCATCGCCGCTCTCAACGGCCAGGACCACGGCGGCCGCGCCCTTACCGTCAATGAAGCCAAGCCCCGTGAGCCGCGCTCAGGCGGCGGCGGCGGTGGTGGCTACGGCGGTGGCCGTGGCGGCGGCGGCGGTGGTGGCTACGGCGGCGGTGGTGGCGGCGGCGGCGGACGCCCCAAGCGCTACTAAGCCGCGATCGGTTGAATAATTACAGAGGAGACCACGCTGGCGGAATGAAAAATGAAAAGTGAAAAATGAAAAATGGGTCCGAAAACGGGACGCTTTCCCCCCATTTTTCATTTTTCATTATTCATTTTTCATTCGCGCCAGCGATGGTCTCCTCTTTTCATTTCTGAACCATCGCGTTCGCTTGAGCGTTTTACTTTCCCGCAGGACCTTTAGATAATCCGGCGCTTTCCCTTTGGAGACTCATGGCCCGTTCGGCGGCGAAAATTCGGTCGGTTGCGTTTGTCAGCCTCGGCTGTCCCAAAAATCTCGTGGACAGCGAGCGCATGCTCGGTCTGCTCGCGCAGGATGGCCTGACGGTGACGGCGGACCACTCCGCCGCCGATGCGATCGTCGTTAATACCTGCGGGTTTCTGGAAGCGTCGCGCGAAGAATCGCTGCAGGCGATCCGCGAGGCGATCGATCAGAAAACCAATGGCCGCTGCAAGCGGGTGATCGTCGCCGGCTGTCTGGTGCAACGGCACAAGACAAAGCTGCTGGCGGACGTCCCCCAGGTCGACCGCCTCGTCGGCGTCTTCGATCGCGAGCACATCGTGGAAGCCGTCCACGGCAAAGAAAACCCCCGGCAGGAGCACGGGCATTTTCTGGGGAAGTATCATGATTTGTCGCGGGAGTTGCGGGAGGGTTTGGAGAAGGGTTCAGGGTTCGGGGTTCAGGGTTCAGTAGAGGGTTCAGGGTTCAGGGTTCAGGGTTCAGTAAAGAACGCAAAGGACATCGAAAGTTCGAAATCCGCTATTCAGCATTCGGCATTCAGCAATCAGCATTCCCCCCTGAACCCTGAACGCCGAACCCTGAACCCTCTTCCCGTCTTTGAAGACGATCGCGCGCGTCTGCGTCTGACTCCGCGCCACTATGCTTATCTTCGCATCAGCGAGGGTTGCAATCAGGGTTGTACGTTCTGCACGATTCCTTCCATTCGCGGGCCGATGCGCTCCAAGCCGATCGAGCAGATTCTTGCTGAGGCTCGCGAGCTTGCCGCGGATGGCGCGGTGGAGCTGAATCTCATTGGGCAGGACACCACCAGTTACGGAACGGATATTGGCTACGCCGCCGGTTTGTCGGGTTTACTATCGACGCTCAATAAGGAACTGAAGGATGTTCATTGGCTGCGCTTGATGTACGCCTACCCCTCCTGCTTCAGCGACGAGATGATCAAGACGATCGCTGACAGCGCGAAGGTGGTGAAGTACATCGACATGCCGCTGCAGCATATCAATGATCAAATCCTGACGATGATGCGCCGCCGTGTGACGCGCAAGCAGATTGAGACATTGCTGGAAAAGCTGCGGAAATGGGTGCCCGGCATCGCCATCCGCACGACTTTCATCGCCGGCCCACCGACGGAAACCGATCAACAGCACAAAGAGCTGGTGAAGTTCGTCGCCGATTTTGGCTTCGATATGATGGGCGTCTTCCCCTACAGTCGCGAGAGCGGCACGCCGATGGGCCGCATGGAAGACCAGATCCCCGACGATGTGAAAAAGGCCCGTGTCGAAGAGCTGATGCTCACGCAGCAAAAAGTTGCGTTCGCCAAATCCAAGTCGATGAAGGGCCAGAGCATTGAGGTGCTGATCGACCGCCCCGCCGGCCGCGATGCGGAAGACGGCTACGTCGCCCGCTCCCAAAGCCAGGCCCCGGACATCGACTCCGTCACCTTCGTCCACGGCGAAGACCTCCACCCCGGCCAACTCGTAAACGTGAGGATCACCGACTATCAGGCGTACGATCTGGTCGCGGAGATTCCGAAGAAGAAGTCGCGGAGTCTGAAGGTCGTCACGCGATAATGGAGTGAGTCCGGGATTCGCGTCATGCGGGATCCGTCGCCACCCATAATCGAATACGCGCCGATGGAAGCCCACAGGCCCCGGCGGCTTTGGATACTTGCGGCCTCGCTATCAATTGCGGCTGTGGTGTGGTACTGGCCGGACCTTACCCCGACGTCTTTCCCAAACGTACTCGACATCATGATGCTCGTCGCGCTTGCCGCGGTCGCGTTTGCAATGGGGCGTGATTCATCGTTGCCGGGCTGGGTCTTCACAGTTTTTGGCGCCGTCGCAGCTGCATTGTTTCTTCTTGCAAGCTTCAACGACCGGAACGTCCGGGCCAACACCGATCTCCATGACATCCTGTTGCCGTGGTCGGCGAGAGTGGCCGGCGGGGCATTCACGGCAAGTTTGATCGCCCGTGCGGGGCGTTCGACTCGGCAATGACGACGTGCCCCCGCTAAGGAGCTGCGCAAAGACAACTAATTGAATTCCCGCGTCGTTCACTTGGGTCTTACGGGTGCCATGTCCCACGCTTGCGTGGGCATGTCTGTCAGCGGGATAGAGCCGCTTGCGATTGCACGATATGCCCACGCAAGCGTGGGACATGGCACCCAAGTGAACAGATGTATTGCATAGGTTTTTGTGCGCGGCGCCTAAGGCAACTGTAATCGCGCGTCTCCCAGATCCACCCGATACATGATCTGGTTGTAGTCATATCTTGGCGTCGGATCGTCGTTGCGCGAGAACGTCGTGGCGTACGTGCCTTCCAGATAGATTAATCGGCCGCCTTCCTGATCGAAGAAGGGATGATGGCACGGGTTGTAAAATGAATAACGATCGTGCGTGATGATCTTGCGGGCCCAGGGCCAGGGGCCTTGCGGCTGATCGGCCTCGCTGTACCAGATTTCGCCGAGCATGGAGGTCGCGCCGCCGATTTCTGAGGCGATTGCGATCCACTTTTTGCGGTAGGCATTGAAGCTCACCGACGCCAGGTTGAGGTTGATCGCCTTTTTCGTTTCCACGTCGCGCGGGGAGAACCAAACCTCTTCGGCCTTGATCTTACCGGCGCGGACCAGCGCGTCCATCTCGCGGCGATCGAGCGGCTGCGTATCTTTCTTCCATGCCCAAATCAGTTTGCCTTGCGCATCGCGATCGAGGCTCGGATTATCGCGATCATATCGCGCGCCGGGGGTGAGGCAGGTGAAGCCTTCATAGGAAGAAAGATCGGCGAACGATTTAAGATCGGCATGCGTGCGTTGATTGGGGAATGGCTCGCCGAAGTAGAACCAAGCGATGCCATTTTCTTCGACGGGAATCGGATGACCGATGGGCTGAAGCGGCGCGTGGATCGGGATGTCCTTGAGCTTGACCAGAACATTGGTCTGATCGTTATAAATCACCAGCCGATTGGCGATCGGCTGATCAAGGCTCTTGAGCACCTGGCAGCGGCCGACCATGCGATCCTGGCCCTTCTCATCCTTGACCACCGCCAGCGCATCGGCCCAGCGGAGATTGTTCGGCGGGTCGATGACCATCGGCCGCGCGAAACCATCCGGCGATGTAAAGTATTGGTAGTCGATGCCGACCGATGGATCGAGCCCGCCTTTACCGGGAAGCTGCGAGGTCGCCCCCGACATTCCAAAATGCCCCAGCGGATAACTCTGGCGGCCGGTGTCGCCCCAGAACCAATAGAGCTTGTCGTGATAGGCGACCGGCTGAATGGAATCCTGCCCCGTGACCTGCGCGTTGAGCAGCGGATGCGCGATCGGCACCGCGCGGCCAAGCAACACGCTATCGCGATAAATTCCTTCGCCGGTCAGGCGATACAGCCGCTCGGCGATGTTTTTGCGATGAATCTTTATTTGCGCGGAGCCGCCGGATTTAACGTCAAATCGTTTCCCCCGAATGCCAAATCCATCGGCGGCAAATTCGTAGCCATGACTGTAGACGGAAAAGAAGATCGTTTGATTCATGAACGCCGGATCGTCGATGGCGACGAACCCGGCGCTGTCGGTCCAGTAACGGACATTCGAGACGCTTTTAAGCTCAACCAGCGGCACGCCGCGACCGGTTTGGTCATCGACAACCTGAATGGCGAAGTAACGCGAATCTGAAGGCGCGGTGGTCTGCGCCCCCACCCGCGCCACGAAGACCGAGAAAAAAACCAGGACGCAGCGAGTTGGCGCTATTGTCATGTATGCTTACATACGCCCGTTGCGGTCGAATGCTGCGCGGATGAGGAACCATGAGCAAGCGGAAAGCCACGCGTCGAAAGTTTTCGTTCCCCTCTCGCATGCCGATGGGCGAATTTTTGTTTGCCTATCTGCATCATCGCGGCGTGAATCATTCCTTCGGCATTCCGGGAGATTTTGCGCTCTCCACATTTTCCTGGCTCGATCGATCGCCGATTCAGCAGATCACGATGTGCCACGAGCCGGGAGCGGGGTTTGCCGCCGATGCCTACGCGCGGCTCAATGGGATTGGGCTCGTTTGTGTCACTTATTGCGTTGGCGGATTGAACGCGCTCAACCCAATTGCGGGGGCTTACGCGGAGAAATCGCCGGTTGTTGTCGTCAGCGGCGCGCCGGGGCGGACGGATCGGCAAAACGATCCGCTGCTGCATCACAAGGTGAAAACATTCGAGACGCAGCGGCGGGTTTATGACGAGGTGACTGTCGCCTCGACCGTGCTGCTGGATGAAGAGCGGGCGGCGGCGGAGATTGCGCGATGCGTCGATGCCTGCCTGCGGCAGAAGCGGCCGGTCTATATCGAGGTGCCGCACGATATGGTGGATCGGCAGATTGCGGTCGAGCTGCCACCGACGCTGCCGGAACCGGGATCGGATCCTGAGGCGCTCAAGGCGGCGCTCGATGAGACCTGTGAGCTGATCGGCGGCGCCAAGCGGCCGGTGATTCTGGCGGGCGTCGAGCTGCAACGATTTGGTTTGAGCGATCTGGCGGTTCAACTGGCCGAACGGCTCAACGTTCCGATAGCCGCTGATATGCTCAGCAAGGCGACCGTTCCGGAAAATCATCCGCTTTATCTGGGAGTCTACGGCGGCGCGATGTCGGCGGATTCGACCGTACGCGAATATGTCGAATCCGCCGACTGTGTCCTGATGCTCGGGACGTTCATCACCGACATGAGCATGGGCATCAACACCGCGCGGCTCGATCGCGGCCGCACTGTGTTGGCTACCACCGAATCGATCAAGGTGCGATTTCATCGATACGAGCAGGTGCGCTTCGATGAATTCCTTGCGCAGCTTTCGCGCTGCAAACTGGCGCCCAAGAGATTCAAGCATCCGCGGCCGCATGCCGAGCCCAAGCCGCTGGCCGCGTTGGAGCGCGATCGGCCGCTGACGATGAGCGATTTCTTCCGAATTGTTTCGCTGCATCTGGATGAGAAGACGTGCGTGACCGCCGACGTCGGCGACGCGATTTTCGGCGGGATCGGCATCCGCACCGGCAAGCGCGCCGACTTCATCGCGCCGGGATATTACATGACGATGGGATTCGCGGTTCCGGCGTCGATCGGCGTCGCCGCCGCCCGGCCCGATGTGCAGCCAATCGTCCTCGTCGGCGACGGCGCCTTCCAGATGACCGGCACCGAACTCTCAACCGCGCTGCGACTGAAGCAAAGGCCGATCGTCCTCGTCATCAACAACGACGGCTACGGCACGATGCGCCGCCTGCGCGATGGAAAATTCAATCTCATCACGCCATGGAATTATGGCAAGATTTGCGAGTTGATCGGCGGAGGAGTTGCCGACGAAGCTTCGACGTTAGGCGAGCTCGACGAGGCAATGGGCCGCGCGCGAGCGAGAGAGGAGCTGACGGTGATCGACGTGAAGGTGCCGCGCGATGCAATCAGCCCGCAACTGGCGACGTTGTCGAAGGAAGTCGTGCGGACTCGCGGGGGATGAAAACGGGAGGCGCGATCGCATTTGCTCCCTCTCCCCTGTACTCAGGGGAGAGGGTTGGGGTGAGGGGACGAACGCCTCCATTTGCGAACCGCGCGATATCGCAACTCGCTGTCCCCTCACCCTGCCCTCTCCCCTGAGTACAGGGGAGAGGGTTCTGAGCGCAAGGAGAAGCGAAGATCGTGAACTGGCTGGCGCATATCTTTCTTGCAGACGGCGATGTCGAATGTCGCCTCGGGAACATGCTCGCGGACATGGTGAAGCGCCAGGATCGCATCGGCATGAGCGCATCATTCATGCGCGGCGTGCGGGCGCATGAGGCGATCGATCGGTTTACCGATGCGCACGCGATCGTCCGCGGCAGTCGCGCGCGGATCGCCGGGTATCGGCTCATGAAGGGAATTCTGGTCGATATCTTTTACGATCATTTTCTTGCCGCCAACTGGAGCCAGATCAGCACCGAGCCACTCGAGCAGTTCACGGCGCGGACGTACGCCGACATTCGTGGATATGCGGCAAGACTGCCGCCGCAAGTTCAGATCGCTATCAGTCGGCTCGTTGAGGAAGATTGGCTGACGTCGTATCGCACCGTCGATGGAATCGAAACCGCGCTGCGGCGATTATCGATGCGCCTTTCGGCCCGGCGTGGAAGAGAATTTGCGCTGGAGCTGGCGGTGAGCGAATTGGTCCGGAACTTTGATGGGTTAGGGAAGGATTTTGCCGAGTTTTTCCCGTTGCTTCGCAAGAGTGCAAGAGGATCGATTGGCTCGCCCTCGCAGGCAGCGCCATAGCGGCGTTGCCGGAGTCCACTGCCGTAAAGCGTCCGCCGCGCCAAAGCTCGCCCTTCAAAGGCGTCGTTTCACCAAGCTGTAAAGGTGACATCCACCTTTTTAAAAGGTGGATGTCACCTTTACAGTCTTTCATTACGGCTTCCCTTCGCCAAACGTCTTACCAGAAACAATCGCGCCGGCGGAGAGAGTGATCGTGAACGAGCCGGCGGCGGGCGCGGTGCGGGTGAAGCCGGCTTGTTGCACGATGCGCACAACGTACGTGCCGGCGGAGATCGCGGCGAAGGTCCAGTTGCCCAGGCTGTCGGTGAGGACCGAAAGCTCGCCGGTGTCGAACTTGCCGTTCTTGTTGGTGTCGATGTAGATGCGCCAGTTGGCCAGTCCGACTTCGGCTTTATCGCGGATGCCATTCTTGTTGGCGTCGAGGAAGACGCTGCCGGCCAGCTTCGCTTTGTGGGTGACGCCAAAGTTGCGGCCGATTGCATTCACGCCAGCAAGCGTCACGACATAGCTGCTGACAGTCGTCGCGCGCCAGCCTGCCTGCGGCACATCGCGCACAACGTAGCTGGCGGGCAGAAGACCCGTGAAGCTGTAATTGCCGGACACGTCTGTGAGGATGGACGTCTCGCCGATGTCGAGTTTCCCGTTGTTGTTGGCGTCAATATAAACGCGCCAGCCGCTCAGACCGGGGTCGGTGGTTTGGCGGGTTGCGTCACCGCCGATGTCATTGAAGATGCTGCCGCTGATGGCGGCCTTGATCGGCGCGTCGGCGAAGTTGTGGCCGGCGGTGTCCTGGCCGGCGGAAATCGTCACGCTGAAATATCCCGCCGCCGGGGCGATCAGCTTGTAGGCGCTGGGAGTCACTTCGCGAACGCGATACGTGCCGGGGTTCAAGCCTGTGAAATGGTAAGCGCCGGTGGAATCGGTCAGCACGGTCTTTTCGCTGGCGTCGAATTTGCCATTGAGATTCGCATCAATGTAAACGCGCACGGAGGCAAGACCTTTGTCGCCGGTCTCGATCTTTCCGTCGGAATTGAAGTCGCTGAAGATGCTGCCGGAGATGGAGCCGGTGAGGACCGGCACCGCGCCGGGGAGATTGAGGCCAAGCACGCCGTTGGGTTGGTCGAACGTCATCCAGGTGAAATCGCCGGGATGATCGTCGCCGACGCCGCCCGCGATGGCGCTGCTGGCGACGAAGTAATTCATGCCGATGTCGCCGTCGAGGGTGAAGGTGTCTCCGTTGCTGGGGTCTTCGAGCGTGACATCGTCCACGAGCACAGGCGCGTGGGTGAATTTGATCGGCACGCCTTCACGCGTCGGGAGCGTGAGCGAATCGAGATAGAAGCCGGCGACGGTGCTGGTCTGGCCGATGCCGCCGATGGGCAGCGAAAACTGATTGGGAATCTCCTTGCCGTTTCCGTCGACCAGGATGGGGTTGTCGGTGCCCTCGGTCCCCGCTTCGTAATAAACATGCACCTTGGCCGCCATTGCGGAGGAGATGAAGGTGCTTTGCGAGCCGGTATCGAGAAGGAAGCTGCCGTTGGTGGTGAGATTTCCCTGGCCGATGGTGATGGGCGGCGTGGTGTCGCCGCTCGCAAACGGAGCGGGGCCGACGAACGGGTTGGATGTAAACACCGGCCCGGGCGCGCCGGCGGGCGACACATCGGTGAATCGCTTAAGCGAGGAGAAGCTCAGCTTCACGTGAAGATTGGTCGTGGGAATGCCCGGATCGGTCGTCGTCGTCGCGGCGTGGTACGGTGTACCGGGGTTGTAGATCCATGTCCGCATGTTCGCCAGGTCGTTCACCGGCGTGGTATCCATCACCACGACTTTCCCCTGCATCGCGGGCATCCCGAAAATATCCAGCGGATCGCCCAATTCCGGATCCGCGGGGTTCTGATTGATCTGCATGCGCATCGGGCCAAACTTCTGCGAGAAGTCGGCTTCATCGGTGCCATCCACGGTGTCGTTGAACGGAGCAAAGTTCAGATAAAGAGGCTCTGAGACATCGAAGACATCCGCTCCACCAATGCCGACGTCGGCATAGGTGACGGGCTGGCCATTGAATGTTGACGATTGGATGCCCAGCCCCTCCGCGGTTTCCTGGCTAATGACGACGCCGCTGCTGCCGGTATCGAGGAAACCGGTGACGTCGAAACTTGTATCGCCCAGGCCGTCGTCGGCAATGAGCGGAGAGCCCGTCGCCGTCTGGCGAAAGAGCACGTGAATCTGCGGCTGATCGTATGCTGCAGGCTGGACCCCATCGATCACGTACGCCGCGCTTAGGAGTTGGCGCAGTTCGAGCGACTCCATCACGGAACCGACGGCCACGGAACCAACGGCGCGGCGGAGAGGGATAATCTTTCTCAAATCGGAACCTCCAGCAATTGCCACCCCGCCGTTTGAACGTCAAGCAATTGTACAGATTGTCCACTCGGATATCCGCACTATTTCCGCAACCGCAACCCACTCTTCATTCTTCACTCTTCATTCTTCATTTAATCAGATTGGCCAACTTGATCCACCTGTTCGTAATTTGTTAACCATGTCTCCATCAGGCCGCCGGCGCGCGGGCGCGGCGGCAAAGGCTTATTGCAAAGGAGACGATGGATGAGCGCGCAAACTGTTGTCGTTGCTACGACATTGCCCAAGGCAAAGCGGGTGTGCCGGGTCGGGCTCTCGCTGGCGAACATCAAACGTCTGAAGGAGGAGTTGCGAAAAAAGACGCCCAGCGAGCCGTGGGTGGAGGAGCAGATCAAAAGCGTCGAGCGCATTGATGAGCACGGCCGGCAAATTGTGCATCGGTTCCACGATAAGAATGCGTTTCCGCCCGGCGGGTCGAAAACATTGATGCTTCGCTGCCCCTTGTGCGATATCTTCAACCCGCCGCACGCTTTGGAAGCGGGCCAATGCCTCGATCATTCAGAGCATGTGGGATGGGGACAATCGCCCTCGGCGCGGGCGATCGAACGGGCGCAATACTTTCATTCGAAGGTGCTTGAGTGTGAGCTGGTTCCGGAGTCGGATGAGGCGATCGCGGAGGAAATTCGACAACCGATTTGTACGAAAATGCCGGACAGATCAAAAAAAGTTGAAATGTGAAGATAAAAAACTTGGATAGGATGGGGGCTTATGTTATAGGACTGTTTCGGCGGACACCAAACTCACTACAGGCAAACCTTTACGTCGGATGGACGTACTGAATTTGCTTGCTGGGTGAATAATCTGTGGCTATGGTGGGCTGAGGAGACACCCGTTGGAAATCCTGAGTCGTTGGGCCGGACGCACACGCGTGCATCGGGGTGGGGGTTTGTACACCCGTTGGCCGGCCATCAAACATATTCGAAAGTTAAGAAATGCGGCGGCGGCAGCCCTGGCGCGCCCCATCGAGGGGCTGGAAGCGCGCTGCTATCTGTCCGTCAGCACCGATGCGAATGGATGGACGGTCGTCACGCCCAGTGCCGACTCGCGCGTCATCTATGTCAGCAGCTCGAGTGGCAGCGATAGCAACAGCGGCCTTTCTCCCGATCAAGCCGTCAAGACGATCACCAAGGGCCAGAGCCTGATGCGCGGCGGCATCCCCGATCAGATGCTGCTGAAGCGCGGCGACACTTTCTCCACCAATATCTTCATCAGCAAAAACGGACGATCCGCGGATGAGCCTTCGGTATTGGCCAACTATGGCGATCCAACAGTGCCGCGCCCGATTGTCGATTCAGGGACTTCGATCGGATTGAATTTTGGCAGCCCGACGAAATTTATCGACGTGATCGGAATCAATTTCACGAGTTCCACGCACGATCCGACGAGTCCCAATTTTATCAACAAGGGCAGCTTTGGAATTCAGGACCTGGGAACGACCGACACGGTTCTGATCGAAGATTGCCGCTTTCAATATTTTACGCAGGGCGCGAACTTTCAGGGCTCGGCGACGACGCCTGTCAGCAACATCACGTTCCGGCGCAATGAGGTCCTCGATTCATACACGACCAATGGCAATGCGCAGGGCCTTTACGCCGAGCAGGTGAACGGCCTGACCTTGCAGGAGAATGTGTTCGATCACAACGGCTGGAGCACGCTGGTGCCGGGTGCGACGGCGTCGCAATTCAGCCAGGACGTTTATCTCCATTCGTCTGACAATAATGTTGTGGCGACGGGCAATGTGTTCGCTAATGCCGCCAGCACGGGGATGGAGGCGCGTGCCGGCGGGATTGTCGATAACAACATTTTCATTGCCGACCCGACGGGTCTGACCTTCGGATTGGTCAACGGCTCAACCGCCAAGGCGGGCGGCGTTGTCGGTGAGGTGATCGGCAACGTCTTCCTCAAGAGCCGCGACATCAGCGGAACCCCCGTTGGCTTGGGCGCCGATCTGGGCAATCTCAAGCCCGGCGGCAACGTCGTGATGGCAAACAATCTCTTCGAGGAAGACACGCAAGGCGTCAATGCCGCCATCACCTTCGAGCCGGGCGTGGGCGTCAACAACCCGACGCAGGAAGTCGGCGTCAACACGCTCACGGTGCAAAACAACATCGTCCGAAGCTGGGCCTACGGCATGCTCGTGAGCGGTTCGCTTGTGCCCGGAGGCACGGGACAGACCGCGCTCAATGGGCTGGTCGTCCGCAACAATGATTTTCAGGGGATGCTCAAGACCAAGATCATCGACCAACTTCCGGTCTACGATCCCCGTTACGAAGACTGGTCGGGCAATCGATACAACACGTCAGCGCCGCAATCCGGCTGGTTTAACCTGCAAGGCTCGCTCGTTTCCTACAGCACCTGGCAATCGCGCATCGAGCCCAACGCCTCAGCAACTGCGGTTTCATACGTCGATGGGACGCGCGATCTGGAAAGCTACATGGCGTCGCTGGGGATGACGGCCAGCGTTGACGCGTATCTGAATGTCGTGCGCAACCAGTCGAAATCCAACTGGGACACGCGGTTTTCCGCGACAACAACCAATGCCTATATCGAGGCGGGATATGTGACCGACACAATCGCGCCGACGCCGGCACTCGCGCCCGCGCCGGATGTCGTTAGCGACTCAACGCCGACGAAAACATTCAACGTTACCTACACCGACAATTATTCCGTCAACGCTTCGACCATCGCCAATGGCAATCTGATCGTGACCGGCCCCAATGGCTTCAGCCAGGCGGCGACACTTGTGAGCTCGAGCGGCGGCAACGGATCGACGATCAACGCCACCTACTCGATCACCGCGCCCGGCAACACCTGGGCGAGCCTTGCCAACGGAACCTATGTCATCGCGCTGGCCAGCGGGCAGGTAAAGGATATCTCCGGCAATGCGATCGTCGGGCAAAACCTTGGAAGCTTTCAACTGACGCTCGGATCGCCCATTCAACCAGCCGGTCCGGCGACCACCCCGCTCGGTCTGGCGGCGTCGCCCCAATTCAACGGCATCTCGATCACTTGGAGCGATCCGGCGGCGGATCAAAGCAGCTTCCGACTTCAACGCGCCGATGACAGCGGATTTTCGGCCAATGTACAGACGACGCCGATCATCGCTTCCGCGACCAGCTACCTCGATACCACCGCGACGCTCGGCAAGCAGTATTTTTATCAGTTGATCGCCGTGAATTCGACGGGCGCCTCCGCGCCGACGGCGACGGCCAGCACGAGGATTCTTCCTTCCGCCCCGCTGCTGCAGAATGTGATCTTTGACGATGGAAATGCCGCGCGAACGCCGGTCACCGCCATCACGCTGGTCTTCAGCCAGCAGGTCACGATGGACGGCTCGATGGTCAGCCTGCTATTCCACGGCACCAGCAATGCGGTGAATACGACCGTCGCCAATCCGACGGGCGATGGAAAGACCTGGGTACTCAACTTTACTGGCACCGGCGGCATCAACGGCACGCTCGGCGACGGCAACTACGACCTGAACATCTTCAACAGCCGAATCACCGATGCCTTCGGGCAGAATGCGGGCTCGGATCAGATCCGGAATTTTTCGGTGGATGTCGCCCCGCGCGTCACGGCGCAGGTTTTCTCCGACAGCGCGCCGCCTCATTCACTTTCCTTCACGTTCAGCAAGGATGTGTCGGCATCGCTGAGCGTCAGCACGCTAAGCATCACCAACGGGAGCACGAGCTATCCGCCGGTCTCCTTCAGTTGGAACGCCGCCACGCTCACGGGAACCTGGACCTACAGCGGCGCGTTCCCCGACAATGCCAACGCATATACCGCCAAACTTCCGCAGACGCTGGTGCACGATGTGGGCGGCGTCCATCTGGACGGCAACGGCGACGGCATCCCCGGCGACGACCATTCCTTTACCTTCAAACAAACCAAGCCGACGATCACGCTGAGCGGCTCCACGCCGGTGCTGAATTCGCCTTATACGGTTACCTATGGCACCGTGAGCGATCCGGGCCAGACCGTTTCGCAATATCTAATCCACTGGGGCGACGGAAACACCGATACATTCACGACCACCGGTCAGGCAACGCATACTTACTCGGCGACCGGCTCGTACACGATCTCGACGGATATTGTGGACGCCAACGGAACGCACCTGAATAGCGGCAGCTTGGCCGTCACCGTCGTTCGCGCGCTCGTCACACTGAGCGGCAACGCCAACGCGAATCCCACGGGTCTTTACACATTGTCGTTGAACAACGTCACCGATGTCGGCCAGACGCCCAGCGGCTATATCGTTCACTGGGGCGACAGCACCTCAACTACCTTCAGCGGATCGGGGCCGTTCACGCATACCTATGCGACCACCGCCACCGGGAGCAAGGCGATTACCGTCGATTTGATCGACGGGCAGGGAACCGTTACCGGCGCGGGAAAATTCAGCGTGACGGTGAATTCGCTTCCGTCGATCAGCCTGACCGGAAATACCAACACCAACATCGGCGGCACCTATCGCCTGGTGCTCGGGTCGCCGACGGACACCGGTTATACGGTGACCAATTATCTGATTCACTGGGGCGATGGAACGACCACCAGCTCCGGCGCAATCGGCACATTCACGCACACGTATTCCGCCACCGGCGCGAAGCAGATTGCCGTGGATCTGACGGATTCGGTCGGGACGTATACGTCCTCGGGCAAGTTGTCTATCACCGTCAACCCCCCGCCGACGATCGTTCTTTCCGGAAGCTCCAACGACCTTCAGGGCGATCAATACGCACTGACGCTCGGCACCGTCACTGATCCGGGCCAGAGCGTCAGCCAATACATCGTTCACTGGGGCGACGGGAGCAGCAACGTCTACACCGCCAGGGGAATTGTCACCCACAGCTTCAGCTCATTCGGGACGATGAACATCACGGTCGATCTGGTGGACGGCACCGGCACCTACACCAACGCCGGCAGCAAGAGCGTGAGCGTGACTCAATCTCAGGCCGTTACGCTGACCGGCAATCCGACCAATGATAATTTCTATGTGAAGCTCGACCTGGACGGGCATAGCGTGGATGTGTGGGCGAACAATGCGAACCCCGGCGGCGGAACGCCCGATTTTGTATTCAGCAATCTTAGTTCGCTGACGATCGCCGCCAACGGAGGCAATGACACCTTCACCCTCGACGAAACCGGCGGCGTCATCAATCTGTCCGGCGGAATCACCTTCAATGGCGGCTCCGCAAGCAGCCAACTCACCGTCGTTGGCACCTCTGGCGCCGACACCTTAAGCACCACCAACACCAGCATGGTCTTCAACGGCGGCCAGATTTACTGGCTCAATCTCGCCGCAATCAATTACAACGATGGCAACGGCAACGATACCATCAACGTCGGCGGCACCGCGCCGTTTGCCGTCAACGTCGGCACCGGCAACGACACGTTCAACCTCGCGACAAACGCCACCGCCACCATCAATCTCAACAACGCGACCGGCGATGTGACGATCAACGGCAACGGATCGGTCATCATCAACATCGGAAGCGCCGATCCGAATTTCAGCATGAACTCCACCGCGATCACACTTCCCGCGGCAATGGCCTCGACCCCGGGCGTGATTGCGCCCATCTCGACAACGACCTCGACGTCGAAGCACAAGACCCCGCCGTCCAAACCGCTGGTTCGAGTCGTTCCGATCTCGATGGAAAGAGCCGGCAAGACCGTGGTCTTCACAACATCAAAGAAGTAAGCCAAAACCGCACGCGTCCCA
>DATBDZ010000357.1:0-4490 GCA_036276235.1 Humisphaera sp. | reverse complement strand
GCAATCATTCAGAACTTGCTATCGCCGCCGGCAGGCTTACCTCGAATCGGCTGCCGGTTCCCGGGCCGTCGCTTTGGGCGGCGATTGTGCCGCCGTGGGCTTCGACAATGCGATGCGTGATCGAAAGACCGAGGCCGGTTCCCGCCTGGCGCGAGCCGCGCTTTTCCGTGAAGAACGGCTCGAAGACGCGGCCGAGCGTTTCCGCTGACATTCCGCGGCCATTGTCGGAAACGCATAGCCGCACGCGGCCATTTTGGCGCTCCAGCTCGATCCGCACGCGCCCGCTCTGCGGTGGCGCCGCTTCCAGCGCGTTGAGCGCCAGATTCAGCACGACCTGCTGCATCTGGGCTTCCACCGCATTAACGACAAGCTGCTCGCGCGCGGGCGATTCTCCAGCAGAGACGGTCAATTGCCGATCCTGATATTCGCGCAATCCGCTGATGATCGAGACGACTTTGTCAGCGACATCCGCCAGGCAAATCGGCCGGCGGCTTTCGTCACCCTGCCGCGCCAGCGAGAGAAGCTTGCCGGTGATGTCCTTGCAGCGAAACGCCTCGTCGCAGATCACCTGCAGCGACTTGATGAGATCCGCATTGGCGTCGCCCGCGCCCCGCGATTGCTTGAGCTGCTCCAGCGAATACTCCGCATAGCCGGCGATGATCCCCAGCGGATTATTGATCTCGTGCGCCACGCCCGCCGCCAGATATCCGACGCTCGCGAGGCGTTCGGATCGCACCAGCTCATTGCTTTTCTGCGCGACCTTCTGCTCGAGCTGGTGATAAAAGCCATTCAGCTCGTTGGCCATGCGATTGAAATCCTGCGCCAGCGACGCCAGCTCATCGCCGCCTTGCGTGGCGACGGGCCGCGAAAAATCCCCCGCCGCCACACGCCGCACGCCGAGGCTCAGATTGCGCAGCGGCCGCACGACGCTCAGATAATGCAGTGCACCCAGTGAGACTCCGCCGACGACGACGAGTCCGCACACAATCGCCATCACGAGAAGCGTCGTGTGCCGCTTGGCATCGGCGGCGTTCTGATAGGTCTGCACGGCGGCACGAATATCGGCGGTGAAAGCGCTGATGCCGCCCAGCGCAACATCCACCGCCTGCACGTCGGCATCGATCGTCGCCGCATCGGGCGGATTGGCGGCGGGTTTGCCCAGCTGCGCCTGCGCCAAACTGAGCGCCTCACTCAGCGGGCCAAGATCGCGCAGATTCTGCTGCCAACCGCCGGGCGTGACAAATGTCGTGTTCTGCCCGCTCTGCATCATGTGGAACTTGTCGGCGGCGAGCTTCACCTGAATCTGGGCGGCATCGCGCCGCAGCGGATCGAGCTGCAGAATCGTTCGCGCGGCGGCCAGGTGCATGCCGATCTCGTCGCCGCGGCGCTGGAAATCAAAGCCCGCCAGCGCAAGGCGAAAATCGGTCCGCAACCCGTTCAGTCCCCACATCCCGGCGGCACTGACCAGCAACAATCCGACGATCATCGCCGAAATCTGCAGGCCCATTTTCCGCCGAAGGGTCATGATTACATCATACGTCCGCGCGGGGAAAAACTGCACGTAATTGGGGCTTGCGGCTTCTGCCCGAGGAACGATGTCGATGGAATTGGCTGCCGCAAGGAACTGTCATGCTCAGGTATTCCGAAGCATCTGGCCTGCTCGCGAGAGCCATGTTTTAGTAGGGTGGGTGTACTCGCCCACCACGAGCGGCAAATGGTGGGCAAGTACACGCACCCTATACGGCGGTCATGCTGCGGGGCGACGTGCCCTCGGCACGCCCACGAAGCACGAAAACGGGGGGCAGTGCCCGCCCTACGGGCGAATGCAGCGCGTAGGGCGGGCACTGCCCGCCGCATCTTTGGTGCAGGTACTCGCAAGCACTGGCCCAACCGCGCAATCCAGCCAGATGCTTCGGAGTACCTCAGCATGACTCTCCTCCTCAAGGATTGCGAACTTTTTACTCTGAGGCGTGCGCCGGCGGCTTATACGCACCGGCCGGCGAACGGAGCGCGATCGCCACTCGGTTCCACGCGTTGATCGCCGCCACCAGCCATGTCAGGTCAGCGATCTCCTTCTCCGAAAAATGCTGCTTCACCTTTTCATAGGCCGCGTCCGAAGCATGCTCGTCGCTGATGAAGGTCAGCGCCTCCGTCCACGCCAGCGCCGCTCGCTCGCGGTCGGTGTAATAGGGAGACTCCTCCCAGGCATCCAGGCCGTACAAGCGTTGCTCGGTTTCGCCGGCGACGCGGGCGTCCTTCCAATGCATGTCGATGCAGTAGGCGCAGCCGTTCATCTGCGAAGCCCGAAGCTTCACCAATTCGCGCAGCGGCCTTTCCAATCCGCAATTTGCCAGATATTTTTCCAGCGACGCCATCGCGCGATACGCATCCGTTGCGACTTCCATCAGGTTGATTCGGGGTTTGATCATGTGTAGCTCCATGTGGATGTTCAATGGGAGCCTAGGCGTATAACTGGAGACGGACAAGCAGTACGCGTGGATATCAGATTTGAGATTCGAGATTTGTGTTTAAAATCACTCGACGATCTTCAGCAGTTCTCCGGCGATCTGAGTCATCGGGCCAGCCCATGCGCCCGGGGTTGATTGCCGGAACAATCGCATCGTTGGATACCAGGGCGAATCCGAACGATCATGAAAATAGCGCCAGTCGGCGTGATAGGCTAGCGCAACCCAGGTCGTCCTGCCCAGCGCGCCGGCCAGATGCGTGACAGCCGTTTCCACCGAGATCACCATATCCATCGCGCTGATGAGTGCCGCGGTGTCGGCAAAATCTCGAAGTTCGTCCGTCCAGTCGATCAGTCGCATGCCGGCCGGCGGGGTCTTGGCCTGCGCGGCCGCAGCGCCTTTTTGCAGGCTGAAGAACGTGACATCCGAAGCCTGTGCAAGCGCGGCAAAATCCTGCAACGATGCCGAGCGAACACGATTCGCGCTATTGCCCGGGCTGCCGGCCCAGGCGATGCCGATCTTCAGGCGTCCGGGTTGTGCCGCGAGCTTTTCCCGCCATTTCGCGACATCCGTTGGATCGGCAAATAGATACGGCACCTCTGCGGGAATCGTTTCGAGTCTCGTCTCAAATTTCAGCGGAAGGCTCATCAGGGGGCAGTGCAGATCGATCGGCGGCGTCGGGTCTTTCAGGCTGATCACGCGCTGCGCGCCCTTTACCGTGCAAAATAATCGCCGAAGCTCCGGCGGACTGTGGAGAATGACCCGCGCGCCGCGCTGCGCGACCAGCGGCGCATAGCGCACGAACTGAATTGCATCGCCAAAACCCTGCTCGGCGTGCAGCAGAATTGTCTTCCCTGATGGATCAGATCCATCCCAGAGCGGCTGACTGAATTCCCGATGGAAGATGCGCGTTTGGACGTTCCATCTCGCCTCAAAGTCCTTCCATCCTCGCTCAAAATCCCCGAGCGACAGGCGCAGCAAGGCCAGATTCGCCCGGGCCTCCGCGTAGTCCGGCGTAAGCTCCATCGCCTTCTGAAAGGCATTGGCGGCATCGTCGAATCGCCGCAGAGTGCTCAATGCATTTGCGAGGTTGCTGTATGCCTGCCCGTAATCCGGACGGAGCCTGATTGCCGCCTCGAACATTTCGATCGCCTCGGGCGCCTTCCCCGCGGCGAGCAGCACATTGCCAAGATTATTGCGCGGCTCAGCGACGTCCGGTTGCAGCGCGATCAATCGTCGAAAGATCGCTCCCGCTTCTTCGATTTGTCCGGCTTCAAGCAGCAGCATCCCGAGATTATTCAAGCCGGCCCCGTAATCCGGATTCAGCTCGGTCGCCTTTCGCAGCGCGGCGATCGCCTCGGGTGCGCGCTGCTGATCGCGCATCGCATTTCCCAATCCGGTCCATGCTTCCAAATGATCCGACCGAACCGCGATGGCGCGCTGGAATGCGGCCATCGCCTCAACCGGCTTATTGGCCTTCAGCAGTGCCCTGCCAAGATTGACCATCGCGTCAACAAACTCGGGGCGCAACTGCAGTGCCCGACGAATCGAGGTGACCGCTTCTTCCGCCCGATCCTTGGTCAGCAGCGCGCTGCCGAGATTGTTGTGGGCTTCGGCATGATCCGGACGGATCGTGATCGCCGCTCGGAACGATTCGATGGCTTGGTCAATTTGCCCCTTCTCCATCAACCCGTTGGCAAGATTGTTATGGGCTTCGACAAATTGCGGGCGCAGCGAAATCGCCTGTCGATAGGCCGCGATCGAGTCATCGAGCTGGCCAGATCCCCCCAGGGCGTGCCCGAGGTTGAAATGAACCTCGGGGACATCGGCTCGAAGTGAAATCGAGCGTCGATAAGCGGCGATCGCCGACTCCCACTTCTTCTGTGCGGCCAGCGCTAGCCCAAGATTGGCCGCAATGCTATGGGATGCAGGGTTGGCCCCGGCGGCGCGAGCGATAAGGTTTTCCGCCGCCTCGTACTGTTTTGCCTGATACGCAAGCAGCCCAAGCATATGAAGCGCATCGGC
>DATBDZ010000356.1:0-36573 GCA_036276235.1 Humisphaera sp. | reverse complement strand
GATTCATCTGCTCTGGTCACAGGATTTGAGCGATCATGTGTTGACCGTCACGCAGCGGCGATTCAACAGCTATCCGTTGAACTATCGCCGCGGCGATTTTCTGATCCATCTGCTCGACCAGCAACCCGCCGAGCGCATTCGACTGATGCGGTTTTACGAGCAATTTGCCCAGATCAACTCGTGAGGACCGTCGCTCCACAGCCAACCATCCCCGATATTTCCCTCAAGCCCTCCCCGCGATACAGTTCCCGTCATGCAAATCGTGCGAATCCTTTCCGGCGGGCAGATTCATTATGGCCAGCGCATCGACGATCAATTCGCGCTGGCGATCGAGGGGGAACTATTTGGCCCGCATCGCGTGACCAATCGGCGGTTGCCGATCGACAAGCTGCTGGCGCCGCTGATTCCCACCGACATTCTCTGCATCGGCCTTAATTATCGGGAACATGCCGCCGAGAGCGGGTCGAGCATTCCGATCAATCCGATGCTCTTCATCAAGGCGAGCAACACGCTGAACAATCCGTTTGATCCGATCCCCGTCCCTAAGCGCAGCAGCGAGATCGACTATGAAGCGGAGCTGGCGGTGGTGATCGGCAAGAGCGCTCGCCACGTTTCGCGCGATCGGGCGTTGGAATACATCTTTGGCTACACCTGCGCCAATGATGTGTCGGCGCGCGACTGGCAGCGCGAAAAGAGCCTGGGCGGCGGACAATTCGCGCGCGGGAAAAGCTTCGACGGCTTCTGCCCCCTGGGCCCTTGGATCGTCACGCGCGACCAAGTCCCCGACCCCAACGCGCTGGCAATTAAATCCACGCTCAACGGCACTGTGATGCAGAATCACACGACCTCCGACATGATCTTCGACGTCCCCAGTTTGATTGAAAGCCTCAGCAGCACGATGACATTACGGCCGGGCGCTGTGATCCTGACAGGTACGCCGCAAGGTGTTGGCTTTGCGAGAAAGCCGCCGGTCTGGATGAAGGATGGGGATACGATCGAAATTGAAATTGAGTCAATCGGCCGGCTGGAGAATCCGGTGCGAGCGGAGGTCTGAGGCCCGTCTCGCGCCGCTCGAGAATTGTCATGCTGAGGTACTCCGAAGCATCTGGCCGGCCTGCGCGAGTGGGCCAGATGCTTTGGAGTACCTCAGCATGACGGTTGTTGCGCGGAAGCGTCGTAGGCTTGCGGCCTGACGGTTGTACAAAAAAAACACCAGTGCTGCGCGCTGGCAAGCCGCTGCACTGGTGCGAGGGAGACCCCTTCTCCCGAAATACAGATCGCTGCGCATTGTTACGGCTTCGAAGCTCAAAGGTTTCACTTAAACTTCGGCGACAATGGAAGGCCCCATGCGCGTCGTACACGTCACCGATACCTTCCTACCCAAGATCGGCGGAGCCGAGATCGCGATCGACCAGTTGGTGCGGGCGATGGGCGGCCTGGGTGTCGAGTGCATCGTTCTGGCCAAGCGAAACCGCGGTGTGAGCGGCGACGTCGATGTGCCGTATCGGCTGCAACGCTTTTCCCGCGCGCGGTCGGACGTGTGGGCCGGGGCGTGGCTCGATTGGAACTTGTCGCGGCTTGTCCGCAAATTGGGTCCGGTGGATGCCGTCATTGGGCACCACGCCTTCCCGCCCGGCTACGGGGCCGTGCGGTTTGCGCGCCGACATGGCATCCCGGCGATCGTCTATCCGCGCGGCGGCGACATCTACTACACCTCGCGCCTCCGCAGGAAACGCCTCGCCTGGCGACGGCTAACCTGGACACTGGCCAACGCGTCGGCCGTCGTCTGCGCCAGCGCTGCAATGGAAGCGATCGCCCGCGAAATTGCAGGTGCGCAGTCGCCGATCGTCCGCATCCCCAATGGAGTGAACTTCGAGGAGCTGCGAGCGGACTCGTCAACGTCGCGATTGCAGGCGGACCCGCGGCTCCGCGACCCGTTCGTTCTCGGGCTGGGGCGGGTCATCGAGCGCAAAGGGCTACATCTGCTGGTTGATGCCTTCGCCAAGGGAGCGGCGCCGCCCTGGCGGTTGGTGATCGCCGGTGATGGCCGCGACCTGCCGGCGCTGCGCGCTCGCGCCGCCTCGCTCGGTGACCGGGTCGTCTTTACCGGCATGGTCGAAGGCGCCGACAAGCGGTGGGTGCTGCGGCACTGCCAGTTCATGGCCGCCCCGTCGCTGGAGGAGAGCTTCGGTAACGCTGCCCTCGAGGCAATGGCGTGCGGCAAACCAGTGGTCGTATCCGGCGCCAGCGGGCTGGCCGAATTCGTCAACAACGGCGAAGGCGGGATCGTTGTTCCAGTCGGTGAAGTAGAACCCCTGGCGGCGGCGCTGGCGCGGTATACAACGACCGATCTGTCCGCCGCGTCAGCGGCGGCGGAACGCGCGGCTCAGGAATTCACCTGGCCGAGCATCGCCAGACAGTACATCGCCCTCATCGAGCAGTTGGTGGGCAGGACATTCAAACCCGCCATTCATCCCGACCCCTTATCGCCCACTACTTGAACGGCACGATGCAGTGGCGCGCCTGCATTTGCCGTTCGCGTGCTTTCGCCCAGACGAAATATTTCAAATGCCGCAGCGGCCGAGCCACTTCGATTGTGATTCTTTCGAAGACCGTCTTGTTCTTCTTCAGGCGTTTTGGTTTGATCGCGCTTTGCATTTCTTGAAAGAGAATACCGTTCTCAAGGTTTTGTCCCTGAATGCATAGTGCCGGAAGGAGCTGATAAATCGGCGACCGCCTGGCAATGGCGGTTTCATCGAAAAGAATCCGGTCGAGCGTGCGCTGGGGGTCGCAGGTTTCCTCCAACAGAACTTCCGCCATCCCTCTGCTGAGAATATACGCGCCGGTTCCGAAATGGAGGGAGAGCAGTTGCGCGGCAGAACGGTTTAGGCAGTGGATTTCTTTGCGGGACACAAAAATGCGATTGCGGAAAGTCTCGATTTTGACCAGATCGCCATCCTGCGGGATCCATGATTCATCATTCATGAACCTGAAAAAATCCGGGCCGATGAATACATCGTCTTCGAGGATGCAGCAGCGATCGTCCGACCCGGCGAGAAATTCAAGCCAGGCCTTTCGATGGCTCAAAATGCACGCCTTTTCATATCGTGAAAGGTTGTCGCGGGACATCGGCCGCGCCGGATCGCGAGTCTCCAGGCCTTCAATCGTCCGCCCATCCACGGCGGCGATGCGTTTGAAGGACGCGCCTTTGAGAAGCTCCAGCATCCGTTTCAGCCGCGCGGGATGACGGTCCAGATTGACGAGAAAAATCTGCATTTTTCCACTCATGAACTGAAAACGCAACGTTCCGTTTTCAGTTTTCGCTGGTTAGGCAGGAATCCTAACCCTTACAACAGGTCCGTCTCTGCCGGCGTCGTTAATCTACCGAACAATCTTCTCGTTCTCTCGCGACAGTTGACTGCGGGTCGATTCTACGCTTCGCAATCAGGGCAAGGGCTCACTGAATCATCAGGTTCGCCGCGATATTCCATTCGGCGGTGGTCTGCGACGCACATGAGGAGTAGACTTATCAGATCGGGCCGGCGCGCCCGAGGCCGATTGGCGTCGAAAGTATGGGGCCTTGACCGCTTGTCAAGGCGGAGGAACGCACCATGAATCGCCGCTTTGTGCTGATTTTCGGGTGCCTGTTGGCGGCCGGCGTTTGCCGCGCCGATGTGGTTCATCTCAAGGATGGCCGCGAGGTCGAAGGGGAAATCCGCAAAACGCCCGATGGGTGGATGGTGATCGGCGACGGCAAGGTCACGCAGGTGACCGCCGCCCAGGTCGCTTCGATCGAAGTGAAGCCGGTCGTCACCGCCGACACGGCGATGTCCCGCCTGCAATCTTTGCGTCACGCCGCCGACAAAATCACCGACCTTCAGCAGATCATCGATCGCTATCAAACGTTCATCAACCAGAACTATGACACGCCCGCGGCAACTGAAGCCCGCGCCGATCTGCAAACCTGGCGCGATCGGCTTTCGCAGGGTTTGGTCAAAGTCGGCGACAAATGGGTCACCACCGCCGAGCGCGACGCGGCTCGGGCTCAAACCACCCAAAGCGCGGTCGCGATTCATGATCTGATCAATGCCAATCACCTCAAGGAAGCGATCCCGCAGATCGACAAGGCACTCGCAATCGATCCTCAGAGCGTATCGCTGCTTTATCTCAAAGGCGTCGTGCAATTCCACCAGGATCAGCTGGCGCCGTCGCGAAAAAGTTTTGAGCAAGTCATCGCAACGCTGACCGATCATCCGCCGACATTGAATAATCTTGCCGTGATCACCTGGCGGCAAAATATGCACGGCGTTTCGCTGGGCTATTACGATCGCGCGATGCAGGCAGCGCCCGGCAGCCGCGATATTCTCGATAACGTCAGCGAGGCGATTAACTCGATGACGCCCGACGTGCGCAAGCTTCCGCTCGCGCAGAAAGTCATCCATCGATTCGCGGAGCAGGATGACGAGCTGCAAAAGCGCATGAAGGAGAAGGGCCTGTATCGCTGGGGATCAAAGTGGGTCGATGAAAAACAGAAAGCCGCGCTCGAAGAGCAGGAAAAGAAGGTGAAGGACGAGCTGGCTAAGCTGCAGACGGAATACGATGACAATCAATCGCGCCTGAATGCCTGTGATCGGCGCATGGCGGAATTGCAGCAGATGATGCAAACGCTTTGGAACTCGAGCATGGTGCAAACCAATGACGGGCGCATCGTGCAGCTTGGGTTGCCGCAGACGTATTTTCAATACTCGGCGGAATACGACGCCCTCAAACAGACGCACGCCTCATTGGCGACAACATTGGATCGCCTTCGCGCGCAGGGCAAGCAGGTCCAGCAGAAGATGCCAGCGCCGAAATATACGGGAACGCAAAAGTTGATCGATGCGGATGGGATGCCGCTGCCCATGCCCGCCACGCAACCCGCCACGCGATGATTGGCTTATGCCACCGCCTGCGGCTCGCTTGGCACCGGCAATTCTTCCACGTCAATCTCGATCGCCTCGAGGATGCAATTCTCATCCGCGCCCTGCCGTGCTTCGTCGCGATGGATCTCCAGGAGCAGGCTCAAAGCCTCTCGCAGTCCCTCGCGGCAGGCTTGCAGCGATGGGGCCTGGGTGATGGCGCCGGGGATCTCTTCCACCCACCCGACGAACGATCCGTCCGATTCCGGCCTGATGATGGTGTGGTAGCGCTGTCTCATAACCCGTTATTTTGCCCAAATTCGCGCCAAATCGTCAAGCAAAACATTCAGGCCGCTCGACCGTAGAGTATTTACCGTTATCTGGAACGGCGGCGATCAGTCTGCTACGATCAATCTCTTTGCCGGGAAACGCAGCGAAACGAGACCAATGAGCACGATTACTGAAGAACCGACCACGCCGCCGGGCGCGCGTCATAAACCTGTTCACACTCTACCTTCCGCCACCATTCGGTTTGCCGGAGACAGCGGCGACGGCATGCAGTTGGCCGGAACGCAGTTCACCGATACGTCGGCGATTGTCGGCAACGACATCAGCACGTTTCCCGACTTCCCCGCCGAAATCCGCGCCCCCGCCGGCACACTCGCGGGCGTCAGCGGGTTTCAGGTGCAGTTCTCCAGCACCGATATTTTCACGCCGGGCGATGATGTCGATGCGCTGGTGGCGATGAATCCGGCGGCGCTGAAGACGAATATCAAGTCCGTCAAAAAAGGCGGCATCGTTATCGTCAACGACGATTCGTTTGCGCCGGTGGATCTGAAGAAAGCCGGCTACGAAAGGAATCCGCTCGAAGACGGCACGCTCAACGGCTTCCGCCTGATCAAGGTGCCGATCAACAAGCTGACCAGCGCCGCCGCCAAGGATACGGGGCTTGGCGTGAAGGATATTGACCGCTGCAAAAACATGTTTGCGCTGGGTCTTTCCTGCTGGCTTTATGGCCGCCCGCTGGGCCCGACGCTCGATCACATTAATGCCAAATTCGGCGTGAGAAAGCCGGTCGTCGCGCAGGCGAATATCCTCGCGCTCAAAGCCGGCTTTAACTACGGCGAAACCACCGAGCTCTTTGTCGAGCAATATCAGGTCCCCAAGGCCAAGCTCCCCGCCGGCAAATATCGCAAGATCACCGGCAACGAAGCGACCGCAATGGGGATGATCGCCGCGGCCAACCTCGCGGGAAAAGAGCTGGTCTATTGCAGCTATCCGATCACGCCCGCGTCTGACATTTTGCATTATCTGGCGAGCCAGAAGAATTTCGGCGTGGTGACATTTCAGGCGGAGGACGAAATCGCTGCCATCGGCGCGGCCATTGGCGCCAGCTTCGGCGGCGCGCTCGGTTGCACCGGAACCAGCGGGCCGGGCATGGCGCTGAAGGCCGAAGCGGTTGGCCTGGCGGTCATGACCGAATTGCCGCTTGTGCTCATCGACGTGCAGCGCGGCGGGCCGAGCACCGGACTGCCGACCAAAACCGAGCAGGCCGATTTGCTCCAGGCAATCCATGGCCGCAATGGCGAATGCCCCGTCGCGGTAATCGCGGCGGCGTCTCCTTCCGATTGCTTCCACGCCGCCATCGAGGCGTTTACCTTGGCGACACAATACATGACGCCCGTCATGTTGCTGACCGATGGATATCTGGCCAATGGCTCGGAGCCGTGGCTGATTCCCGATGTCAGTAAATTGCCGCGAATCCAGATCGATCATCCGACCGCGCCCAACGACGCCAAAGGCTTCATGCCTTACAAGCGAAACGAAAAGCTCGTGCGGCCTTGGTCGATCCCCGGAACGCCCGGCCTCGAGCATCGCATCGGCGGGCTCGAAAAGCAGGATGTCACCGGCGGCGTCAGCTACGACCCGATCAATCACGAGCACATGGTCCGCACGCGTGCCGCCAAGATCGCCAACATCACGCCGGTCGGCGAAGACATGCTCTGGACCGGCCCGCAGAGCGGCGATGTGCTGGTCGTCGGCTGGGGCGGAACGTGGGGCGCCATCAAGGCCGCCACGCTCGATCTGCAACATGAAGGTGTTTCTGTTTCCGCCTGCCACATTCGCTACATGAACCCGCTCCCGCGCGGGCTCGGCAACGCGCTCAAGCAGTTCAAGCATGTGCTGGTCCCCGAGCTGAATCTCGGCCAGCTCCGCACGCTGATCCGCAATCGTTATCTCGTCGATGCCAAGGGATTGAACAAGGTGAAGGGCTTGCCCTTCACCATCCACGAAATCATCGACGGCGTCCGCGCGATCATGGCCGGAAAAGTCACCGACCTAGAAGTGGTCGTCGGCGCCGCGAATGGCGGTTGAAATCTGAAATTTCAAATTTGAAATCTGAAATTCGAAATCTGAACTCGCAAAGCTTTCCGAAAAACACAATGTCGATAGCACCCTCCAACACCCTGACCGTCCTCAAAGCCTCCGACTACGCCACCGACCAGGAAGTCCGGTGGTGCCCGGGCTGCGGGGATTACTCGATCCTCATGCAGATGAAAAAAGTCTGCGCCAAGCTCGGCATGGATCGCGCCAAAACCGTGTTCGTCTCCGGGATCGGCTGCTCCAGCCGCTTCCCGTATTACATGAACACCTACGGCTTCCACTCGATCCACGGCCGCGCGCCGACAATCGCCACCGGCCTCAAACTGGCGCGGCCTGATCTGAACGTCTGGATGGTGACCGGCGACGGCGACGCCCTGTCGATCGGCGGCAACCATTTCATGCACGTCATCCGCCGCAACGTCGATATCAAGATTCTGCTGTTCAACAACCGCATCTACGGCCTGACCAAGGGCCAGTATTCGCCGACCAGCGAGCAGGGAAAGAAAACCAAGAGCACGCCGATGGGCTCGCCGGAATTTCCGATCCGGCCGGCGAGCATCGCGCTCGCCGCCGGTGCTACCTTCTACGCCCGCTCGATCGACGTCGATGTGAAGCATCTTGAGTACGTCCTGGAACGTGCCGCCGCCCACCGCGGGACGGCTCTGGTCGAGATCTACCAGAACTGCAACATCTTCAACGACGGCGCTTACGATCATCTGACCGACAAAGTCACCAAAAGCGAAAACACGCTGTACCTGGAGCAAGGCAAGCCGATGATCTTCGGCAAAGCCGCCGACAAAGGCATCCGCCTGCACGATCTCACCCCCGAGGTGACAGATCTGAAAACTACCGACCCGGATGACCTGCTGATCCACGACGAAAAGCACGCCGACCCGACGGTGGCGTTCCTGCTCAGCCGCATGGGCCACCCAAGATTCCCCGAGCCAATGGGCGTGTTCCGAGCCGTCGGCCACGACGTCTACGAGGATCTGGTCCGCCGCCAAAACACCGCCGCCACAGAAAAGGGCGTCGGCGACCTGCAGGCAATGGTCACCGGCGAGGAGACCTGGGACGTAGCGTAGATTCGGGCGCATCCCGATCCGCGAAGCCAGCAAGCGGCGTAGGGATTGCGATCTTCTCCCCTTCCGCTGCTCGCCGGCTTCGCGAACCCGCCAGCGCTCCATTCATCTTGGTCGATGCACCGTTTTTCACCAGATTTCGCACCAATTGATTGCATCAGCGACGGTTGCACGTTGCATTGCGTAAAGGGACGAAATCGCCGGCGGCCCGCCGATGAAACCTTTTGAAACGTTTTCATAATCATTTCGTTTCATCCGCACCCGTTTCATGTTGCATTGCATCCCCGAAAAGAGATATCAACCGCAGATGAACGCAGATGAACGCGGATAATTCAATACCCTCGTCTGCATTGATCTGCGTTCATCCGCGTTTATCTGCGGTTAATTCCTCTTTGAGGTCGAGCGCAACATTCTTCAACATTTGGCGCACCATCTTGATGAAGTTGCAGAGAATAAGCCGCTGAGATCGCAAAGAGCGCAGAGACGCGCTCGAACTCCGAGCGCATCTCTGCGCTCTCAGCGGTCTGGGCGGCATACTTCCGTGCTTCTAAAACAAAAACCATACATTATATATAATGTATCCGGCGAGCCATTGGCCGGCGGACTGGTTTGGGGTTTCACGTTTCAGGTCTCAAGAGCCCGGAGTCAGAAGCCAGTCCCTGCGGGCCTTCCTCGAGAAAACTCACCCTCCCACTCTATAGCAAAAAGTTTCCATTTTGGTTTGTAACCTGCTGCGAGCAAATGACTTGCAAAATATGACCCCCTTCCCCGATTTGTCGTCACGCAAGTGCATGTAAACTCGGTACTTGCGCCTCTTGCTCCGCCGCGAACGGGGTCAAAAAGTTATAAAAATCCGAAAATCTTTCGATGCGGCCAACTCTCTGCCGCTGCGGAGCTTATGGCAAAAGAATTTTCGGCGGTCGCGCATAACTTGATATGGTTTTCCGAACGCGCTGGCTCATGCACAGACTGTCACGCGAAGCAGCAAAGAAACGAAGAGCAGCGAACCGCTCCTTCGTCGCTTCGTGTCTTCGCGTGACAGTTCATTCTCGGCTGGCTGGCTTGGCATCCGCGCGCCGTCAATCTGTCGTCTGTCATTTCGTTGCTACCATTAGAGCGATGAGCAATAGCAAGAACACCGTAAAGCCAACCACGGTCCAGTTGGGGCGGATTCTCGTTACCTTTCCTGATCGACTTTTCAGATTTGCGTAGTCCAGCATCTTCGGCATCACCAGAATCTTACCACCCCCGCCCCCAGCGCGTTACAATGCCCCATGAAAGCCAAGCCCGTGGAAGACGAAAGCCAAGCCGCCGCCTGCTCGTGACGATCTCCGCGCCCGCCCCGGTTCGAGGGGCTCCCTGTACTTGCCCCCATTGCCGGCCGTCGCTGACATGCTGGTTGTACTGGGCGATCGCGGCGTGCTGGAAGCCGGCGAAGCGCCAGCCGTCGGCGCATTCGCCGTCACGTGTTTTTGTTTTTTGCTCGTGCCTCTACATTGGTGAAGGCATGGAAAAGCGCTACGAACCTCTGGCGGGACGCACGATGAGACGATTTAACTTAGCGCCGGTAAGATGTTAGCCGTGCAAAGACTGCGACGCATCGTGTGGCACGGGCTGGCGGCGATATCGGCGCTCTTGTGCGTAGCGACATGTGTGTTGTGCGGACTGAGCTATTGGTATTCGCAAGCTATCGTGCGCCTTATCACCATTCCATCTCACGACCAAGTAGATCAGGAGATCAATGCTTACTACGTGGATCGCGGCAAGTTCATTGCTGTTTTTGAGCATGACATTACGTCCATGAAGACGCTTCGAATGCGTGGGATCTCGAATGTGGGGTGTAGAGATGACCTATACCCCAACGCGATGCCGGCCGCGGGCGACTTCCCGTACTCGCCAACCCTGCAAGGCTCGCAGCCGAAGATATCCTTTTTGGGCGTTGCGGTTTTAGCTGAGAACGTGGCGCTGGAAGCCCCATATCTACAGCAGGCTCGCGGTGTATCGTTGCCGTTCTGGTCCGTCTTTTTTGCAACAGCGCTGGTGCCATGTCTTTGGATCTACCGCCGCCGAAAGTGGATGCGTGAACACCGCCTGGCGGCAGGCCAGTGCCCCTCTTGCGGCTACGACCTCCGGGCGACGCCCGGGCGCTGCCCTGAATGCGGGACACATGCCAAGCCAAAGGGAGCCGAGTGACGCTTTTGCGGCGCATATCATCGAAGTCGCCCAGGCTCTATTCGGCCGTCGTAGCACACGTCGTCGCGAGCTATCTATCCGGCCTGCCGCTTATCGCACTGGTCCCGTCGCTTTGCCACTCGTTGGCGCTGTCGAAGCTATTTGCAATTGGTGCACCCGCTTCACCGGTGGTGGTGGGGCTCCCAATATTTCATCCTCTTCTTTCCACGTACTACATTCTCCTAAGCTTGACGCGGCGTCAGCTAGCACCCTTTGTCGAAATCATCAGCGTATTGGCCTACATCGCGATCTTCGTCTTGACGCATCGAATGCAGTTCAAAAAACTCTATCGAATTGCAATGTTGGCCGCCGGCAATTGCCAGGTGTGTGGTTATCACATGATCGCCACTCCTGTGCGTTGTCCCGAATGCGGAACGATTCCAGCGGACAAGCCGAAGGGGACAACATGAGACGACTACGGCGTATCGCGTGGAACGGGCTGGTGATCGTGTCGGCGCTGTTTTGCGTGGCGACGGTTGCACTGTGGGTGCGCGGATATTGGGTGAAGGATGTCGTCAGGCGCACCGTCACGAGGGCCGGCGCCTCAATAGATGGCTTGCCAACACGAGAGACTGGGTTTGTCCAATTCATGAACTCGCAAGACATGAACGTTCAATGGCATTTGAGCAGCAGGACGTTCACCTCGGCCCCTCGACAAGCGCAACTACTCGCGGCGGATCGCGCAGCCGCTCCCATGCCGACGACGCGCCCGGCATCGGTCGGACCCGTCACCCGGCCTGTCGGGACTCTCGGAGGGCCATCGACTAGGCCCACCACCCGACCCGTGGCGACTACGCCGCGAGGCCAAAGTGCAGCAACGAGGACGGCTGCACCTAATGGGCGCCGGGGGCTCCGCGCATCGGCTACTGCACCACGATCTTCCACCCAGACAAGTTTACGCCCCAAGCCGCCCCAACTTCCGTACGCGGTATACGACTGGACGCGCCTCCCAGCTCAAAAGGGCAAATTCATCGATTACACGATCTGGAATCGCATGGGATTTGCGTACATTCCGAATTGGACGAAGCATCACCTTCAATACAACAACTTCGTCGAGCTTACGGTCCCGCATTGGTTTGCTGTCGCGACATCCTCAATTACACCATCAGCTTGGCTGTTCTTCTGGTATCGGCGAAGGACAAGGCGCAAATCCGGCCGGTGTGCTTCCTGTGGCTACGATCTCCGAGCCACACCCGACCGCTGCCCCGAGTGTGGGACCGTACCCGCCAATAAATAAACTTCGACTGACGCGCTATCCATCTATCCCACCACCGCGGTCTCACGCCTGTGGCACCCCCACACGGATCGTGAAAAGAACCACCGGACCCCATCCAATGTCAAGCAATGTTTTGAACTCGTAATTCCCGTATTGTACAATTGCAGTTCACGTGGCTCGCTTTGCGATTGAGGGATGGCGATTTTTGGCTCATTCTTATGCGCTGGTCAACCAATACCAGTGCCTGGAAATGCTGCGCCGTGCGGAACTGACGATTTATCATCGCGATCTGCCGTTTTATTTGCCGCGCTGGGTGAGCATGCGGGGGGTGCTTGGCGCGGCGGATGAATCGCTGCTGGAGGCGCTGCCACCTCCCCCGCCGGAGCCGGCGGATGTGACGTATCGGATTGCCTTTCCGTTTGATTTGCGCCCGTCGGCTTCACGCCGCACGGTGGTGTTCATGACCGCGGAATCGCATTGCCCGCCTTCATTTATTCGGGGTGGCGTTTCGATTCGTGAGGCGCTGGCGGCATCGGATGTGTCGATCGTGACGCCGTCGAATTGGTCGCGGGATCGGCTGATTCAGGCGGGCGCGCCGGCGGAACGCATCAGCATTGTGCCACATGGCGTGGATACGCGCGTTTATCATCCGGCGGCTGCTGATGCCCGCGCGGCGCTTCGCGCGCGAGCGGGGCTCGCGGAGAACTTTGTCTTCCTGCATGTCGGTGCAATGACGGACAACAAGAATATTCCCCTGCTGCTTGGCGCATTCGCGCAAGTCGCGCGCAAGCATCCGCATGCCCGGCTTTTGCTGAAGGGCGTCGATCATTTATATGGATCGAACGATTTTCTTTCGGCGGCGATTGGATTGCTGGAGCCGCGCGATCGAGCGGCGATTGAGGGACGCATCATCTATTACGGCGGCATCTGGCCGGTCGCGCGGATGGCCGAGCTTTATCACGTGGCCGATGCGTATGTGACGCCGTACGCTTGCGAGGGATTCAACCTCCCCGCCCTCGAGGCGGCGGCGTGCGGGTTGCCACTCCTCTGCACGCGCGGCGGACCCACCGACGAATTTACGACTCCGAATTTTTCGCTGCCGATCGATTCCGTGCTACACTCCTGCGGCCCCGATCAATCTGCCCTCAATGTCAATCCCAACAGCCTGCTCGAACAGATGTCGCGGATTGTCGAGGATGACGGGTTCCGGATAACGGCCGGATCCGCCGGGCCCGATTTTGTCGCCAGTCGCTTTACCTGGCGACATATTGTCAATCAACTGCTGTCAATTCTTCTGCCCGGGGCGAAAAGTCCGGTAATTCCCTAGGGAAAAGTCTTACGGAATTATTGTGGGTCCAACCGATTGCCGATGCTATGCCGTATGGCATATAACTGTGTCGAACTGATGGAGGCAACGATGGCCAACAATGGTAACCATGCGGTCGCGGAGAACCCCGGCGATGAATGCCGGGATGTGCTCGATGCGATTCGTCGGCTTGTACAGGTCATTCGCCGATCGGCACAGGTCGCCGAGAAGCGAGTGGGCCTCAGCGCGGCACAGTTATTTGTCTTGCGGAAGCTTGCCGAGGCGCCTTCGCTTTCGGTGGGCGAACTGGCCCAGCGGACGGCAACCAGCCAAAGCTCGGTATCGGAAGTCGTCCAGCGATTGGTGACATCCGCGCTGGTGACACGGCAGCGCTCCCCGCGCGATGGGCGTAGCGTCGATTTGTCGCTGACGGACTCTGGCCGCGCACTGATCGACAAGGCGCCCGAGGCTGTGCAGGATCATATCCTCGACGCGCTGGGCCGCCTGCCCTCGCGCGATCGCCAGCAACTGGCGCGGCTGCTCAACCGCCTGCTCCAGGAAACCGGCATCGCCCAGGGCCCGGCGAAGATGCTCTTGGAAGACGATGCGCTCACCGAACAGAAGGTCTGATTGACACTCATCGGGGTGGTTTCTACATTTCGCGGGATGCGTGTTGGCTGCTTAAAAGCCGCGGGCTTGCGGCGCGGCGTTCGATCGCCCCTTCTCGCTCTGGCGATTCTTTTCGCTGCGACAATGTTGTTCGGCTGCGTCGGCGCGACGTTTCAGCGCAGCCAGTCTGAAGAGCAGATGTTTGGGCCGTCGTCGATGCGGATCCATCCTGCGTTTACTCAGGTGAAGGATTGGACCGGCGATTCAAAGCCGGATGGGATCGAAGTGGTGCTGGAAATGCAGGACCAGTTTGGCGAGCCGACGCGGGCCGCCGGCATATTGCGGTTTGAGTTGTGGACATTTCGCGAAGCCGCTGCCGAACGGCGCGGGACGCAACTGGCGCAGCCTTGGATCTTTCAGCTCAACACGCGATCGGAGCAAAACGCGCATTGGAACCCCGTCGAGCGCGGCTACACGTTTCAACTCCCCTTCGACAAAATCAGCGCCGACCGGCGCTATGTGCTGACCGCCCAATTTGATCGGCCCGAAGGACGCCTGTTTGATCAGTTGATTGTCGAGCCTTCGGATAAGGACGCGATCAAAGGCGAGCGGCACGCTGTGCGAGCACCCACCCATGCCCCCGGGCATTCCAATTAATCCGCAGTTGCCGCGCATGGCACCGGTGCCGGAGTTGCTTGCGCGAATCGCGGCAAAGCTGCCGGCTGATTTTCGCGCCGACCGCCCCGGGCGCGTCAGCCGCGCTCCGGGGCGGCTGGATGTGATGGGCGGCATCGCCCAGTACACCGGCTCACTGGTCTGCGAGCTACCGCTGCAATGCGCCTCCGCGGCGGCACTGCAAGAACGCGACGATCGGCAACTTCGCGTCTTCAGCCTGAATCTGCTGGAAGACGGCAAGCCGTTCTCGTTTGAGATTTCGCTGGACGAACTGGCCGGTCAGCCGCTCGAAACTTTGCGCGCCAACTTTGATCGCGCCGATCAGCGTTGGGCGGGATACATCGTCGGATGCGCGTGGGTCTTGCAGGAGAGCGCGCTGATCGATCTGCGCGATCCGCAAGCGCGCGGTTTCAATGTTGCCATCTACAGCACGGTGCCACAGGGCGTCGGCGTCGGTTCGTCGGCGGCCATGGAAGTAGCGACGATGATGCTTCTTCGCGATCACTTTGGCCTGATGAATCCCTCCGCCGGCCGCTCGCTTCGCATTGTCGATGGGTCCGGGCAAAAACATCTGGGCGCATTTACGCCGATCAAACTTGCGGCACTGTGTCAGTCGGTGGAAACGCGCATCGTCGGCACGCCGTGCGGAATCGTGGATCCGGTCACAAGCTGCCTCGGCGAAGAAGGCCAGCTTCTGCGGATGATCTGCCAGCCGCACGAGATTCAGCCGAGCCTTGCGATTCCCTCGGGGATGCGATTCATCGGCGTCAACAGCAACGTTCGCCATGAAACCAACGGCGGCGCTTACGGCCGCACGCGCTGCGCGGCGTTCATGGGGCATCGCATCATGCTGGAAAAGATGCGCGAGATCGGCAGCAGCGTTGGCCGCACGCTCGTCGCCGACCCGATGCGCGGATGTCTGGCCAACCTTGATCCCGACGATTACAAGCGCATCTTCCGCCCGATTCTGCCGGAGAAAATGCGCGGCGAGGCGTTTCTCGCGAAATATGAAAAGACGATCGACGCGGCAACGGCTGTGAATCCACGGATCGAGTATGAAGTCCAGCATGCGACCGATCATCACGTGCTGGAAGGGCGGCGAGTTCGCAATTTCGCCCGCTACATCGAGGAAGCACTGGCCGCCCCCGGCCCTCGCGAGAAAGGCGGCGCGCTGGATCGCGCGGGGCATCTAATGTACGCGTCGCACCAATCGTATACGATGGATGCGATGCTGGGCGCGCCCGAGTGCGATCTGCTGGTGCAATTGGTTCGCCAGCGCGAGCGGGCCGGGTTATACGGCGCCAGAATCACCGCCGGCGGAAGCGGAGGAACGGTGGCGGTTCTCGCCGAAACATCACAATCCGCCGACGCGGCGATTGCAGACGTGATGCACGAATACGAAAGGCAAACCGGCCGCGCGCCAGAATTGTTTGAAGGCGGCAGTCAGGGCGCGTGGCATTTGGGTACTGCGATGTGTGGGCTTGTTCACGATGCCATCCCTTGATTCAACTTCGATCGTCCAACGCCTGATCGATCTTCAGCGCGCGATTCGCGCGGAATTGCTTCGGTCTCGTTCGAAGATTCAAGCGCATGCCGTCGTTCGCGATTCTTCCGCCGACACCATTTACAAGATCGACGCGGCGGTTGAGCCATTACTCGAGGACTTTTGTCGGGACTGGTCGCGGACGTTGCCTCTCGTTCTGATCGCGGAAGGGATTGAGGGAGACAACGGCGAAGAGATCAAAGTCTTCCCGGAAGGGACGCGCGAGCAGGATGCCGCCATTCGGCTGATCATCGATCCGATCGATGGCACGCGCGGCTTGATGTACGACAAGCGCGCGGCGTGGTCGCTCGCCGGCATTGCGCCCAATAAGGGTGCTTCGACAAAGCTCAGTGATATCGAAATCGCCGTGATGACGGAGCTGCCGACATCGAAGATGGGGTATGCGGATGTCTTGTGGGCCGTGCGAGGGGGCGGTGCTGTTGGTGCTCGCGTGGATCTGGCCAATCTCGAGCAATCACCGCTGCAGCTTTCGCCGTCAACGGCTACGACGATCGATCATGGCTTCGCGATGATCACCAACTTCTTTCCCGGAACCAAGGTACTGGCGAGTTCGCTGATGGAATTCATCGCGGCTCGCCTCACCGGCGCAGTGGATGTTAATCGCGCTGCGGTCTTCGATGACCAATACATCAGCACGGGCGGCCAGTTTTATGAGCTGATCGTCGGCCACGATCGTTTCAATGCCGACCTGCGCCCGCTCTTTTATCGGATGCAGAATCAGCCGATGGGATTATGCTGTCATCCCTACGATTGCGCCACCGCGCTGATCGCGACAGAGGCGGGCGTTCACCTCACGGATGGATTGGGTGGGCCATTTGACGGGCCGTTGGATACGACTTCGCCGGTTACCTGGGCGGGCTACGCGAACGGGGCGCTGCGGCGTGCGATTGAGCCGCTTATTCGCGAGTTTATCCAAGGCCGCTGATAACGCGGCATGTTCTTTGCCGCTTTTCATAACCTCGCTATACTCGGATCTACGGACTACTGATGGCAGTGCAAAACCCTGTTCGCGAAATCGCCTCCCCGCTTAAATCCAGTTCGCTACCCGAACCGAGTCTGCTGCCGCAGCGCGCCATGGCGATGGCCGATGCGCATCGGCATCTTCTGTTTCTTGCCGTCGGGATGCTCTATCTCGTGAGCTTCAATGGCCAATGGCGCGTGGAGCGCGATAGCGCCTTGTATCTGTCGATCGGGCACAATCTTGCCGCCGGCGAGGGATACACATATCAGGGCCAGCCGCATCATCTGGCATTTCCCGGATTGCCGCTGCTGTTTGCGGGGCTCTTTCGCCTCTTCCGAACCGAGAGTGTTTTGCCCGCGCTGATCGTCATGCTGCTGATGGGGTTCGCGATCATGGGGCTGATGTATCGGCTCTTTTTGCTGCACGCGGGCAGGCCGACGGCGGTGCTGATGACCGCCGGCCTTGGCGTCACACGCGTCTTTCATCGCTATTGCTTCGAGCTGCTTTCCGATCTGCCGTTCCTGCTTGGAGTCATGGCATTCTTTTGTGGATACGAGGCAATCTTCCATCGACGTCGGACGGACGATGATCCGCTCACGGACACGCCGCCTGATAAAACCTTGGGATACGCGCGGCCGCACGCCAGGGCGCGCGCGAGATGGTTTGACTGGATATTCCTCATCGGCGGCTTTGCGCTGGCGGTGGCGATGCGCCCGGCGATGTGGGTGCTGCTCGCCGCGATCGGTCTAGCTGTTCTCTGGTCATTGGTCGCTGGCGCGATGCGCGGCAAGTTGAATTGGGGGCATCTGCTGATCGGCCTTGCCGTTGCCGCGGCGACGCTGCTGTTTCTCTGGATCGATCCGCGTTCCAACAATTCGCGATCGCTTCCGCAATACGAAGATTATTTCCTGCATTGGCGTTTCGCACACCTGAGTGAAGTATTCAATGAGATGGTTCACCAGAATGTGCCGGAGCTGTTTAAGTACGGCGTGCTTGGCAAGGCGATGTTCGGCTGCTCGATGGTTGGGTTCAATTATGTTGCGGGGGCAATCGTCGTGGGCCTCAGCTTCTGGCTGCTGACCGTGCGCCCGTTGTGGGGAATATGGGCGCTGCTGACACTGGCCATGTTGATGGTGTTTAAGCCGCTGGATCGATACGTGCTGCCGATCGTTCCATTGCTGATTTACGGGTGGTGGCGATTCTTGTGCTGGCTGCACGATCAACTTCCGGCGCGATGGGGAAAGTATGTGGTCGCGGGCCTGTTCATCGGCGGCGCGTGCACCAACATTGCACGGATGAGTGAGACAATCTTCGAACAGCGCCGCGTTCCGTTCCTGGCCCATTATCGCGAAGGCCGCTATGCGGCAATGACGCAAGTTGCCGATTTGCTGCGCTCGCAAACGCCCCGCTCCGCGATCGTGCTGGTTCAGCCGAAGGTCGGGCGAATCATGACCTACCTCAGCCGCCGCTGGGCAATGGAACCCGGAATGCAAGGCCAAATTGATCCTGCCACGCAGGAAGTTTATTTGCTCACAGGTCCCTCGTGGGAGGAGAGTAAACCCCAATCACGCATTGAGCCCAGCGCACCGCCGCCGAGCGCGCCGGCATGGGTGAAGGATCACAACTATCATCTCAGCTCGCAAATCGGCCGGGAGATCCAGGCCCCCACCGACCGCGAAGCATGGCGGCTTTTCAGAGTGTTGCCTTAACGCGCCGGTCGGCGCTCGATACTTCCCCCGTTCACTCGCCGGAAACTTTCCGCAGCATATTTTGCAGATCCTTATACGCCTCCTCAAAGGCCGCATAGTTGACATCATCCATCGCGGCGGGCGCAAGCTGCTCAATCAGCGCCATGCGATTGATGATCAGCGGAATATCATCGGGCGTCAGGTGCTTAGGATCGTCAAACCCATCCTCATTGAGATCTTCTATCAGATCCTTGCGAGCATTGGGCGGGAGATTCCGATCGTTGATGGCGGTGACCCAGACAGCCTCGGCTTGCGGATCGGCGCCGACGTAACTCAAGGCTTCGCGCGCCGTCGGCACATCCACGAGTGGCTGCGGATTGGCAACCGGAGGATTGACGATCGGCGCTTTTATGTTCGCCGAATTGCCCGGCGGGCGCCTTGGCGGAAGTTGGCGGGCGTCATTGCGAATCGCAGGTGCCGGGCCGCGCGGGCTTGGCCGAGTCGCGGGTCGATCATCGGCCGGACGATCCTCTAAAGCTGGCGCGTTCGTCTGAACGCGCGGAGGCTGCGGCGTCGCTCTGGGCGCTTCAGATCGAGCGGGCGCCAGCGCAACCGGCAGTGGCGCAGCCGCTCGTGAGCCGACGAGGCGGACGATTGCCGCGGCGATCGAAAGCACAACCGCGGAGATGGCCAACGTGATCGATAATGCTATCAGGAATCTGCGCATGCGGTCAGGATATTCTATCAAACATGATGCCGAAATGATGCCGCGATTCGTACCGTGCGGCGTCTGGCGATTCGTTGCTCCGTTCATGGTAATATCGGCGGCAAATAGAGGTCGCACCAGCGATCACGGAAAGGGAACCATGAAACTGATTGTCGCCTACATTCAACCCGACAAGCTCAACGCCGTGAAGGCGGAGCTTTTCAAATCCGAAGTTTTCAAGATGTCCGTCATCCCCAACGCGCTGGGATGCGGCCAACAAAAAGGCTACACCGAAGCCTATCGCGGCCAGATCACCGAAACGAATTTGCGCATGAAGACGCGGCTGGAGATCGCCGTCAACGACGCCTACGTGAAGCCGACGATCGACGCGATCATCAAAGCCGCCCGCACCGGCAAGATCGGCGACGGCAAAATCTTCATCGTCCCCCTGGATGACTGCATCCGCATCCGCACCGGCGAAACCGGCAACGACGCGATCGGCTAACCCAAATCGATGTGCCCGCCGGGACCAGCAGTTATTAATCTTCTTAACGCAATGCGGCGGATTGTTGACAAGGCCGTCGATGCGTCTAAGATGAGATACATGATCGCGGGGTAGAGCAGCCTGGTAGCTCGTCGGGCTCATAACCCGGAGGTCGGAGGTTCGAATCCTCCCCCCGCTATATTACTCTGCAAAACACCCTCGGATTCGTCCGGGGGTGTTTGCTTTTGGGCAATGGTGCCGTCGGCCTGAATGACCATCGGGCCGACAAACTGCTCGGCAAAGCGATTGAATAGCTCTGGCGTTGTCGCCGACGCCAGCGACTTTGCTGCCAGTTCAAATACCTGCAGCGCCGCCTCGGCCAGCCCTTCGGTGTCAGCTGTGGCCTGCTCCCTCAGCCCGTCGATTGCCGCCAGTAGCACATTGCGCCGCCCTTCCACGTCCGTGAGCTTGCGACCGATCGCCTGCTTGGCCGGCTCGGGCAAGGCGCGATCCATGAGCAATTCGACCAGCCGCGTCTGCTCCCGTTCTACGTCGGCCAATTCTTCCTTGATCTGCCCCGCTGCTTGGCGGTTGTCTTTAACCGCCTCGGCGGCCGCTTTCATGAGTTCGGCAATGATTCGATCCTTATGCTCAAAGATGCCAGCGAATCGATCCTGAATGACCGCCAGGATCGCGTCTTCCCTCATCCGCCTGCCGCCGTGTTCACACTCGTCGATTCGCATTTTTTTGGAGCAGAGATAATAGCGGTAACTGCCCTTGGCGTTCTCGCTCTTGACGCTGTGGCACTTCGCGCCGCACTGGCAATAGACCAGCCCCGAAAGCGGCGCGATGCTGCGCGTGCCGCCGTTGCGAGAATCGCCGCCGACGTGCGCGGCATTCTTGGCGCGCTTGCTCATGCGGTCCTGTATCTGCGCGAACGTCTCATCGGAAATGATCCGCAGGGATTCATCCTGCCGCACAAGTTGCGCGTCGGCGGCTTTCATCTTCGGAATGCGCCGACCAGTGGTGCGGTTCAGTTGCATCTGCCGCGCGTTGTATCTCACGCGACCGGTGAGCAAGGGATTGACCAGCATTGCCCGCACGGAAGTAAACGCCCAGCCGTCGCCGCGGCCCTTCTGCCCCTGCCGGCGGCTCCTGATGCCTCTGGTTCGCATGCGCTTTGCGATCGCCTTGAATCCGACCGATTCGCACAGATACCAGTGAACGATTTCCTTGACGATGACCGCCTCGCTCGGATTAATTTCCAGAAGCTTCCGCCCGGCCCGCTCTATGACGTGGTATCCGTAGGGTGCAATGCCGCCGGTGAAGGTGCCTTGCTCGAAGCGCTTGATAAGACCTTCGCGGGTGCGGTTCGCAAGCTGCCGGGAAAAATCTTCGGCAACCACAAGCTGGATCCCACGCGCCAGCGCGTTCGTTCCTTCGGTGGCGCTGATAAGCTCCACGCCACAATCTTCCAGCGTCTGCGCGATGATATGGGAATCGGCGGCGCGGCCCAACCGATCAAATTTGTAAACGAAGACGCGCCCGATCTTCCCGGCTTCCGCGTCCGCCAGCAGCGCGAGCAATTGCGTTCGCCCGCCCATAGAGCGGCCCGTCTTGGCGCGGTCGATGAATTGTTTGCACGCGCGCCCGGCGGCTCGTTCACACTGCTCTATCTGGACGTCAATCGATGTGCCCTCATCCTGTGCGTGTGAAGAGTAGCGAGCATAGAGCGCATCGGATTTCATCTGTGCCACGATACTTGTCCTCTCGTTCAAAAGCCCCGTCGGCCAGTGACGACCGACGGGGCGGGGTTACTTCTTCACCGGCGTTGCCCGCTGGCGTTGCCGCAACTGCCTCTTGAGCCGCCTTACTTCCCGCTCGGCGGTAACGGCGCGAACCATCAAGTCGCGGAACGAATCGCAAATCTCCCGGACACGTTGATCGTGCGTTGTGGGTTTTCTGCTCATGAGCGCACCTCAGATTCCTTCGCGGCGTTTTTCTTCGGCGGCCGACGGTACAGTTCAAGCTTCACATACTCTGGCCTGCGCCCCATTGGTTGCATCCGACGCAACGCCGCTTCCCCGCCCTGCGCCAAAAGGTCATTCATCGCGCTGATTGTGATCGTCGCCGATAAATCACAATCCTCTTCTGCATTCGAGGGCTGGGGGACGTGGTAGCTCCAACTATGGCGCAGTTCGTGCAACACGATTGCAAGCCGGCCACTTGGCGGTAGGGAGGAATCAATCAGGATGCGCATGCCGTCGTAATCGCAACGGCCTAGCGCGGGCTCGCCCGAAAGCGTCAGTAGGCCCGTGACAATTTCCACTGCATAGACGAACGGCCCGACGGAGAAGAGAATCCCGTCGCCGCGCGCGGGCGGAATCTTGCGGACCAGATATTCGTGGCGGCACAACAAGCCCTTTGCCTGCCGCAACAACGATGTGGCGTCGATGATGAGTTGGGTGGCGCGGGCAACGTCCGGATGCCTCATTGTGCGGCGCTTTAGCCACTGCTTGGCCACGGGAGGGAGCGGGGTTCCGGTCTTGGCATAGGACGCAAGAATCCTGTCCGCTGTCTTGTTCGGGTCGGCAAACTTCATGAGCGCACCTCGGCTTCCTTTACGGCGAATCGCTTCAACGCCGCGCGGCGCTTCGTTGAATCGCGTTCCTTTGCGAATCGCTCCGATTGCTTCTCCCGCTCAACAGCGTTGACGGCTTCCTGCTGGCGCAGGCGGGCGCGTTTCCTTTGTTTGGCGTTGGTCGCGGCTTGCTGCTGGCGCTGCTCCACCTTCGCGCCGAACGCTTCATAATCACGCTTGGCTTGCTCCATCGCGGCTTCATGGACCGGCGCAACACGCTTGATGAAGTTTCCGATTGCATCGAGCAACTGGGTTTTCTCCGTCGCGCACTGCATGGCTTCCTCGGGATTGCGCGGCCCATTCCATGCAGGCCACTCCAAAGGGATTTGCATCCATTCGGTTTCGCCGTGCAAATCGATTTGATGGTCATCCAATTCGCCGTGCTCGTCGCAGTCCTCATGCATCGATTCATCGCAGTTGGTTTCGTGCTCGATAAGTCCGTCTGCCGCTTCACCGTGCTCGTCGCAACTGCGGTCAACCAGATCGTCGGGGCGCTCGATGAATAGCGGCTGTACCTTGCGCCTGATGCCGCCGTGTCGGCGGTCCGGTTGAGTCTCGCGGCGCTTGTGATCGAGCTTCCAGCGGCCCGTTGATTCTCGCTCGCGGTCACTGTGGTAATAACTTTCCGTCGACGGAAAGCCCGGCTCATCGTCGCTCGATTGCTCCGCCTCCGTCATGTTAATTTCGTGCTCAACAAGATTCTGATCCTCATCGTCGTCGATGAAGCTTTCCCGGCCGATCATGTCGGCGCTGGCTTCTCCCATTTGCAGAAGGAATTGCGAATCGAACCGGACGCCCAGCCGGCGGAGCTTGACGATCATTGCGAACACGTCCGCCTCATCCTCGGTGATTTCCCCGATGTCGTTTTCAATCGCCTCAAGCGCCCGGCTGAAAATCTGCCATTGGCTTGTCAGGCATCGCGCGAACGCGGCGAGCCGATCCGCCCAGGCGGCGCTGACGGCTTTTGCGATCGCTAGCGGCATGGCTTCCGGCGGAAGTCCCGGCGGAATGAAAATGACGCGCTTGTCGTGGTCGGCGATCCGGTCGGATTGCTCGAAGACCACGCTGTAGGCGTCGGGTCCGATCTGAACTTGTGACGCATCGACGTGTTGCGGCGGCGCTGCCGCTGCGGGTAGCGTAGGCATTGCTTGGACTCCTCGTAAGAGTTCGGGCCAAGCCCCCGGTGTTGACGCACGCGGGGGCACTTCCTCCGAATTAAAACACGCGCTCCATTTCCCGTCAACCCTATGGCAGCGATTTAATCACGTGGTACAATTCGCGAATGGATGACGTTCAAGCCGTCAATCGAGCGGCAGAGATAACCGGCGTTGCACGTGGGACCATTTCCCGCTGGCTCAAATCCGGCAAGCTCAAGGGGAAGAAAACAACCGTCGGCAATCTGGTTGCTACCCTCGTGAGCGTTGCCGCCGTCCGCAAGCTCAAGGCTTCACAGCCGCGCGGCCGGCCACGAAAGTCCTGAGCGGCGTCTACCGCGTCACATGACAAATCATCCACGAGAAAAAAGTGATGCCGGCGACAAAGCCGACGACCGCCCCCATGACAAAGGTGCTCCGTCGATCAATGGTTTTCATCCAGGAGACTTTTTCGTTAATCATTGGCTGGGTGTCCTTTTGCTGGTGGTTTGGGGTTCCCTTATGAGTCCACTCGTCACCTTTCCCGGCGGCAATCCCCGGCAACTCTGGTGGGTCTGCGTCGGCGTGTGCCTGTTTGTCAACTACTTGATTTATTGTTGCTTCAATTGGCAGATTTCTCGGATGCTGCGATCCGATACGAGCGCCCAGCCGACGACACAATCCGTCCAGATCGACCGGGAACAATTCAAGATCGCGCTGCGCAATTGCGACGAATCGATTGGGAAATATTCCGCCCTGCGCTCGCACCTATTTAATCTTCTGTTGGACTTGAAGCAGCAGACCGACGGCCCTTGGAAAATACAATACAAGCGCGATGCAGCGCTAGGCGATCCTACATTGCCTGTCCGATGGACTCATGCAGTCTCTACTGATTTTAAGGTGGAGGGACTAGAACTCATCGCCGGCGTTGCTCAGATCAAGCAACCGGAAACGTACGCTCCCTTCGTAGAATTCGAGCTGATCGGGCCGGAAGACAGCAGGCCGCGCAAGGGTTCGGAATCCGAGAGAATCCAAATGCGGCTGTCCATCCTTCTCGAACAGATGTTGGAAAATATGAAGGTGCTGGTTCGGAGCTTAGCCGTTATCGAGAGGCTGGCTCCGCAGTTGTTTGCCGGGATTAATTTAGCGCCGATCTCTCGGCTTGCTCTAACTATTCCGGTCTTTCCATATTGGCCGCAGGTTAAGGGTATGACCCGAGCGGACTTCGACAAGGTCACTGCCGATGAAAAACCCTTGCTTGACGAAGTGCGATTGACGCTTCGGCGAATGTCTTAACCTTCATCCCCCTTCTGCTATTCGGTTGTCAAAGAACATTTCAAAATCAGAACAGCGGCGCTTGTTGCCCAGCGCTCTGATGGATCACGTCGTCCTGATGCTTCATGACGCCCAGCATTTCCTGTAGCGTCTTCAACAGTTCCGGCCCTACGTCGTGCTGGCGGTGTGCCGCGTCTTCGCGAGCGGCAAGGCCGAAGCCGTGAAGACGCCCGAAGCGATTCGACTGGACGCCAGCGGTCCCTACCGGCTCGATACCCTGACGCGCTGCTAGTCCAAGCTCGCGTTGTTCCAACGTCGGCAATAGAGAAAGTGCTTTGGCGGAGTCCGGGCCGCCGACGGCGGCAAGCCGCTCGCGCAGGCCGCGATATTTTTCCTTAATGTCGAACTGCTTCAGCGCCTTCTCGGCAATGCTGATGCCCGATCCTTCAATTGCCTGCCGTGCTGCATCGCGGGTGGTTGTAGCGTTCGCGCCCTGGCGTGCGGCATCCGTCCGCGCATCGAGCGCGGACTGCTCGGCCAGAAGCTTCGTGCGGTTCTCAATCGTGAGATTCTCGCCTTGCAGCAGGCGGGTAATCTCCTGCTGCCGCCGCGCCTTCTCATCGAGCCGCTGCAATTCGTCGTATGCAAGTTTTGCGGCCTTGTCGCCCAGCGCTACCTGCATCGACAGGTCTTGCATCTCTTGGTGTCGCACGTCTGCCGACTGCTCGGCAATATTCAGAACCTGCTGGCGGCGCTGCTGCTCAGCGGCGATCGCGGCACGCTGCGCGGCCGCGTGCGTCTGCGCTTTGGCGTCGTCGTCGATGCCACTGAGCAAACCGGCGCGGTCGCGTGAGGCGGGAAATTCGAGCGTGATCTTCTCCTTGGCCAGTTCGGCGTTGTGTGCGATGGTTTCCGTCTGCCGCTCAAGGTTCGCCCTGAGCAACAACTGCTCCCCTTCAAATCCCCGCGACTGTAGGCGGAGCTTCTGCGCTTCCACTTCCGCCTGATCCTGCGCAGTTTTTAGATATCCTTCCCGCGCGATCTCATCCATCTGCCGCTGTGATTCGCGCTCAATCTCGCGAAGCTCGGCCGCGTCTTTTGCCCGCGCGGCCTTCTCCTGCTCCGCAAACTTCTGCCTGATCTGCTCGCGCTCAGCTTCCTTTTGCTCGGACAGTTGGGTGATCTGATCCTGAATCGCATGATACTCGTCGTATTCTTTGTGGTGGATGGTTTCGGCCACGCCCACCGATCCCCTGTTATTGAATCCGATTCTGGCGATGCGCTGGCCTTCGTCTGGCTGGAGCCGGGCTGCTAAATCGGAAGCGCGTTTATTTGCGTCCGCGAATTGCTTGGCGAATTTATCATCGGCGGCGCGCAGTGCGTCCTGCATCTGCTCGGGGATGTCGGCGGCCCGATTCTGCTGGCCAGTGTTGATTCGCGCGATTGTGGCCGCCGGTCCGGCCAATCCGGCGCGTGCTGCCTCTTGGTAGGCATCGCGCACCGAACGGCCAATCTCTACCCATTCCTTTCGCTGTTCGCGCACGGACCGCAGCATGAATTCAGCGTGCTCTGTGCCGGCCTTGGCGGATTCGTTGACGCGGTCGATTTCCAGACGTTCGCCCGTTAGCGCTTCGCGGATTGCCTGGCCAGCTTCAACTACCCTGCCGAAGATCGGAAGTGATTTCCCGACGCCGATCGCGATACCCTGCCAACTACGATCACCTTCCTCGATTTGCTTGTTCAGCTCCGCCATATGTTCGGCGGCTCCTTTGATCTCGCTGGCGACGAGGCCAACCGCGCCGCCCGAACCAACCAAATGGAGAAATTTCGAGGCGAATGATCGGCGGCCAAGCGACTGATTCACGGAATCAAAGGCGGAGCGAAACCCGCCTTCGTCTTCGTCACTTTCCGGCCTGAATCGCGCGACTGTCTGATTGCTCAGGTTAGCTCTTGCAGTGGCTCGCGCCTTCTCCGCTTCGGCCTGAGCGATCTGGCTGGGGTGCGGTTCAATCGTGATCTGCGGCGGCGGCACATATGCCTGCGGAACAAATCGCGGCTTGGCCAGCGTCTCCTGGCTGATCCGATCAATAACCTGCTGGTAGCCGCTCTCGAATTTTTTCGCGTCAAGCAAGCCCTCGGCAAAGGTCTGCTTCATGTTCTTGCCGAGCTTCGCGAACGTGTCGGACGCGCCAACGTCCGCACCCTTGACCATCAAAGTGAGTTCAACGGATGAATTTGGGTTGGCTGACATGGTTTTAGTTCTCCGGCGTGGCCGGTGTGATCAATGCTTGTTTAAGTTGCTCCAGACGATGCACAAACGATTCGAGGCTCCCGATGCACGCTTCCAACTCCGGAAGGATGTACTGTTGCGCCTCGGCGCGATACTCCTGGCGCTCGCTGACAAGCTCGCATATCTGCGCGCACTGATCTTCCATCGCGGTGGAGTCTTTCCCCACGTCGCGGATGATCTTCCCATTGCCTTGGCCCCATTCCTGCGGCGTTATGTCGAGTCGGTTGAGCATTTGATTTCCAGTTAAATCAGCCCGGTGAAAGGCACCTGCTGCTTGTCGCGCCAAATCAGGCTCGTGGCGGTCGCGTTGCTCCGGCTTTTGAGTATTTCGATTCCCGGCGGCTTGTTTGGATTGTTGACGGGCGGCCACGTCTTGCCGTCCTTGTCCACAATCTTCATCTTGGGGTCCATCGGCTTGCCAGTTCCATCTAAGCGAACATCCTGATTAACCGGTGTTCCGTCGTTGTAGCAAATCTGGCCTTTAACAGTTTCATTGAAGAGGTTCACATACCAGCCGTTTCGGCCTTCATCGAAAGTGATGCTTTGCCATGGTTCTACGCCTTCGGCGAATTCAAAAACGTACTCCACCCACACGAATGGCGCATTTTCCGTGTAATCCTCCGTCGGCTTGTAGGAACGGCAATGGCATTGTCCTGGTTCAACGCCGCCGGCACCGCGAAGCTCGAAGGGGTCACTGTTCACGGCGTCCGTGATCTTGATGGCTTCCTGAATGTTGTAAAAAGGCACGGCCAGCCGGACGCATAAGCCGAGCGTGTGAACCGCACCCGATTGCGGCGGGTCGAATGGGTCACCTGCCGAGTTCAAAATCGCATTCTGATCTTTGTCGATGTCAGTGGGGACCATCTCGATGCCCGCCTCGGCTAAAATCTTGGCTGGCTCATCCAGCGGTGTCTGGGCGCATGCGCCGTGATCGCCAAAGGTGAAATCGGCCGTCACGATCCACGACAGCGGACCCTTGTAGTTGCTCGCGTCGCGATGCCCCGCGCGCATGTTGGGATTGATCGAGTGCGGCAGGTTGTGCGAGCACGCGACTTCAATCGCCGTGGATTTGTCTGGCGTGCCGGTGACGTTCCAGCTTTCGCGCGCAACCCACGCATTCGAGACTTTGCGCAGGCTGCTTCCAGAATATCGCTGTGTAACAATAATTGGCATGAATGCTCTGATTCACGAGCTGCTGCATGCTCCTTCTGCCGCGAAACTGTTGGGATGAATCTGGTAACATCGCGGCGATGTTTGTCCGGTGGCCACCGGCCAGCTTCAATCACGATTCAAAATCGCCGGGCGCGGCGGCGTGTCACCGCGCACCGGGAAAGAAGCAAACAATCCGACGGCGCGGCTTTCACCGCGCCGCCGAACGAAAGGGACGCGGCGGATCAATTCGCGCGATCTTTGCTCCGTTGGTAGTCCGCATAGCTCATGCTGTAGTTGCCGCCACCGTGCGACTTCATCGCGCGGCCGATGGCGGTTTCGCATCCCGACGACTTCGCGGCCTGCTCTTGGCGTTGCTGCTCCTGCGCTGCGGCTTCCGCGTCCAGTCTTGCGCCGATAGCGCGGTCGGGGTTGGTGAAACCGCGCTCGCGCGCCTCGATGAATAGCTGCTGGTCGCTGTTCCACTTTTCGCGCGTTGCCTGTGGTAGCTTCGCCCATTCGGCGGCGGCCAGCTTGGCGGCGCTGTTCATCGGGGTAGTCGTGGTGGTCGTGACGGTCATAGTGGGTTGCTCCTGGCGTTTGGTCAAAGAGGCACGGAGGCGAATTTCGTCGCGCACCGCGGCCTGCTGGTCGGTCGGTAGAGTGTTGTCGTGACGCATCGTTGTAAGCTCGTGGTCTGTGGCCTTGTCGAGCTTGGCCGTGAATGAGGAATCCTTGGCGGTTCCGACGCCAAACTTCCGCGCAAGAACCTCCTGCGCTCTCTGCTTGGCCCATGGCCCGATCAACCTCGGAATGATTGTTTCCAGCGTTTCGCGCTGCATCTCTTCCATCTCCGCGCCGATGCGCGCGTGAAGAGGATTGTCGGCGTCAAACTCCTGCGAGTGGGTATCTCGCCCTGTGAGCCAGCCGGGAAGCGGGTGCGTTGCTCCATCTACGACCTTCTCCTGCTCAAGCAATCCCTTTACCGGCGCTGTCATCCCGTCGCCTTTTCGCAGGATGCGCGCACCGGCGGCAAATCGCTGGCAGAGGCCCAACCATCGCTCGGATGATTTACTGAATGCGGTTCTCTCCTCCAGCGTTCCCGCGCTGGGAAAGTTCCCCAGCGCGTTGAGCTTCTCGCGCGAGAATTCATGGCACCGGCTGAGATATGCTTCGATTTTCGCCTCGTCGCTTGTCATCGCGTAGTTGGACTTTCGCGAATTGCCGCTTCGGGGTGTGAGAAGAATGGACATTTTTATTTCCTTGCGGCTGTTGCCGCTGTTAAAGCTTTCATTCCCCGCCGACGGCTGTTAACCGTCTGCGGGATTGCGACTGCGCCCGATGGGCTGGGTGAACCGCATGGTCGCGCATGCGACAGGAGGAGGCTCCTTCAAAAGCCTGCCCCTTGACCGGCTCAGGCGCTGATACCGGCCGCCGCGATTGGTTTTCGCGACGGGACGCAAGAATTACCAATTTGCATTTACCGTCTGTCGCGATTCACGCATCGCGGCCTGCTCCTGTGAATGCGACGCGCCCTTTGCGCGAGCGATCGCGGCGCTGATCTCGGCAACCATCGCGCGGTATCCCTTAACCGTGCTGCCTGGGCCCGGATGTAGAACGTAGGGGCGATCGAATTCACGCCAGCGCCCGGGGCTGTATTTCAGGTTGTTCATCACATCATCGAAGACGACCGTCGTCTTGTCGCGCAGGTCCGCGCACGGCTGGCGATAATTGCCGAAGCTCTTCCGCAAGAATCTGGCGCTTTTCAGGTCAATGTCGCCTGCGTCAACAGCGCGGATGAATCGCTCCAGCTCACGGCGTTGGTCTTCGTCGATGCCTTCGCCGGCAAGGATCGGATGTCCGTCAAGCTCGAAGCGGCCGGAAGTCCCGATGTAGCGAGCCAGATCAAGGCAGGCGTCGGTGTCGGTCAAGGCGATCCCCACCACAACTGGACGCGCTGCATCCTCGGCGGCCTGCGCGACGGCTGCTTTGCCCTGGGCAATCGCCGGGTCGGCCACTTTGAGCAACTGCCAATACTTCGCTTCGATAGCGGCGCGGCGATCGATGGCGGCTTCGGCTTCCTTCACGGTCTGCTGTGCCGCGCTCCGCGCACTTGAAAGCGATTGGCGTTGCTTCGTTCGCCGCTCGTCCTCGGCGCGTCGCTCGTGCTCGATGCGCTTGCTCGCGGCGTCGTGCTCATCGACCGCTGATTCGGCTTTCGTCTTGTCCTTCTGCAACCTGGCAATCTGCGCGGCGACGGCGGATAGCTGGCGGTATTCGCTGATCGCGGCCGCGATGGTCGCAAGGTCTTCGCCGGCTCCGAAGTCCGCATGGAGCGCGTCGAGTTCGATTGACTCATCGGCGCTCAGGTCGTCTTTGCTGGCGGCTCGATGCAAGAGTGATTCGTATTGCTCGCGTCGGTCGATCTCGCGCTCTTGTCGCTTGTCTGTCAGGGTCTTCAAAAACTTCAACATCGTTATCCTTTTGCCGGTTCACCGGCGGTTAGTTTTTTTGTTCGTTGGAAGCTTCACCTTCATGGCGGCCGTCCACTTTTTGATTAACTTGATCGCTGCTTTCGTGTGCGGGTCCGGGCTTGCCGGTGAGCTGGTCGAACATTCGGTCACACGCTTTGATCGCTTCATCAATGCCCTCGTTGTAGATGTCGCTGGCTTCATTGCCGAATTGCCTTTGCAGTCGCTCGGCGACGTTCCGCATCACGCTTATCAACGTGTTCATTCCCGGCCGCATGACAGCTATGGCGACAACTTCATGCTTCTTCTCGGCAAGCGCGATCTCTTCCATTTCCGCCCGCGCCAATCGCCACCGTTCCAGCGCGGGCGAGGAGTCGGGAACGTCCATCAGTGGATCCCCTGTCCTGGGTGGCGCTTTGGCGATGCGGTCAGCAATGTAGGCGTCGAGCATCTGGCGGAAGTGGATCAAGACGCCTTTCTTGCCAGCGTTGCGAACTGCGGACGGCGGCGCGTGTGGGCGAAAGGTTTTGCTAAAACCTTGTGGCGTCACGTCGACCGCCGCCGCGCACTCTTCCAAAGTGAGCCAGCCGGTTGCCTCGGGTTGTCTGTTTCGCTCGAACATCTTATCTCTCGGACAAGTCCTGAATCTGGCGGATCGCGCGCAACGCTGTGGCGTGGTCGCCGACTTCTCTGGCAATTTGGTAGATGCTCCTGGTCGCTTCGATTGCCCAGCCCTTCACAATTTCCTTGTCGGCGTCAGCGCTCTTCGCGATGACGGCCATGGCCTCAACAATGAGCGGCCGCGCCTTGGCATCCGGGTAGGTGGTGGCGATCGCTTCGATGATCTCCTGCTCGGACCCACCGGCGACAATCCACTTCCGGACTTGTTCCAACTGACCGGCCGACGGTTTGGCTTTGGTGATCGCGGTGCTCATCGCGCCCCCTTGCCGGCGGCGCTGATTACCTGCTCGATCCAATCGCGGTGGAACTGGTAGAGCGATGGCGACTGAGTGAAACTGAACTGCTCAAGGTTCCGACAACTGCGAAGGTTCGCCGACGATTCAACTGCGAACTGTCGCCCATCGCTGAGGCTGAACGCGATAACTTTGGCGTGGCTGCGCAGTGCAACCAGTCGCTGCCCGCGCTCCCTGATCCCGGCGTCCATCATGCCGTACTCTTTGGGGTTCTGCCGCTGAAAGAAAACCGACGCGACGATGGCAACGGTTTTGATCTGGCCGGCGTCCATCAGCTCAAACAAATCGGCGGCGTTGCTCGATGAGAATCCCAAAGTTGCGAGATAGAGCGCGGTGATTGTGGCCGGCGCGGCGAGTTTCGGGGAAGCCGGGACGATGCTCCAAAGTGGAAAATTTCCGCGACAGACACAATGCAGCGATTCCTCGAGCGCGGGCAGTTCCGCGATGTCGCGCACTGCGTTCCTGGCTTGCAACGCGCTGACCATCCGGCGCTTGCCACTCTGGCGGCGCAGGACCGTCTTGCTGGCGAGCTCGCGCTGCTCGCGGTCGAGGAGGAGAGGATTTGGGGAAATCGTTAGCATCGCTGCGCCCTTTGTGGCGTTTTTGCGTCAATCAACTGCGGGAATTGATCTGATGCGAGTGAATGTTTTTAGCCGGTTCTGCGTTCGCATACGGGTGGCGGCCGGCAGGGGACCCGAAGCCCCCCGGCGGGGACCCACCCCCGGTATACCCTTTCTTTCGCATACATTTGGCCGGTCATAACTCCGCCTCCACTTCCGCGCCGACGACGAACTGCAAGGCGCGGTCAATGATGCCCTGCACTTCACGCTGTAGCTTCGCCGCGGCCCCTGCTGGCAACCCGCACGTCACCGCAAGCTCTGCTGCCTGCCCTGCGACACCGGCAACGCCACGGCGATAGAGGCGAGCGCGGCGGATGGATTCAAGGCGACACTCCTCCCGGTCATGTAGGGCGGCACGCTCGCGGGCCAGTTGTGTCTCGGCGGCGTCGGCCTGCGCCCTGATCTGCCGAACCTGCTCCCGCAACTTGGTGGCGCGCAACGGCTGTAGAACCGGGTCGGGGCCGGTCCGAAGCTCTGAGGCGATCCATTGGCGGATGGCCGGCAACTGATCGGACGACCACGGCGCTTTGCCGAACCGCCAGCGCTCATCGGCAAGCCAGCGGCAGACGGTGGCCGGGTCGCGACCTACCAGCTCGGCAAGTGCGCGGGCGGTCCTGATCGCGGTCGGTCGGTCGGGTTTGTTGGTTAGGTAGAACATTTTGCGTTGCCTGTTTCTGTTTCAAGTTGCATTGCGGATGTCGTTTTGACGACGAAACTCTTTTGAGCCGAGCAAGCACTCCACCCTGCCTGGCGGCTGTACTGGAAAGAACCTAGGCCGCCCCCCGTCGCGCCAGCCGTCCCCCCGTACCCTTCCAAAACGGCTGCATTTGGCGCTCGGCCGCTCGCGCCCTTCATCTCCGATGGCGACCACGAGCCGCGACCCCAGCACACGGCAGGTTCGGTGCGGCGGTAGCACAACTGGCAACCGACAGACGGCAACGGTCCCGGCCCATATCGATGGTGGCAGTCTCATACCGATGCCTCCTGCTCCGATGCCTTTTGCTTGCGTTTGCTGCCCCGCTGACGCGTCGAGGCTTTCGGCGTCCGGATGTGCGGCTGATCGTCGGCTCGTGAGTCCTGAGCAACGGGCGCGAAGGCGACACGCAAGCCGTAATGCCTGCCGATCTTCTTCAGGAAGCTCTGCACGCGCTCGCGTTCTGGCTCGCTGGTGCCGTTGCTGCCGGTCAAAATGAATGCCCAATCAACCACGATTTCTATTCTTTCGTTTGTTTCGTTTGTTTCGTCCCATAGACAGAAAACCACCGCTCTGGCTTACGACCTTTTCCCTGACCTTCTTCCTTCTTCATGCGGACTAAGCCACGCTCTGACATTGCCATCAACGCGTTGCTAATCTGTGCTGCCTCTCGGTTGTTGGCGAAGTGCTGGCTGATCTCAGTTCGGGTCATTCCCTCTGGACGTGCTCGCAATGCTTGGAGCAGTTCATCCGCTACCGGGTCACCCATACTTGAACCAAAGATGTAACGGACTGAAGACTCGCAATAGTTCCACAGCGCTATGCCTGCCTTCAGATGTGGAAGACGGATCATTCGCTGTTCATCCATCAAGGCGTAGATCATCGCCAGACGCATTACCTGAGCTTCAGAGCGGCTTGTAAGCGCTCCGGTCATTCCCGGTTGACCTTCCGACAGAGTTGGGTAGATCGATGCCCACAGTTCTTTTGCTGCCGAATCGCGTGTGATGAGAGAAGCGGTCTTGGCGTTGCTCAGAGCTGCATTCATCCGGTCATACAAATCAGAAAAGTCTTCGGACTGAAGGTCACCACCTTCAGGAAGACATTTACTCCTGCGCACTAAGGCCCAAAGGAAGCGATTGCCAAGCCCATTGGCGGCTTCAGTGCGATCCATGTAGCGGCGAAGTTCATCGAAGGTGATATGGCCGATGATGCTGACGTGAGCCGATGTAGCACACGCTGGCGAATTCTTGACCATCGATTTGAGATTGCCATTGTCCCATGCGTTGCGGATGACTGCTGACACGGTGTTGCCATCGCGCTGCATCACCTTCAGCACATTGGCAAATTCAGATTCCAGAACCATCAGACGCTTATCTGGAATTCCATCGTCTTCAATCACCGTGTCATATTCCCCTGTAGGTCTTCCCTTCGCTTTGACTGCAACGCGCTTCTCGATTGGATCGCGTACTTGCCAGATCAAACCTTCACCAGAAGACAGACCGGAATTGACACAGTTGTTGAGCCAATCAGGATCAATGCGCTCAAAGGGATGTTTAGCAACCGCCCACGATGTTCCCTTGCGTCCCTTCGACGTTCTACAGACCAACGTCGCATAGAGATTCGGATAGTGACGGGAACCACCAGCAACAAAGTAGGCATTTCGACCAGCGGCGCTACCAAACGATGCCAATAGCTGGATTAGAACCGCTGCGGGATCCGCTTCTGTATGCGGTTCAGTCTGAACAACAAACGCCCCAGGAAGACCATGTAAGGCATCAACGTGGAGTTCAGGCCACTCTTTTTCAGAAGTAGGGACTAAAGAAACGGAATTAACGAAAGAATTGTCCGCCGCCTCATCCGCCGCCCCCGCCGCGTGAGCATCCCCCAGGTCCGGCACGGGGTCGTAAACCTTTGTTTTGCCGTGGTTTGGGTCGTAGAACTTTCCGAGTGCGATTGCGTTGCCGATCGTCGCTTCGCGGTAGTCGGGGCGCTTTAGCCACTTGTCGCGGCAGAGCGCGGACAAACGAAATAATTGATCGGCCAGCCCCCGGTCCGGCCCTGTCCAGAAGACGATCATATTCACCAGCGCCTGATCGGCGCGGGAATCGTCACCTGCATAATCCGAAATATCGCCGCGGTCGAACAGCTTGCAGAACTTGCTGCCGTTGTCGGCGTTGCGTGCCTTGTCCAATATCGCGGAGGCATCGGCATTCATCCCGACGCCCGACGCGGGCCCCTTCACTTCCACGCGCGGCGGGAACTGCTCGGCATACACTTCGTTAAGGTTGGCGGCTTCGGCAATCATGCCGTCACCCCCTGAAACCGCCGGCCGGTCACAGTAAAAAACCTGAGACGCTGATACATTTCGATCGCGCCTTTGCGATCGTCACCCAGCCCGCTCTTGCGCCGCCCCTTGCCCCCGGGCAGCGTGCCCCGCGTCCACAGTTTCAATCCGTTGCCGGATGGTGAAATCTCACAATAGGCATCGGTGGCAATCTTTCGATAGATCGGCTCCGCCCAAGCCTTGAATGTGCCATCGGCATTTATGCAGTTATCGATGTCGATACCGACAAGACCGCCTCCGTCGAGAAACACAAAGCCGATGCCGTCCGATGCTGGCGAGCCGTCGCGGTAGCACTCTAAGACTTCGCTGTAGCTGCTCCACGTCGTCGGCACATTCGACTTGGCGCGGCGTCCATTGATGCCGTAGAGCACTTTCGTTTTCTTGCCGTCGCGCTCTTCGTATTGCCACAGAACCCACTGGCGAAGCGTGATTAAATCTTCCGGCACGTGCGCGAAGCACGTGATATCGCGGCAGATGATCGGCTCGGTTGATTCAGTTTTTTCGGTTGCTACCATCTGTCGATCCTTCGCGGCTGTCTCGGATTGCTTTGGCGGCGTTTCCGAGCGGCCGTTTTTTGTTGTCCTTCCACGCCTTCACCACGCTCGGCGTCAACATTTCCACTAATGCACAGACCAGCCGATCGTCTGCCTGAGATTTGACGACGGGATTAGTCACGGACTGCAACCGCCCCTTCTGCCTTGCGCGCAGAGGCCAGCGACACGAGGTATTGATTGACGATCTCGGGATTAAAGAGCAGTTGCCCCGCCGCGTTCAGGTGGGGGATAGTCCCCGCCTCGGCTTGCTCGCGCAGCCACTTCGACGGAATCCGTGCCAACCGAGCCATTGCTCCGAGCGGCAAAACTGTCTGCGCGTGCTGCATCGGCCCAATGGGACCAAATCCAGCGGGAAGGTTGCGGGGGTTATGCCGGGGGTCTTAGCGGGGGGTATCGCCGGATTGTGGACGTGCGGAAGCGGGGATGAAGTAGCCGATTCGCGGCTTGTTTTTGATGCCGTAGAGATTGAGTTGCGGGAGGATTTCTTTCCGCAGCACGTCTTCGCTAATTATGATTTTTTGCGACATGAACCAATCTAAGATTTCAGACGTGATCATGGCTTGATGCTGCGGAAGCGATAACAGTTTTTCATAGAGAAGACGGGCATTCTTCCCGATCGGCTCCC